>JAHHTP010000022.1 GCA_020024615.1 Oscillospiraceae bacterium
AACCACCGGAGACTCGAACTCCGGACCCTCTGATTAAAAGTCAGATGCTCTGCCAACTGAGCTAGTGATTCGTGGTTCTGTACGACCTCAGTGAAGTCATACAACCTATATGCCATATTGTGCGCCGATGTACATGAAATATACATCAGATATCATTCAAATAAGTGAACCACCGGAGACTCGAACTCCGGACCCTCTGATTAAAAGTCAGATGCTCTGCCAGCTGAGCTAGTGATTCATGTCCTTTCCTGAGCACTTGCTTATTATATCATAATCCAAGATTTTTGTCAACACACTTTTTAAAATTTGGTTTCTTGAACTCTTTTAATATTTTAATATTTTGTTTTTTGGTCACAACATACAACAATAAGAAAAATCAAAAATAAATGCAAGGTTATTGTTATTTTGCAGATGTTATGATATAATATACCTTGATATATTTTGTAAAGGAAGGAATCATCATGGCCTATCAGAAAGACTTGATTCGCAATTTTTCGATTATTGCACACATTGACCATGGAAAAAGTACCTTGGCCGACCGTATTTTAGAGCATACCAGTGCGGTTCAAAAACGCGAAATGGAAGATCAGTTGCTCGATAATATGGACATCGAGCGTGAACGCGGTATCACCATTAAGGCTCGTGCAGTTAAAGTAACCTATGCCGCACAAAACGGCAATACCTATGAACTAAACCTGATTGACACGCCTGGACATGTTGACTTCAATTATGAGGTTTCGCGTTCGCTGGCAGCATGTGAGGGCGCTATCTTAGTTGTAGATGCCTCTCAGGGTATTGAAGCACAGACACTTGCTAACACTTATCTTGCAGTTGACCATGACCTGGAAGTTGTTCCAGTCATAAATAAAATCGACCTGCCGAGTGCAGAACCGATGCGCGTATGTCATGAAATCGAGGATGTAATTGGTATTCCAGCACTTGATGCACCGCAGATTTCTGCAAAACAGAATTTAAATATCGAAGCTGTATTGGAAGCTATCGTAGAACAGGTTCCTCCCCCATCTGGTGATGAAAATGCACCGTTACAGGCTCTCATTTTCGACTCCTATTATGATGCGTACAAGGGCGTTATTGTATACATTCGTGTTAAGGAAGGTACTGTAAAAGTAAAAGACCGTATCCGTATGATGGCAACAGGTGCAGAATTCGATGTTGTGGAACTTGGTTATATGGGAGCGAAATCACTGGTTCCGACTGATGCGCTGCGTGCAGGTGAAGTAGGATACATCGCTGCAAGCATCAAATCCATCGGCGATACACAGGTCGGTGATACAGTAACTTTAGCAGAAACTCCAGCTAAAGAACCTCTCCCGGGCTATCGTAAGGTAAACCCAATGGTATTCTGCGGCATCTATCCGGCAGATGGTTCTAAATACGGCGATCTGCGTGACGCACTGGAAAAATTACAGTTGAACGACGCTTCCCTCTCCTTTGAACCGGAAACCTCCATCGCTTTGGGCTTTGGCTTCCGTTGCGGGTTCTTAGGACTGCTGCATATGGAAATTATGCAGGAACGTCTGGAACGTGAGTTCAATCTGGATTTAATCACCACTGCACCATCGGTAATCTATGAAATTCATAAAACTGACGGTTCCACCGTATTCATTGATAACCCAACCAACTACCCGGATATTTCTGAAATTGAACAAGCAGAAGAACCGTTCATCAAAGCAAATATTCTGGCTCCGACGGAATATGTCGGCAACATCATGGAACTGTGTCAGGAACGCCGTGGTGAGTTTAAAAACATGACCTATATTGAAGATACCCGTGTTGAAATGCATTACGAACTACCGCTCAATGAAGTTGTCTATGACTTCTTTGACGCACTCAAGTCCCGTACTCGCGGTTATGCTTCATTTGACTATGAATTATCTGGCTATCGTCCATCCAAACTGGTCAAGCTGGATATTATGTTGAACGGCGATATTGTCGATGCGCTCAGCTTTATCGTACATGCAGACAGTGCCTATTCGCGTGGCAGAAAAATCGCCGAGCGTTTGAAAGACAACATTCCACGCCAGCTGTTTGAAGTTCCGATTCAGGCATGCATTGGTGGAAAGATTATTGCAAGAGAAACCGTCAAAGCAATGCGTAAAGATGTCCTTGCAAAATGTTATGGCGGTGACATTACCCGTAAGAAAAAGCTGCTTGAGAAGCAGAAAGAGGGTAAAAAGAGAATGCGCCAGCTTGGCAGCATTGAAGTCCCACAGGAAGCTTTTATGTCAGTTCTCAAACTCGATGACCAATAATTTCAGATTATCTATTCAAGTCCTTATGGTTTTCCGTAAGGGCTTTTTTCTGCCTTTTAACATTGTTGTAGTGGACTTTTTACTTGCGATCACTGCAAACAGAAAAAAGTGTACTCCAAATATGAAATACACTTAAAAGGCAAAATAAAAAAGCATCCTTTGCAGAATGCTTAAATATGGTGACCGGTACGAGAATCGAACTCGTGTTTTAGCCGTGAGAGGGCCACGTCTTAGCCGCTTGACCAACCGGCCATATTCTTTTTTGTTTGAAGCAGAGTGCTCGTTTTGAACACTCTGTTTCTGTTGGTGACCCGTACGGGAATCGAACCCATGTTTCAGCCGTGAAAGGGCCGTGTCTTGACCGCTTGACCAACGGGCCATTACTGGTAGCGGTAATCGGATTTGAACCAATGACAAACCGGGTATGAACCGGTTGCTCTAGCCAACTGAGCTATACCGCCATATTCTATATTTTTTGTTTTCGGTTTTCTCCCGAGAACATTACCTATTATACACGATAAAGTGCTCTTTGTCAACATCTTTTTTTTATTTTTCTCTCTTTTGGATGATGATACAAGCATTTTATTTCTTCTTATTGTTTTTTATAAAAACAGCACTATAGAACACCATTTTGAACTTGAGATTTCCTCAAAACTTCTGTTTTCCAATCATAATTTCCTATTACCGAATGCAACAAATTTTCTTTGCCGCATATAATAGAGTATCCGGTTTTTCAAAATTTATACCGATTTTATGGAGGAAACATCATGACAAACTTAAATCAGCTGATGCAAGCACTTGCTAAACAGATGAATACTGATCCGCAAAAATTACAAGCAGCCATGCAAACTGGTGATGTCAACGCCGTTACTGCTTTACTTCCAGAGCAGCAGGCAATGGCACTCAAACAGATTTTATCCGATCCAAAAGCCACACAGCAACTGCTTAACAGCAAGGAAGCAGCTGAATTAAAGAATCAGTTTAAGCGATAATGGAAATGGAGGCGGCAGTGTATGGATGATATTATGAGCATGGTAGGTCAGATTATGTCTGATCCGGAACAGATGAAACAGATTTCCTCGCTTGCCGCTTCCCTGGGAATTTCTCCTCCGGAACAATCGGCTGAAAATAATCCACCTGCATCCGATATACCCAATCTCAATACATCAGAGCAGTCTACAAGTAATGATCCACTATCCTCCATTCTGCCACTAATGCAAAAATTGCAGGGAGGAAATGATGACAAGTATATTACCTTTTTACGCGCTATGCAGCCGATTCTGTCCGAAGAACGGCGCCCAAAAGTTGACACCGCCATACTGCTGCTCAAACTGCTGACCTTTCTTCCTTATTTAGAAGAATCCGGAGTAATTCCGAAAAATAATATTCTGGATACTATCCAGAAATTTTTGAAAGGGGTATTTCCATGACCTCGAATTTACGCACGCAGGCTCTGGAGCGAATGCAGCAGCTTTATGGTAACCAATTAGACCCTCCACCTGACCTTGAAAACCACTCAGATGTTTCTAAAGCAACATCTATCGCCGACCTTCCACAAGCACATCAAAACAGCTTTCAGAGTCTCTTAAACACATTTGGTATTGATCGAGATCGCTTAATTCTGCTGATTGTTTTAATCTTTCTTTATTATGATAAAGCAAATCCCAAAATCCTGCTTGCCATACTATATATCATGCTATAAAATTGGTCTATTATGACTTTGATTGCTAACAAAAAATCCCACTCAAAATGAATCAAGTGGGATATTCGCATTACCTTATTTTGATACGCAGTTGATGATATGACCTTCCAGATAATTTTTAATATTATCATAAACAATATTAAGCAGTCTTTCTCTGGACTCTCTGCCTGCCCATCCAATGTGCGGCGTAATCACACAATTCCTTGCGCTCAACAACGGATTATCTGCCAGAATTGGTTCAGACGAAACAACATCCACTGCGGCTCCCTGAATTCGACCCGCATTGAGTGCATCCGCCAAATCCTGTTCATTTACAATCGGTCCTCTTGCAGTATTGATTAAAATGGCGTTGGGTTTCATCTGCGCAATAGCAGCCCGATTGATCATACCTTTTGTTTCCACAAACAGCGGACAGTGAATCGAGATAATGTCACTGTTATGATACAATTCTTCCAGCGTTACAAAATGCAGATGCTCACTTTCTGATTCTGGATATACCGTACGATTATACACAATAACCTCCATATCAAAAGCCAGTGCAATCCGCGCAACCTGTCTTGCAATATTGCCAAATCCAATCAATCCCAGTGTTTTACCACTCAGTTCACCAATCTGTCTGTTGTAAAAACAAAAATCTGCCGACTGCTGCCATTCTCCTGCATGAACACGACTGCTATGTGCGTCTGCCATGCTATAAAAATGCAGCATAAAAGCAATTACTAACTGTGCCACACCAGCAGTGGAATATGCTGGTGCATTACAGACAACAATATTTTTCTCTTTTGCTGACGCTATGTCGACCACATTATAGCCGGTTGCAAACAAACCAATATATTTCAAGTTCGGACAAGCATCCATCACATTACGGTCAATCACAGTTTTATTGATAATAATCATTTCAGCATCACCAATACGCTGTGCAGTCAATTCCGGCGGTGTGCGATCATAAATTTCGAGTTCACCGAATTCTTTCAGCCTATCTAAATTCATGTCTTCGGATAGTACAGCATGTGCATCCAAAACCACAATCTTCATATTTCTTCCTCCTCTGCTGTCCGTGCAGCAGCTTTTTTACGATCATGCTGGTCTTTGATTAACAGAGCTATTGTAATAACAAACATTATAATCTCTGCGATGCTTAAAATATTAAAAAAGGTTCGATTTGTGCTGACATATTGCAACATAGTAGATGGAACCCAAATAGCAAAAGCAAGTTGAAATGCTCTGCGCTGTTTGATAAAACTGATTAAAAAAAACAGCGTTATCAATGAGGCGATCACTGCATATATTGTAAAGTTCATAAATATCCTCCTGTTTTATCAATCTGAATATAGTGTAGCACAAACCCTTTATGAAGTCAAGAAAAGGGCGAGCCATTTTCACGGCTCGCCCCCTGATTTAACTTAACATTACATCTGCGCAGAATAGTTCGGAGCTTCCTTGGTGATATAAATATCATGCGGATGACTCTCTTTTAAGCCTGCACCAGTGATTCTAACAAACTGTGCTTTTTCGTGCATTTCTGCAATGGTGCCGCAGCCAACATAACCCATACCAGAACGCAAACCGCCCATTAACTGATAAATGGTATCTGCCAGTTTGCCTTTGAACGGTACACGACCTTCAACGCCTTCCGGAACCAATTTCTTGTTGTTGGTCTGGAAATAACGGTCTTTACTGCCGTTTGCCATTGCACCTAAGCTGCCCATGCCACGATATACCTTAAACTGTCTGCCCTGATAGATTTCGGTTTCACCCGGAGACTCTAAGCAGCCTGCAAGCAGAGAACCAAGCATAACTGTGCTGCCACCTGCTGCCAGTGCTTTTACAACATCACCAGAGTATTTGATACCACCATCTGCGATGACCGGAATATTGTATTTTGCAGCCATGCATGCAGCATCATAAATTGCAGTAATCTGCGGAACACCGATACCTGCAACAACACGAGTGGTGCAGATAGATCCTGGGCCAATACCAACTTTAACAGCATCCACACCAGCTTTGATTAAAGCCTCGGTAGCTTCTGCAGTTGCAACATTACCTGCAATCAGAGCAACATCCGGGAATGCAGCTTTTACTTTGCGGATGCAATCCATAATACCTTGGCTATGACCATGAGCAGAGTCAAGAACCAATACATCAACCTGTGCTTCAACCAATGCTTTTGCGCGCTCAAGCACATCAGCAGTTACGCCGATTGCAGCCGCACACAGCAGCCTGCCGCGTGCATCTCTTGCAGAGTTTGGATATTGAACACTCTTTTCAATATCTTTAATGGTGATAAGGCCTTTTAAATTGCCTTTCTCATCAACCAACGGAAGTTTTTCAATCTTATGTTTGCATAAAATTGCCTGTGCTTCTTCCAGAGTGGTGTTAACCGGAGCAGTGATCAGATTCTCATGGGTCATAACCTCTTTGATCGGAACATTGAAATCACTCAGAAAGCGCAGATCACGATTGGTGATGATACCAACCAGTTTGCCGTTGTCTACAACCGGAACACCAGAAATTTTGTATTTACCCATCAATTCGTCAGCATCTACAACCAAATGATCCGGACTTAAATAGAACGGGTCAACGATAACACCGTTTTCAGAACGCTTTACTTTATCTACCTCGTCAGCCTGTCTTGCAATGCTCATGTTTTTATGAATAACGCCGATACCGCCTTCACGAGCGATGGCAATAGCCATAGCAGACTCTGTAACTGTATCCATTGCAGCAGTAATGATCGGGGTGTTCAGGTAAATATCTTTTGCCAGTCTGGATTTCACGCTTACATCTGCCGGCAATACATTTGACTCTGCCGGGATGAGCAACACGTCATCGAAGGTTAAACCCTCTTTTACAAACTTATCTTGAAAATTAGTGTTCAGCATAGTTCAATACTCCTCTCAAACGATAATATTATCCATCTTAACAATCATTATATCATGTCTTTGATTTTTTTCAACCTTTTTTTAGACTTTTACTACACAAAACTTTTACACTATTTTACGGTTTTTTCTGTTCAATTTACTGCGTTTTTACTTCCTTTGTCATGAGCTTTGCAACAAAGCTGATCTCTCCATCAGAAAACAATCCTGCCACCACGATGCCATCTTCGATTTCCTGATATTCCATCTGCAATGTTTCACCAGATACAGCTTCTTTTTTATACTGAATTTCAAAACGCTGCGGTAAATGATCTGCATACTGCTGCGGCAGGATATCATAAATCATATCGGCATATTTCGCATTATACACATGATGATTCTGATCCATGTCGGTGTAACGAATTTGTCGTTCAGCAGCAAACTGCAATCGTTCCTTAGCTAAATGAAATTTTTGCGGCAAGGGGAGTTCCTCTCCAAGGACAACCGGGAAAACATCTGCCACAAGTTCTTTTGGACGCAGAATCTTATGAGAAACTGGATCTGCCAAAAGCCAGGTACTTGAACTGCGCATCAACACTGTTCCATCCTGTTTTGTAATACTGAAATATCTGGTGAATACAGCCCCTTTGTTTCCGTTTTCCCATGTTTTAATCCGGATCACTTGATTCTGAGGAAAATTTTGCATAAAATCAAGTCGAAACTGTGAAAGCAAAAATACCTGATTTCGCTCCATCATCCAATCTCTGGAAAATCCTAAACTTTCATATGCCATTCCAGCAACATCCGAAAGAAAATGCAGAACACTGGACAATCTAACATTTCCGTTTTGATCAAAGTCATTGTAATATAACTGAAAAGTATCCTCATATACGCCCTTAGACATCGGATTCGACTCCTTTCCCGAAAACATCAGAAATTGCCGTATGTTTCACATGAAACATACGGCAAACCCCTTTTATTACTTAATAATGGTTTTACCACCCATATATGGCTGTAAAACTTTCGGAATGTTAACAGAACCATCTGCATTGAGGTTGTTTTCAAGGAATGCAATCAGCATACGCGGTGGGGCAACAACTGTATTATTTAAGGTATGTGCAAGATATTTACCGCTCTCACCGTTTACACGAATTTTTAAGCGTCTTGCTTGTGCATCTCCCAGATTGGAGCAGCTGCCTACCTCAAAGTATTTTTTCTGACGCGGGCTCCATGCCTCGACATCAACAGATTTAACTTTCAAGTCTGCCAAGTCACCGGAGCAGCACTCAATGGTGCGAACCGGAATGTCCAGCGAACGGAACAGGTCAACAGTGTTTTTCCAAAGTTTATTGAACCACTCTTTACTTTCTTCAGGTTTGCAGACAACAACCATTTCCTGTTTTTCAAACTGATGAATACGATAAACACCGCGCTCTTCAATACCATGTGCGCCTTTTTCTTTACGGAAACACGGTGAATAGGAGGTCAGAGCAATCGGAAGCTGTTTCTCATCGACAATCTGATCAATAAATTTACCGATCATACTGTGTTCAGAGGTACCGATTAAGTACAGGTCTTCTCCTTCAATTTTATACATCATGGCTTCCATTTCTGCAAAACTCATAACACCGGTAACAACATTGGAACGAATCATATATGGCGGAATGCAGTAAGTAAAGCCACGATCAATCATAAAATCACGCGCATAGGACAGAACAGCAGAATGCAGACGGGCAATATCACCCATCAGATAATAGAAACCGTTGCCGGCAACGCGACCTGCACTCTCAAAATCCACACCGTTAAATTTATTCATGATATCGGTATGATATGGAATTTCAAAATCCGGAACAACCGGCTCACCGAAACGCTCAATCTCAACATTCTCACTATCATCTTTACCAATCGGAACAGATGGGTCAATGATATTCGGGATTACCATCATAATTTTGTTAATCCGCTCAGACAGCTCTTTTTCCTGCGCTTCCAGTTCTGCCAGACGCTGAGCCTGTTCTGCAACTAATTTTTTCATTTCCTCTGCTTCATCGCGTTTGCCCTGTGCCATCAATCCACCGATGCTTTTGGAAATTTTATTGCGATTTGCACGCAGGTCATTTGCCTCCTGAATCGTAGTACGACTACGCTCATCCAGTTCAATTACCTCGTCAACCAGTGGTAGCTTGTCTTCCTGGAATTTATTGCGGATATTCTGCTTGACAGCATCCGGATTCTGTCTTAAAAATTTAATATCTAACATCTCTTTTACCTCTTTTTATATTTTTAATCTATCACCTGATGCGGTGACAGATGTTCCAACAATTCTTTGAGTTCGGCCTTGTTCTGAAAGGATAATTCGATTTTGCCTTTATCCTGTTTTTCTTTAATCGAAACACTTCTGCCGAATAATTCTTGCAGCTGTAACAATACATCGTCGTAAAAACTATCCCGCTCCAAAACTCGTTGTCCCAGCAACTGTGCTTCATCTTTCTTAAACTGGTAACGGGAGGCCAGTTCTTCCAGTTCACGCACCGAAAGTTCCTTTGCCACAACCATGTCGGCAATCTTCACCTGATCTTCTGATGGAAAACTCAACAATGTTCTGGCATGGCCTGCAGACAGCTCACCATGCTCAATCATGTGGATAACTTCATCCTCTAAACGCAGCAAACGCAGCGAATTGGCAATTGCCGGTCTGGATCTGCCGACCGCCTTAGCTACCTGTTCCTGTGTTAAATGGAAATCTTCACACAGGCGCTGATAGCCTTCTGCTTCCTCAATCGGGTTTAAATCCTCACGCTGCAAGTTTTCAATCAAAGCGAGCTGTAAAACAACATCTTCCGGAAAACTTTTTACCATTGCTGGGATATCCGAAAGACCTGCCATACGAGCTGCCCTCCAGCGACGCTCACCGGCTACAATACGATAACCTCCGCCTTCAATTGGCGTAACTAGAATCGGCTGTAAAACACCATGCTGCCCAATGGATTCAGCAAGACGCAATAGCGCTTCCTGGTCAAACCGTTTACGCGGCTGATCCTTATTCGGTTCGATATCGCTAATCCGAAGCATATTGATAGAACTATTTTCGCTCTGCATACGATCCAGTTCTGCCAATGGATTCATATCATCAAGCAGCGCACCCAAACCTCTTCCCATAGACTTTTTCTTCATGATTTAACTCATCCCTTTATCACTCATTGGTCGTCTTTTTCTGATGATGGAGAAATTCTTTTGCAAACGCCAAATACTGCAATGTGATTTTTGCAGATCTTGAATAACAATAAAGTGGCATACCATAGCTGCTTGACTCTGACGCTTTGATGCTGCGGGAAATTTTGGTTTTATAAACCTTTTCGCCAAAATGTGCGCGTAATTCTTCTTCAACCTGCTTATTTAAGTTTAAACGATCGTCAAACATCGTTAAAAGCAGACCTTCCACATTCAAATTAGAATTCCATTTTAGTTTAACGATCTTTACCGTGTCAATCAACTGTTTGAGTCCTTCCAGAGCAAAATATTCTGCCTGCATCGGAATCAACACGCTGTCCGCCGCTACCAGTAAGTTAAGCGTCACTAAACTTAGTGAAGGTGGACAATCAATAATGATATAATCATATTGCTCACGCAACGGCTCAATCACTTTGTTTGCACACTGATAACGATCTTCTATTTCCATCAGCTCAATTTCAGCACCGGCAAGTTCGATGCTGGAAGGCATAACCGATAAATTTTTATATTCCGATGTTACAATAACATCGGCCAGATTTGTGTCCTCAATCAAGCAATGATAAAAAGACTTCGCTTCCTTTGGCAATGCAATTCCAATACCACTGGTGCAGCTGCCCTGCATATCACCATCAATCAACAGCACTTTTTTACCGCTTTTTCCCAAATTGGCAGCCAAGTTCACTGCTGTCGTTGTTTTTGCCACACCGCCTTTTTGATTTGCTACTGCAACAACCTTTGCGTTCCTTTTCGCTAAAGCCATTTTATGCCTTTCCTTTCGATTCATTTTGCATTTATATGCTTATTTCTATTATACCATATCTATGCAAAAAATCAACTTCTTTTCCCGAAAGACATCGTGTTTTGCAAAAAAATGTTTCATGTGAAACATTTTATAACTTTATGAAACTTCCCATCAATCTGCTTTCTTTTTTGTCGGAATATGAATCCAATAATCCACTCCGTCCTCATTTTCCTTATACTCCGATACTGCTTCAATTCCACTCTGATTGATTACTTTCAAAGCTTTTTCTATGGTTCGATGAAAAATCCGTATATCCTTAAAACAGAATTTGACCACCTGTTTCTTCTTTGGTTGAAGCAGGGTTTCTATATATGCATCCGTTTCTTCTGCATTTAAATGTTTTTTTGCAATTACCGAAATCGCCTTTTCCATTAAATTCTGCTCTTTCAAGCGCAGCAATGCACGGGTCTGTCGCTCGTTCAATCCAAATTCTAGTGCCATTTGCTGTACTGCATCTGGAAGTTGCAACAAGCGCAGTTTATTTGCAATACATGGCTGACTTCTTCCAAGCTTTTTAGAAACTTCAGCCTGTGTCATATCGTATTCTACCATCAGCATACGGATGGCAATCGCCTCCTCCAGAAAGTTCAGATCTTTACGCTGTATATTTTCAATCAATGCAAGCAGCCCGCTGCGGTCATCTGAAATTTCAACGATAATCGCCGGAATCTTTTCGCATTGATTCAGACGACATGCTCGTAGTCTGCGTTCACCACTGACTAATTCATATCCAAATTCTCGTTTGCGCACTGTGATAGGCTGCAACAATCCATTTGCTGCAATACTCTGGCTCAATTCCAGTAACTCCGCTTCATCAAACTCTTTGCGCGGCTGCAATGGATTGGGATAAATTTCTTCAATTGGCAGCATTAATACCTTATTAATCACCTCAGTTTTTTCTTTTTTCAACATCAACATCTTTAAACCTCCCTGCTATCATAAAATACTGTCAGCATTTATAGTGTAGCATAATAAAGATGCCAAACCTGCCGTTTTGAGTCGAAAGAAAAAGCCGGCGAAATTCGTATTTCGCCGACAAAAATTATAGTTTCTCTTTTTTGATTTTCCCGCTTGCACGCGGATATTTCGGTGTAGTAGCAGCCACTTTACGCACAATCACTAGAGTGCGCTCACTGCCATCATTCAACTGATAATCAATAACCTTTTCAACCTTGCCGCCAAGCTTTGCAATCGCACTTTTTGATTCAGCCAGTTCTTCCTGCATGTCACGCCCTTTCATTGCAGCAAATACACCACCGACCTTAACAAATGGCAGACAATATTCCGATAGTTCTCTTAAATGTGCCACAGCTCTTGCTGTTGCGACATCATACTGCTCCCGATACTCTGTTTTTTTCGCAACTTCCTCGGCGCGTCCATGCAGTCCTTCAGCGTTTAAACCCACTTCATCGCACACAGCATTCAAAAAAGTAATGCGTTTTTGCAATCCATCCAAAAGAGTAAACTGCAAATCCTGTCTGGCAATCATGCATGGTAGTGCTGGAAATCCCGCACCTGTCCCAACATCGATCACCTTTGCATTCTGCATAAATGGCAGATATTTTAACAACAACAGACTATCTGCAAAATGTTTATCTGCTACATCCTCAGAATCAATAATACCAGTTAAATTCATTCTGGTATTCCAGTCCAACATCAAATCCGCAAATTGTTTCATCTTTCTAATTTGTGATTCACCCAAATGTAGCTGCTCAACCAATCCGTATTCTTCCAATACACGTTGCAAAATACCCTGATCCATCGGAGAAAATTCGATATTTTTCATTCCACTCCTCCATTTCCCTGATGATACTGCTGTAGCCAAATGAGCAGCATAGAAACATCTGCCGGGCTAACGCCAGAAATTCTGGAAGCCTGTCCAACACTTAACGGTCGCACTTTATTTAGCTTCTCTCTGGCTTCCAGACAAAGACCATTGATTTGCGAATAATCAATATTCTCCGGCAGCATTTTTTTCTCAAGCTTCTTCATCTGATTGATAGCGGACTGCTGCTTTTCAATATATCCAGCATATTTAATCTTAATTTCCGCTTCTTCGGCAATCTCAACTTCCAAATCAGTAGGAAATTCTGGTCTATTTAAGTCGAATGGGCGCAGATCAGCATAATGAATCTGGGGACGACGCAGCAAATCTGCCAAATGAACACCGCTCTTAATTTCAGATGTTTCACGTGAAACAAGCATTTCGTTTAACGCAGCACTTGGTGCAACGGTTGTGGTTTCCAGACGCGCCATCTCATCTGCAATATATGACATTTTACTGCAAAAACGGTCATAACGCTCCTTACTAATTAAACCAACTTTATAACCTATCGGCGTCATACGCTCGTCCGCATTATCCTGACGCAGTACAAGACGATATTCACTTCTGGAAGTCATCATACGATACGGATCAGAACACCCTTTCGTAACTAGATCATCAATCAAGGTTCCGATATATGAATCCGAACGCTCCATTACAATTGGTTCTTCTCCTCTAATGGTTCTGACGGCATTGATCCCGGCAATCAGTCCCTGCGCAGCCGCTTCTTCATAACCAGAAGTACCGTTGAACTGTCCTGCACCATATAATCCCGGAAAATGCTTAAACTGCAAGGTTGCATACAGTTCCTGTGGATCATCACAGTCATACTCTATCGCATACGCCAAACGCATGACCTCTGCATGCTCAAGACCTTTTACGGTATGCAGAAATTTCATCTGCACATCCTCTGGCATCGAGGATGAAAATCCCTGTAGATACATCTCATCGGTATCTAGCCCCATCGGTTCAACAAACAATTGATGACGCGGTTTGTCCGCAAAACGCATAATCTTATCTTCAATACTCGGACAGTATCGCGGACCGACCCCCTCAATTTTACCACTATACATTGGAGATCTGCCAATATTATCTCGAATAACCTGATGCGTTTTCTCATTGGTATAAGCAATATAGCAGGAGACCTGATTTTTCAGTTCTCCCTTGGTTTCGAAGGACATCGGCACAATATCTTCATCACCATCTTGTTTTTCCAAACGATCAAAATCAATGCTTCTGCGATGAATACGAGACGGAGTGCCAGTTTTAAATCTGCGGATCGTAATACCTTTATCCTTCAAGCTATCAGTCAATCCAACCGATGGCAGCAGATTATCTGGACCACTATCGTAGCTTGCATCGCCAATATAGATCTTGCCTCGCTGATAAGTGCCGGTGCAGATAATGGCAGCTTTCACTGAATATAATGCACCCGTACGAGTCATAACCTGTTTCACGGCATTATTCTCGTCAAACAGAATATCTTTGACTTCATCCTGTTTGACCCATAAATTTTCCTGTTCTTCCACCTTTTTCTTCATATAAAGATGATAAGCGCGTCTGTCACTCTGCACACGCAGACTATAGACTGCCGGACCCTTACCACGGTTTAACATACGGCTCTGTAAAAAAGTAGCATCTGCAGCTTTTCCCATCTCGCCACCCAACGCGTCAATTTCACGAACCAAGTGTCCTTTTGCCGTACCACCAATGGAAGGATTACATGGCATATTCGCAATGCAGTCCAAGGATAATGTAAATAAGATGGTTTTTGCGCCCAGTCTTGCAGATGCCAAAGCTGCTTCCACTCCAGCGTGACCAGCACCAATAACCGCCACATCATAAGATTCCAATTCAAAACATGAATTCTGATTCATGGATTTTGTGCACTCCTTTCCTGGTATTACTTACCAACGCAGAAATTTGAGAATACCTGGTTTACAACTTCTTCGGTTGCCCGTTCACCAGTCAATTCCAACAATGACTGCAATGCTTCTTCTAATACTACCGTTACGGCATCATATGTCATGCCTTCCCCTAAAATGATCGATGCTTCACAAACCGCACGATACGCCTCATTAACACAAGCATACTGACGCTCATTTGCCAGCATACCCATGGCCGGATCGATTTCCTCCAACTTCAACACTTCGGAAACCGCCTTGGAAACCACATCAAAACTATCCTCATCCTGGGCCGAAATTGTGATAACGCGTTCAAATTCCGAACGCAGTTTTTCTACATCCAACATAGAAGTTAAATCTGATTTATTGACAATCGCAATCGCTGGTTTATCTTTCAACCGTTCAATGATGGAAAAGTCCTCATCTGACAGAGGTCTGGAATTGTCGAAAAGTACAAGGATTAACTGCGCCGTGTTGATTTTTTCCACTGCACGCTGTACACCAAAACTTTCCACAACATCCTCGGTTTCTCTTATACCAGCTGTATCTGACAGGTTTAATACTACATCTTGTAATACTATTGTATCTTCTACCACATCACGAGTTGTACCTGGAATATCGGTTACGATACTTTTTTCGCGTCTGGCAAGCAGATTCATTAAGGTAGATTTTCCAACATTCGGTTTGCCAACAATTGCAGTATTAACACCATTTTTCAGCATACATCCGGTATCGTAATCGGATAACAGTTTTTTCAAATCCGACTTAACACCATTCAGCTGCTGCATAATCGTTTCTGCTTCCACTTCCTCGATGTCTTCTTCCGGGTAATCTGCCCATACAGCCAGGTGACCAGTCAAGGAAAGTAATGTCTGTCTGACACCTTGGATTCGGCGATATAAGCTTCCCTGCACCTGTTCACCCGAAATCTTCATTGCCTGTTTCGAACCAGATGCAATCAGGTCCGATACTGCTTCAGCCTGGGTTAAATCCATCTTACCATTTAAAAAAGCGCGTTTGGTAAACTCGCCTGGTGAGGCTATTCTTGCACCTGCATTCAATACAGTTCGTAGTATTTCTTTTGTAATCAATAACCCGCCATGACAGGAAATTTCCACTGTATCCTCACCCGTATAGCTGTGTGGCGCACGAAAAACCGTTAGCACACCATGATCTAATACCTGACTATCTATATCTACCACAGCACCGTAAGATGCCGTATATCCTTTCATTTTTGCCGGAATTTTTCCGCTGACACTCTTAAAAATTTTTCCAGCAATCAAAAATGCCTCGTCACCGGAAATACGAATAACCGAGATTCCGCCAACAGCCTGCGGCGTAGCGATTGCCGCAATCGTTTCCTTCATAAATTTATCCTTCCATATAAAATGCAAAAGCGTACCGAAAAGATCGGCACGCTTCTTAATACGTTTTAATTTATTCAACCGACCGTGAATTACTCTTAGTCCAGTTCGATTTTTGAAAACAGTTTTGCATCAAGCTGATCATCATTCTTCTGCTTCGTGGTGCGGTTTACATAATCCTTATCCTCTTTAAGCATCTGTTCAATGGTCGGCTTATTGCTATGCGTACGAGAATAGCCACCGGAACGCTGTCCACGGTAATCTCCTCCCTGTGCGCCACGACGACCGCCGCCGCGTTTTCCGTAGCTGCTCGGTCTCGGATTCTCGCTGATGATAATAACACGGCGATTCGGATCCTCACCTTTTGATTTGGAGTAGATTCCCGGAATCTCAGAAACAACAGCGTGAATAATACGACGTTCATACGGATTCATCGGTTCTAACATCTGGCTTCTACCGGTGCGTTTTACTTTTTCACCGATCTTTCGTGCAAGCTCCTGTAAGGTTTCTGCGCGTTTTTCACGGTAGCTGCCGCCATCCAGAGTAATACGGCAGTAATTACCTTCTTTTCTACGATTGGAAGCCAAACCAACCAAATACTGTAAAGCATCCAGTGTTTCACCGTGATGCCCAATCAGAACACCAATATCCTCTCCCTCAAAGGTAAAGGTAACATTGTCGCCTTCTTCTTCTGCTATTGTGTAGGAGATGTTAGACAAACCCATAGTAGCCAAAATAGAATCCAGATACTGGGCTGCTACCTCTTTGCGACTGTCTTCTTCCTTCTGCATCTGCGGTTCTGCAACACAAACAGTTAATTTAACAACTGCATCACCTTTTTTTACAAGTCCCAGAAAACCTTTTTTCGGTTCCTCCAAGACATCATAAGCGGTGGTGAATTCCGCTTCACCAAGTGCCTCTTTTGCCTGTTTAAGTGCTTCTTCTTTTGCAAGCTCAACAGTGGAAGCTCTTCCGATATATTCCTGATTCATACTTGTTCCTCCCACCCAAACAATTATTTCTTCTTGCTGTTCGCGGTGTCTGTATCATCATTTGCATCGCCGTACATATCTGCAAGGCGTCTTCTTGCAGCTGCAATGCGGTCATTTGCCGATAATTCATCTGGGGAAGTACTCGGTTTACCCTGTTTCGACTGATTCTGTCCTTTGGAACTACCACCGGTTACAGCATCTTTTGCCTGCTGAAGTTCATTTCGGCTTTGATTGGACTGCTCCTCGTAATCTGCTCTCTGCTGTGTGAGTCTTTCCATCATTTCGCGTTTCTTGCGGATCTTCTCACGCTGACGCTCACTGCTTTTATCATCTTGAGCCATAGCAGCCAATTTTTCTGGTGTGTAAATTCTTCTGATAATATCACTAGAAATAAAGGTAACGATGTTAGATGCAATCCAGTAAATACCAACACCAGCCGGAAGCTGGAAAGTAAAGAACAAAGTCATAACTGGAGATGCAAACATCATGACCTTCATCATCATGGTGTTCTGCTGCGGCATTCCAGAAGAAGCCTGCTGACGCAACGACATCAGAGCCATTAACATTGCACTTGCAAAAGCTAAAATCGGAATCAACAGCAGCCAATTAAATTCAAAAGTCGGAACCGCCGATAGATCCAGACCCAAAAAGCTCATATCAAAATCTTTGATTTTCATTAAATCATCGGCAGAAAAAACCTTCTGTAATGCATCAAAACCTTCTCCGCTGCCTTTCTGAACGATGTTGATCAGCTGCAGTTGCTGGGAAGTGGATAAATGCACTGCTGCGCAAGCAGCTTCCAATGTATCTTTGGAAATGCGAAGGATATACTGCAACGGGCGGTATACAACTTCAATAATACCAAAAAGAATAACCATTTGAATGAGCATTGGCCAACATCCATTCATCGGACTGTAACCTTCACGCTCATACAGTTTCATCATTTCATTTTGATATTTTTCTTTATTGTTTTTATAGCGTTTTTCAAGTTCCTTTAATTTCGGCTGAAAAGCCGCCATTTTAGCGCTGCTCTTCTGCTGTTTGATGGTCAGCGGTGTCATCAGCAGCTTAACGATGACCGTAAATATGATTAAGGTCCAGCCGTAGTTGCCGATTATCTGCTGCAACCCGTGAAGCACCCAACCAAACGGTATACCAAGAATTGCCATAATTTTCCTTTCATGGTTCTTTTCGTGTTCTCACAAAAAAGAACATCGTCAGTCTCGATTGACTTTCTGCGAAGATGCAGATCGTGTTTTTAATGTAACGCGCGGCAGCTGTCTGCCGGAAAATGTAAAGCAAAACGGAACCGGATCATATCCTCCCGGAAAAAATGGATTGCATCTAAGAATCCGAAAACATCCGAGCAATACACCGCGGAATGCTCCAAAACGCGCAATCGCCTGTATCATATAAGTAGAACAGGTCGGTGAAAACCGACAGCAAGACGGTTTTAGAGGGGAAATTATCCTCTGATATCCTTTGACCAGAAAAAACAATATTCTTTTCAAGTCATACCCTTCCTGTGATTCCCACACGCTACATTATAAATGTAATCTGATTACTACTATTTTGGAGTTTTCCGATCAGGAAACAGCACTGCAAGCTGTTTTTTCATCACACGTTCTATTTCATAAGACTTTGCCGCGGGTGTTGCACTTCTGGCAACAAATACGATGTCATAAGCTTCTGCGGTAAATCCCTGTTTCTGCAAATGATCAAATGCACTGCGGATGACTCTGCGTGCTCGGCTGCGTTTTACAGCGTTTCCTACCTTTTTAGAAGTCGTGATTCCCACTTTCATGGTGCTGCGGCGATTTTTAATGATGTAAGTAACAAGCACCGGATGTGCTTTGAATTTGCCGCGAAAATATGCCCGTTTGAAAGCAGTATTTTCCTTTAAAATCAACTTTTTCTTCATTGTTTCCTGTCCTATACTTGTCCATTCGCGTAAAAACAGCAAAACCAGCTTTGGTTTTTGTCTGCAATCAAAAATAAAGACCACAATTTTGTGCGTTGTGGTCTTGTATCTTTGAAATTAGTAAGTCAGCTGTTTTCTGCCTTTTGCACGGCGTCTTGCCAGAACTTTACGACCATTCTTGGTAGCCATTCTTTTCATAAAGCCATGCTCTTTTTTTCTCTGCAGCTTCTTCGGCTGATAAGTTCTTTTCATCTTTCGTTATTCCTCCTTGTAAAAAAGTTGCAGTTTTAATTTTTGATAAAACCTTACACCGTAATAGTATAGCGGTTTTAAAGAGGTTTGTCAATAGCATTTTTTGAAAAAACGCTTTTTTTCTTATTGTACTAAAAATTTATCTTCAAAAACCAGGGTTTTTCACTTGAATTTTGCTGTGAATTTTGTTACAATATAAAAGGAAAACTTTCGACATCTTTCAATTTGCTTTCAACTGATTAAAAGTTGAAAGCAAATATATCTTTCAGTGTTTTGAACATCAATTTCCACAGATCATGTTAAAAATAACAGATTCGCTGAGAGAAGTATAATTCCACAGGAGGAGCATTATGGAATCGATTCATGCGGTTATGGACCGCGTCAAGCAGCAATGCGAGGGTTTGTTCAGTGCTGTTGCATATAAAATTTGGATTGCTCCTATCAAGCCAGTTTTGATAGAAGGCGGACATATTGTTTTATATGTAGAAAACCAATATCACAAGAAAACATTATGCGATCATTATCTTTCCACCATCCAGGAAGTCTTTGAAGCAACACTTGCAAGACCTGTTATGATTGATATTGCAACCCAGGAAGATATTGATCAGTATCAGACGCAGACTACCGAGCCAACTTTGGAATATTCTGCCCCGGAAACAGCAACGCCATCCGAGTACACTGTTGCCCCTACTCCGGACAATCATACTTCCATACCAAGAAATAATGAATATCTGGAATCACTCCGGCGCGCACATTATGAATATACCTTCGACACATTTATTGTAGGTAGCTCCAATCAACTTGCATATGCAGCCTGTGAAGCAGTTGCAAAAAAGCGAAACGGACAGTATAACCCACTATTTATCTACGGCCCAAGTGGCTTGGGAAAGACACATCTACTTTCAGCAATCAAGCACGAGATCCTTACCAACAATCCTGATGTCAATGTCGCTTATATCAGTTCTGAAACCTTTACAAATGAACTAATCAGTGCCATCGGCAGCAAAACCACCGAGGCTTTCCATAAAAAATACCGTCAGGTAGATGTTCTGCTGATGGATGATGTGCAGTTTATTTCTGGTAAGGAATCCACACAGGAAGAATTTTTCCATACTTTTAATGAACTGTATCAAGTAAAAAAGCAGATTGTGTTGACCTCAGACCGTCCGCCGCGTGAAATTAAAACATTGGAGGATCGTCTGAAAAATCGTTTTGAATCAGGCGTCATCGTCGATGTTTCTCCTCCAGATTATGAAACTCGTATTGCAATTATCCTTAGAAAAGCGGAATTATTGGATATGGATATTCCTTCTGATGTTGCGGAATTCATCGCCGAAAAGGTTAAAAGCAATATTCGTCAGTTGGAAGGTGTTGTAAAAAAAATCCATGCCTATCAGCAGTTTGCAGGGCTTCAACCATCTCTGCGAGTAGCCCAGGATTCGATTCGTGAAATTCTCAGCGATTCAGAGCCAGCAGAGGTTACTGTAGACCGCATTATCGAAGAAGTAGCCAAGACATATTCTATCTCAAAAGAGGATATCCGATCCAACAAACGTTCGGCAGCTATTTCATCTGCACGCCAGATTGCAATGTATGTCACCCGTGAAATCACCGGAATGTCTCTTCAGGCCATCGGCGGAGAATTCGGCGGCAGAGACCATGCCACCATCGTCTATTCCATTTCACAGGTAGAAAAGAAAATGAAAAAAGACACCCATCAGAGTGAAGTTATCTCCGATATTATTAAAAACATCAGAGATCGATAATCATCTTTTCAACATCGATGTCAATTGGTTTTACACCACTCTTTTGCGGTGTTATTTTTGCCGTAAAAAAGAACTCTACTATTCAAATGATTTTTCATTTTTTATTCAACATTTTCTAACACACTCGACACAAAAAATATTTTCTTGGAATTGTTTGTCGAAACAACGCAAATATTCAAGACAGATTCAACAATATTTATTTTTAAAAACATAAGGTAACTCCTGTGTTTATCACATTCGTTAACAATTAAACAGTCTCTATTATAACTATAGTTTTAAACATATTTAAACTGTTTAAACTTTTTTCTTTAAAGTTTAAACAGCACAACATTAAAGGAGATCAGTTATATGGAATTCATTTGTTCAAAAAATGAACTGATTGAAGCAATTTCAAATGTATCTTTAGCTTCTGTTGTTCGTTCTGCTATGCCAATTCTGGAAGGCGTTTATCTGGAGGTCAATGAAAATAAAACCTTGACTGTATTATCTTTCAATTTACAAATGGGGATCAGTAAAACATTATCCCTGTCTTTGGCTAAATCAGGTAGTATTGTATTAAAAGCTTCTTTATTATCCAATATTATTTCCAAAATGCCGGAAGGCATGCTTCATTTTACCACCAACGATAAACAGATGGTTACTATCGCTTCCGGTTCTATCGAATTTACCATTTCAGGTATGGATGCAACTGCATATCCGCAAATTCCAGCTGTAACTATGCAGACACAATTTGGTATTCCACAGAATGTTCTTTACAATATGTTGGAGCAAACTTTATTTGCTTCCCCTACCATGGAACAGAGTGGAACAAATAACGGTGTCCTGTTTCAAATCCACGATCATCTTTTGACCATTGTAACACTGGATAATTATCGATTGGCGCTTCGTCGGGAACCTGTTGAGGTAGATGAAGAAATCAAAGTAAAAATTCCTTCCAAAACACTATATGACTTGATGCGTATCCTTTCAAAACTGTCATCCTCATCCAAAGAAGAAAAACAGGTAGCCATTACCATTTCAGACAGTCATCTTTTATTTGTTGTCGATGGTTATGAAATTGTTTCCCGTCTAGCAGAGGGTGAGTTTATCGATTATGAAAAGGTTATTCCGAATGATAGTTCTACCACATTAAAAGTGAATGTGCGTGATCTACATAACAGTTTAAATCGTGCTTCTATTGTTATCAATGAAAAAACAAAATCCGCTATCAAATGCACGGTCAGCAATCAAAATATGAATATTTACTGTGATACGCCGCTGGGCAGAATCAATGAGAATCTGTCGATTGAACAGGAGGGCGATGATCTTCGTTTCGGTTTTAATAACCGTTATATGATGGATGCTTTGAAAGCTTGTGACAGTGATGAAATTAAAATAAATCTGAAAACACCACTTTCTCCGATTCTGTTTGTACCGCTGGAAGGAGATCATTTTCTTTTCCTGGTTCTGCCGATTCGCCTGAAAGATGATGAATAATAACAGATAAAGGAATGAGATACCGTGAATACAACATCTATTGCAATTAAAACTGAATTTATCCGTTTGGATCAGCTGTTAAAATTTTCCGGGCTGGTGGATACAGGCGGAATGGCGAAAGAAATCATTCAGCAGGGCTATGTTTTTGTAAATGGCGAATGTTGCACCATGCGTGGCAAAAAAATTCGGCCTGGTGATAAAATTACAGTTGAAAATGAAACCGTGCTGGTTACTGCTTCATAAGGGAAGGATTAAAATTGGCCATTACTGAAGTTGAACTTTTGGGTTATCGCAACATCAAACAATTAATCATGCAGCCTGATCCAGGTATCAATTTGCTGTACGGGGCAAATGGACAGGGAAAAACCAACCTGCTCGAAGCTATTTGGCTGTTTACTGGCATGCCAAGCTTCCGTGATGCAAAATTAAAAGATTGTGTCGGTTTTGGACAGGAACATGCAAAGCTGGAATTGACTTGTGTAGATGCTTATCTGCAAAAGGCAAAAATCTGTTTGGGCAGTGAAAAACAGGTTCTGTTTAATGGAATTCGTTACCCTTCTCTATCCAAAGCGGCAGGATATTTCCGCTGTGTAGTGTTTGCACCCAATCATCTTTATCTATTTCATGACGGACCAAAGGCACGAAGAGATCTTTTAAATCAAATGATTTCACAGCTGCGGCAGGATTATGCATCCTACTTGAATGATTATGAAAAACTAATCATTAACCGGAATGCTCTGCTGCGAGACTACAAAAACCGCGCAGATCTTCCCATACTTTTAGAGCCATGGGATTTACAGCTTTCTCAGATTGGAACCTGGCTGACGGTATACCGCAGTGAATATGTCGGATATTTAAGTCAGTATATCGGGGAAATCTATCATGGTTTGTCTGGTGGAACGGAAAAACTGACGATTTCTTTTCATTCTACCGTATTTGAAAATGAACAGCTGGACGGGTATCGTCGAGAATCTGCACAAGTGTATTTTGATAAATTGCAGCAGACGCTACAAGAAGATCTGGCGTTTGGCCATACCTCAATAGGAGCACATAGGGATGATTTGGAATTTTTCTTAGACGGTTTACCGTTAAAAACATTTGGCTCACAGGGACAGCAGCGCAGTGCAGTGATTGCACTGAAAATTGCACAATCTCAGTTAATTGACCGTTTGACCGGCGAGAAAGCGGTGATTCTTTTGGATGATGTTATGAGTGAACTGGATGTTTCCCGTCAGAATTATATTTTGAATCAGCTGGACAGTAATCAGGTATTTATCACCTGCTGCGATCCAGCTAATACCATGCGACTGAAAGCTGGAAAGATTTTCCACATTCATGCAGGCACACTGCAAGAAGAAAGGCGGGCAGGAGAATCATGTACCTGCATTTAGGTGAACAGGAAACCATCAGAAGTGATGATATTATCGGGATTTTTGATTTGGAGAACACTTCTATCTCAAAAGCAACCCGTGATTTGTTGACGCAGGCAGAAAAAAATGCCCAAGTCATTAATGTAACAGATAAATTGCCGAAATCCTTTGTTTTATGTCAGAACAAAAAGACCGGCAAACAGAAAATATATATCTTGCAGATGTCTGCTGCAACTATGTATAAGCGTTCTGGTTTCATCAACCGTTTGGCGGAGCAGAAACCGGAAGATATTTGATTTGGAGGTATATTGTGGATATAACAACAGTTGGACAGGATTATGGTGCGGAACAGATTCAGGTGCTGGAAGGACTGGAAGCGGTTCGCAAGCGCCCGGGTATGTATATTGGCTCGACAAGTGTCAATGGTCTGCACCATCTTGTTTATGAGATTGTCGATAATGCCATTGACGAGGCATTGGCGGGATTCTGCACAATTATCGATGTAGAACTACTGCCGGGTGATATCGTCAGGGTTCGGGACAATGGTCGTGGCATTCCGGTCGGAATTCATCCGAAAGAAGGAATCTCCGCTGCTACCGTTGCATATACCATACTGCATGCCGGTGGTAAATTTGGCGGTGGTGGTTATAAAGTTGCGGGTGGTCTGCATGGTGTAGGTGCTTCGGTTGTAAATGCATTAAGTGAATGGTTGGAAATCACAGTTTATGATGGTGAGAATATTTGGTTCCAGCATTTTGAGCGCGGACATTATGATGAACTGCTGAAAAAGATTGGTGATACCGATCAAACTGGTACCATTGTTACCTTTCGCCCAGATGCAGAAATTTTTGAAACCACAAATTTTGATTACGGTACTCTGCTTTCTCGTCTACGTGAGCAGGCATTTCTGAATGCTGGCTTGAAAATCAACTTTACAGACAGTCGAGATGCAGATCATGTTCAGCATGAGGAACTGCATTATGAAGGCGGTATCCGTAGTTATGTGGAATATGTGCATAAACGCCGCTCGTTAGAAGTTTTGCATAAGGATATTATCTATCTCAGCCGTACACAGGATGGTTATACCGCAGAAATCGCAATGCAATATAATGACAGCTACAATGAGCTGATTGCATCCTTTGCCAATAATATAAAAACTGGTGAGGGTGGTACACATGAAACCGGCTTTAAAAATGCACTAACCCGTGTCTTCAATGATTACGGTCGTAAATTCGGCCTGCTCAAAGATGGTGATAAAAATTTAGCCGGCGAGGATGTGCGCGAAGGTTTAACCGTTGTTATCAGTGTTAAGTTGCCGGAATGTCAGTTTGAAGGTCAGACCAAAACCAAACTTGGCAACAGTGAGATGCGCGGTTTCGTGGATAATATGGTGACCGACTGTCTGGAACGGTATTTTGAAGAAAATCCGACCGTTGCCCGTGCCATTATGGATAAAGCGGTTGGCGCACAGCGTGCAAGAGAGGCAGCAAGACGCGCAAGAGATTTAACCAGAAGAAAATCTGCATTGGAAACCGCTTCTTTGCCAGGTAAATTGGCTGACTGTTCAGAGCGTGGCACCGATGGAACGGAACTTTACATCGTAGAGGGTGACTCTGCGGGTGGTTCAGCAAAACTTGGACGCGACCGCCGTTATCAAGCAATCCTGCCGCTTTGGGGTAAAATGCTGAATGTTGAAAAAGCAAGACTGGATAAGGTTTACGGCAATGAAAAGTTGATGCCAGTTGTGACAGCACTTGGATGTGGCTTGGGTTCTGAAATTGATATGACCAAACTGCGTTATGGTAAAGTTGTCATTATGGCCGATGCAGATGTCGATGGTTCCCACATTCGTACCCTGCTTTTAACCTTCTTTTTCCGCTATATGCGTCCACTGATTGAAGATGGACATGTGTATATTGCACAGCCACCCCTGTTTAAACTAACTCGTGGTAAGGAAATTCATTACGCTTATTCGGATAAACAGCGTGATATGTATGCCCAGCAGATGTCTGCCAGTGGTAAAAACAAGGTGGAAATTCAGCGTTATAAAGGTCTTGGTGAGATGGATCCGGAACAGCTTTGGGAAACGACCATGAATCCAGAAGTGCGCACCATGGTGAAAGTTGAGCTAGAGGATGCACAGCATGCAGACGAGATTTTCTCGGTTCTGATGGGGGACAAGGTTGAGCCGCGCCGTGAATTTATCGAAGCTAACGCAAAATATGTTCAGAATCTGGATGTCTGATATCTGGAAAGGAATTGTAGATGGAAGAAAATAAAAATAAACAGGCAAGTGAAGCGGATTTGCTGACCGATGCCGAAATCGATTCCCTGGAGCAGGATGCTTCTGATTCGGATGTCGTTGCAGATATGATTGATGAGGATGAGATCATCACCTTTGGTGTAAATGATGATAAAAAGAAAAAATCAAAATTTTTAGAAGATAAGGTGGATGCTTCTACACCGGAGCTGACTGCAGATAACTATGATATCCATATTCCAACACCACAGCCGGAGGATGCCGATGCCCGTATCGCGGGCAAAACCCCGTTGCGCATTGTTTATGATATGAACGGTGCTGAGGTTACCGATGGCTTAAAGCGTTTTCATCAGCTGACTCTATACACCAAAAACATAGTTTACACCATTATACTTTTTGTAATATTCTGCTTGTATGTATATCGTATTACAACCGCACAAGCTGCAGATTCAATGCAGTATTTCCTTGCAGTCACCTGTGTTGCATTGGTTGCATTTTTGTGGTATATGCCATTTCGTCATATTAAAGCTACCCGTGAAGCGGTTGAGAAGGCTCATAACACCTTTACGGTAGATTTTTATGATACCTGTATTATGGTCGGTGACGAGGGACAGCAGCAGATGGTTGACTATGAATTGCAGAAACCGCGTGTCATAGCGTTTGAAACGCCGTTAAACTTCTGCGTGGGCGTCGGGAAGGAAAAGGTGTTCATTGTACCGAAACGTTGCACAGGGGAGTTTACAGACGCTGTCAGAGCTTGTCTGCAAACTGGATTCAAAGATAAGTTTAAAAGTTTCACCGCGTAATATCGTTTGGCGGCGAAATACAGAAAGGTATGGTACCTATTTTGGATAACATAAATTCATCAAATATTATCAATGTCGATATTGCGAAAGAGATGAAGGATTCGTTCCTTGCTTATTCCATGTCGGTTATCGTACAGCGTGCGCTGCCGGATGTCAGAGACGGTTTGAAACCGGTACACCGTCGCATCCTTTATACGATGCATGAAAACAATCTGACCCCGGACAAAGCCTACCGTAAGTGTGCGGATACCGTTGGTTCGGTTCTGGGTCGCTATCATCCGCATGGCGATGCGTCGGTTTATGATGCAATGGTTCGCCTGGCGCAAGACTTTAGTATGCGCTATCCGCTGATTGACGGCCACGGAAACTTCGGTTCGGTCGATGGTGACCCAGCTGCGGCTTATCGTTATACTGAGTCCCGTATGAGTAAGATGGCTTTGGAAATGTTGACAGACATTGAAAAAGACACCATTGATTATCAGGCGAACTATGACGACCGTTTAAAAGAGCCGGTTGTTTTGCCGTCCCGTTACCCAAATCTTTTGGTAAACGGTTCGGTCGGTATTGCGGTTGGTATGGCGACCAATATTCCACCACATAATCTGGGAGAGGTAATTGATGCGATTGATTTGCTGATGGAGAATCCAGAAGCAGATTTAAATGCGCTGATGACCTGCATCAAAGGTCCAGACTTTCCAACTGCCGGCATTATTATGGGCAAATCCGGTATCCGTAGCGCATATGCAACTGGACGCGGCAAGATCACGCTGCGTGCCCGCACAGAAATCGAAGAAATTAAAGCGAATAAAACCGCGATTATCATTACAGAATTGCCTTATATGGTAAATAAGGCGCGTCTGCAAGAGAATATTGCAAATCTGGTTAAAGATAAACGCATTGAGGGAATCACTGATATTCGTGATGAGACCGATCGCAATGGCATGCGTGTTGTGATCGAACTGCGCCGAGATGCCAATCCGCAGATAGTTCTAAACCATCTGTTTACCTATACGCAGATGCAGGATACGGTTGGCGTTATCATGTTGGCGCTGGTGGACGGACAACCGAAGGTTATGACCTTAAAGGAGATGCTTCAGGAATATATCAAGTTCCAGGAAGATGTTATCCGCAGAAGAACGCAGTTTGACCTGCGTAAAGCAAAAGAGCGTGAACATATCTTAGAAGGTCTGAAAATCGCGCAGGATAATATCGATGAAGTTATCCGCATCATCCGTAGCCATAAAACAATCCAGGAGGGCAAAGAAGCTCTGATTGCGCGTTTTGGTTTAACAGATGTACAGGCTTCTGCAATCGTTGCAATGCGTATAGGACAGCTTGCAGGTTTGGAACGAGAAAAAATCGAGGAAGAGCTGCATCAGCTTTTGGAAAAAATCGCTTATTATGAGAGCGTTCTGGCAGACGAGAATCTGGTTAAGGGCATTATTCGTGATGAGCTGGCTGAGATTCGCAAGAAATTCGGTGATGAACGTCGTACGGAGATTCAGGCTGTTTCGGGTGAGGTCGATATTGAGGATTTGATTCCGGATGAAAACAGCATTGTAACTCTTACGCATGCGGGATATATCAAACGCCAGGCGGCTGAGCTGTACAAAACACAGAAACGCGGTGGTCGTGGTGTAACTGGCGTTAAAAACCGAGAAGAAGATTTTGTAAAAGATATTTTTGCTTGCACCTCCCATGACAGCTTATTGCTGTTTAGTAATATGGGTAAGGTTTATAAACTAAAATGCTATGAACTTCCAGAGGGAAGCAAAACAGCTAAGGGAACAAATGTCGTGAATCTTCTGCCACTTGATCCGCAAGAGAGAGTAGAATGTATCATCAATGTTACAGATTTTGAGGCAGATCAGTATATCACATCCGTTACCAAGAAAGGCATGTTAAAGCGTACAAAGCTGTCAGCGTACAGTAATGTTCGTAAAAACGGTTTGGCTGCGGTTGGATTGAATGAAGGAGATGAACTGGCTGCGGTTCGTCTGACAGATGGAACTGGTGATCTTTTAGTTGCTACCAGAAATGGTAAATCCATTCGCTTTGATGAATCTAAAGTTACGCCACTTTCCAGAAAGTCGCGAGGAGTACATGCTATACGCCTCTTAGCGGACGATGCTGTGGTGGGTATGGTAGATGTCAAGGATGAGAATGAAATCATCGTCACGATCACTGATCGCGGCTATGGACGCCGTAGTGTGGTTTCGGAATACAGCAGACAAGGACGCGGTGGCATGGGAATCTTAAACTATAAGGTTTCAGATGTGAAAGGTCACGTGGTTGGCATCTATCAGGTTGCCGAAGACATGGATTTGATTATGATTTCGGATGATGGTATTGTAATTCGTATTAAATCATCTGATATTCCAATGATGAAGCGCAGCGCGGGCGGTGTTCGTGTTATGCGTCTAAAGGATGATGTCAGCCTGGTGTCTGTTGCAGCGTCAGAACATGACGAAGAGGAAGAAACAGAGCAGATTGATATGGATTCCATTGAGCAGGAGTCAGAATCTGTTGAGGCAGAAGTAGAGGCTGAATAAACAAAATTAAAAACCGAGGTATACGGACAAGCAATCTGTATTTCTCGGTTTTCTTTTTATCTAAAATGCAAGTTTAATAGCATTAAAAATTCAAAAATCGACATCATACAACACACTGTAATCAAATTGAAATTAACAGAGAGTAGAATTTTTAAATGTTGAAATTGAAGAAATAATTATAGTATTCAACTTTATCAACAACACTTATGATATTAGATTTATCATTAATTTGTGTTGGATTG
>JAHHTP010000023.1 GCA_020024615.1 Oscillospiraceae bacterium
CGGCGGGACGGGAGCTTTTATATACCTCTGCTTCCTTCTCCGGTCAGGCGGATTTTGCCTTGTGAGCAAATCCCAATTTCGTCCATGTCCGTACAAAATCTGCCTGCCCTACTGCCCCGAAAAGTGTCTGCCAATCGCTATCTGCCTTATGTTGCAGATACCGCAGCCAGCCCCTTTCCAGCGTCAGCCGGAAGCAAAGGTATAACACACTAGACTTTCCCTGAAAGTCGTGTGCCAAGGACGGGCGCTGCCCTCCTTTGGAAACCTCCCGCCAAGGGGAACGCTGTTTCCCTCTGGACACCCCTTGCCAACAGGGATGCTGCCCGCCCCTATTGGAAACCCAGAGCAAAGGATTGCATCCTCTGGACACTGCTTGTTTTCGTCTTGTATAAGATAAAAATAGCAGTGGCTTCTATATCATTCTATCTACATCATTAAAATCACAGCAGACAGAACATTAGATTATACAATTGTTGGTTACTCGAAAATCGTCACACATAATTTTGCATAAATCATCTTTTGTTGGTGATACAATATCAATAACCCTTCTTGCATGATTCATGACCAAATTATCATAAAGATTTCTTACTAATCTACCATTTGCGAAATTCTCATCCTTTGATGCGGTCTGTTGCTCGAAATACACATGAATTTTTTCTTTAGCCTTATCATCCAAGACATAATCATTATTTTTGCACATAGAATACAATATCTCATCCAGTTCGTTTGAACTATAGTCATCGAACTCTATAAAAGTGTTGAAACGAGATTTTAAGCCTGGATTAGATTCAAAAAACTTATTCATCGGTTCCGTATATCCAGCAACAATCACAACCAGATCATCTCTGTAATCTTCTAAGGCTTTTGTTAATTCCGTCAAGCATTCTCTACCATAAGAATCGGAATGCTCATTTTCAGTGATGCTATAGGCTTCATCGATGAATAACACTCCACCCTTAGCCTGTTCAATTACTTTTTTAACTTTAAGAGCAGTCTGTCCTTGATAGCCTGCGATAAGGTCCGTTCTCGAAACCTCAACAAAGTGTCCCTTTGAAAGCAACCCAATACGCTTGTAAATTCTGCCTACAATACGAGCAACTGTTGTTTTGCCAGTTCCTGGATTTCCAGTAAAAGCAAGATGTAGTGTATTTTTTGTAGAGTGCAGATTATTTTCCCTACGCATTTTCTGAACTTTCTGGTACACAATTAAGTCTTGGACTTTGCTTTTTACTTTTTCCAATCCTACAAGTGCATTCAACTCATCCAATAAATCCTGGAGTGTTCTTGTATCCTCGTCCAGTTCATCAGTTGGCTTACAAATTCCTTGTATGGTCGAATAACCGTAAAACTCAATCAGATTGGAATTAACAACCTGTGCAACCTTTTTCGCTTCCACCTTATGTTTCGGATTATCGACTGCATCCGAAATTTTTTTAAGCAACGCAATTGTAGCGGTTTTGCTGTTATCCTCTACAATCACAGCAGCCAGTTTGGTTATTTCACCACACGCATCCGTAACTGCATCTAACTTAGAAGCATTATTTATCAATGCTTGGCCGTACTTATCCATCACATCACCTTTATAAGAAGTAGAACTAACTCGATAATTGCAAGTCCCGCCGAACCTCCAGCAATCCAGTATGTGTACTTAATCTTTTTCGTCAATGACTCGATAGCAACATTCGTAGTCTCTGCCGCATCTGCAATATTCTTATCTACTTCTTCTTTATTTTGCTGAATCGTAGCAGCAAGAGTTTCATTCTCTTTCTGACGTTCAATAATCTGGTTTGTATGTTCTTCAACATTTTCCCATATGCCATCAACATCATTCAAATGAGTAATGCCATCTAATTCACCTTTATATTCTTTCAGGCTATGGATGTCCTGAGTATTTGAATCAATGCTTTCACGCATTTTCTCATCGGCACAAGCCAACTCTCTTAGACTTTCTGTGTGAGATTTTTCTTCCTGCTCCACTTGATTGATACGAGTTTGATGGTCTTCGGTCTGTTTCCAAATCTTATCAACTTCCATCAAATAATTAAGTGTAGATAGCTTTTTCATAAAATCAAGCAGACTGTTTATGTCTTCTTGATTTTGTGCCATACCCTTTTTGATAGTTTCTATTCCACCACCAAGGTCTCGAATTGAATCGTGGGCAACAGAAAGTGACTCATACATCTCGTCAATATCTTTTAAATGAGTAACTTGCTCCATTGCGGTAGTGAAAGCAATAATAGACTCCAGTTTATCAACCATTCCATTTACTTGCTGCGATAAACTTTCAATTTTCTTTTCCGTTGCGGTTAAAGTAATTTTTACTGAATCTGATTTTTTTACACTTTCTTTGCTTCTTTCTGTCGCACTGTCTATGGCTTTTGAGAGATTGTTTATCTCTTTATACCATTTTTGGCAATCGCTCCATATCTTATCAATATCCCCAAGATGGGTATATCCGTCCAGTTTTTGTTTGAATTTTTTCAATTCTTCAAGAGTTTTTCTTTGATTCTCGACAATCTTCTTAATTTGCTCTTGGGTCTTTTGAATTCCTTCACTTGTCTCCTCAGTGGCCTTAATTGAAACCAGAATAGCTTGAATGTAATCTTTATCCAAAGCCTCCAAAGCACTATATACCTGTCCAAATTCCTTAATCAACTTGATTTGGGTATTGTTGATGCTATGTAAATGTGTTTGAATTTGAGAGGTTAACTCATTCAGTTCTTCACCTGTAACTTTATGATTTAATCCAATACCACGACCCAAAAGCCAATCTCCCAAAAACTCACCAACACCTTTGGAGTCATCGACCCTCTTCAAATCCAAGTCTGTTGTGCTTTGTTCTGAGAACTTTTTTATTTCCTTTTTGGCTTTTTCAAAATCATGATACTGTATAACTAACTCGCCCATCCTTTAGTCCTCACTTATCATTTTATCTAATTCGGCAGAAATCCCATCGATTTCATTATTTGTGTTTTCCGAAACACTAATGTTCGCACGAATTGTATCAATTGAATCACTCATGATGGTTGCTGCACTTTCGTGTCTGAAATACATATTTCCGATAGCGGAACTTTTGACCTCTTCATAAATAGGCTCATCTTGGGTGATAGCGACTTTTGTTAAAGATTCCTTGTCTTCCGGCACACTTTGCCCATCATCATCTTTATAATTGTGTTTTGTCTCACACTCTTTTGTTTTCTTGTTATTCAACAAATAAAACACAGTAGCCACAGCACCAACAACCAATCCTGTTCCTACGATATAGAACAACTTTTTCATATCATCAATCCTCCAGTTCATCAAACAATTTATCGATATCATCGAAAGTATCTTCAAGACTTTCGTCTGTAGCACAATTTTCCCTAATGTTTTCAACTGATTCAACCATCATATTAGCAGCAGCAACATGGCGATCATGGATGTTTTGTGCTGTTTCTGATTTAACATGGTCGAGTTTTGCTTCGCTAACAGCTTGCAACTGATGCTGCGTTCTTAAGACTTCGTTACCTTTCTTTATCTGAGCATCAATTTTGTCTCGTTTCATGTTTTTTTCGACTTGCTTCTCAATAATATTGATTGCTATTGCACCAATTATACCTGCAACAACAGCACCAAGGAAAATGCCTAAGATGTTTGCCAAGCTGCCAAGCAGCGGAATCCCAATTGCAAAAATGGGAATTGTCATCAATCCTTTTTCAATCACTTCTCCGAGTAGCATTGCACCAATTCCGGTCATACCGGCAATTACGATTTTTCCAACTTCCATCAATAGTCTGCCGATAGGTTTTCCTTTATTTGCAGGATCCTTAATGTAATTTATTGCATTTTTAAGTGAACTCCATCCTTGTTTAAGCATCATCCAAACCTTTTTTATTGTTCCAAAGATAGGACCAATAATGGCAGTAGCTACAGTAGAGAATACTGTGTTACCCGCATTAATCAGATGAGTTTTCATCTTACTTATAAACGAATGAATGGCCTCTTTCAGACTACCCAGCAAAGTATCCAGTGCTTTTTTAGCTGACTTAAACCACTTAACCAACTTTGCAATAATTTCTCTAACCAATTCAGCCAACAATTGCATAAGTACGGCACGAAGAGCTTTTCCTCCAATACGGAATGCCTCTTCTTTTTGAGATTTTTTGCCTGCCGCAATAGATTTCTGTTCAGCATCTTTTTTCTGTTTTTCATATTCTTCACGTGCTTCAGCATCTTTTTGACGCATTTTTGCATCATCTTCTGCACTAATATCGAATATTTCATCAGGTTTCTGTCCATTGGCATTAGGGTTGTCAAGCCACTCTGTCATGGACATATCACCTTTGGAACGATTCAGACTTGAATCCATTTCATTAAGATTTGCATCACTATTAGCAAATGCAATCTGCTCATCTTTGGTCATATGTGCATTAGCCGCCGGGTCTCGTATAATTTCGGCAGCCGACACGGTATGGTCCATGTCTGTGTGTTTTTCTGCAGAACCGCTCGGACGGCCCTCATCAAACGGCTTTCTTGCTCCTTTAACCAAGGTGGCTTCTTCTTTTCCAGATCGTGTTTGATGTGTTACAACATTACCACTTTCGTCTTTCACGAAATTAGACTGCCAATCATCATATCTTTGCTGATAATCAATTTCAGTATTATGCGTCGCAATCTTTCCTTCTGCGAAATTTTCCGTAGTTTGAATATGAGCCTCATTCCTCAAGTCAAGATGAAGTCCTCTATTTTCTTTAATAAAGTCCTCGCCCGCAGTAACAGCCACCTGGTTTAAGAACTGTTCCCACACAACATCCATAATAACATTACCTAAGTTATCTGGACTTCCAATTTTTTCTTTTTCTTCAGCAAGAAATTGCATATCTGCAAGTTCTTCTTCCAATTGACTTTGAAGTTTTTCTTCCAACTCGTCAAAATCAAAGGTTTCTGTCAAATCCTCATTCAACTGTTCTTTTCTATCAAGAATAGCATTTTCCTTTGCCATAATTTAAGCATCCTTTCGATATGCCCTGTGATAATAATAAAAGTCTTTCCATCACACAGCTAAATAAAATCGCTCATCTTTTTCATAGTATAAATAGACTATATCATCCGAAAACGCTTTAAGGCTTCCATAATCGCCGTTTCTTTTTCTGGCGGGCACTGTGGTACTTTGGCATCTTCTTTCTTAGATAAATTATAATTCTGTCCAACCTCAAGACCGCATTTCCGCTTAATCTGTGAGATATACAGACTTGACACCTTCAACCCGAACTTCTCAAGCACATATGCCTTAATCTGCTCATAGGTTGCACCCTGCTGAAACCCAGACATATCCATACCCTCCAAAGAGAACTCCACACGAACCTTCTTGGAGTCGATTTCTCCCTTGGAAAGCAAGATAACCGTCTCCACATGGCCAGTTCGTGGGAACAAATCAACCGGTGTATACTCTACCAGCTTATATCCTTTTTCACATAAAAACTTACAGTCACGAGCAGCAGTGGACGGATTGCAGGATACCATAATAATCCGTTTCGGTTCCATCTGGGTAACCGCCAGGAGTCCTTCCTCATCACAACCCTTTCTCGGTGGGTCAAGCACCACCACATCCGGCAACATTCCCTGATCCTTCAACTTCTTCGCCATACCAGATGCATCATCACAGATAAACTGCGCCCCCATACCGTTTAATTTAGCATTAAACTTTGCGTCCTCAATTGCCTGTGGAACAACCTCAACACCGATTAAATGCTTGATATCATATCGTTTTGCCATCGAAAGTCCAATGGTGCCGATACCACAATATAAATCCAACAACAGATCATCTGAGTGCAATGCTGCGTACTCCCCTGCCAATGCATATAATCGCTCGGTCTGATCATGATTGACCTGATAAAACGCCATTGGAGAAATTCGCACCTCAATACCACATAAAATATCCTTAATATAGCCAGTTCCATACAGTGTTTCGCAGCTTTTTCCCATAATGACATTGGTGTTCTTCGGATTACAGCTATATGAAATACTGACTACCTGCCGAAATCTTTTGGTAATCATCTCACACAGCTTAAAAACTGCTGGACACTGCTTCGGTGTACCAATCAGGCACAGCAGCACTTCTCCAGTCATTTCGCCTTTTCTTAAATAGATATGACGGATGACACCTTTTTCAGATTTTTCATCATAAGCGGTGATCTGATTTCGTTGCATCCAATCAATTACACAATCCGCAATCTCCGAAAATTCTTTCGGTTGAATCATGCATGGTCTATCCGACAGTGGAATGATACGATGCGAACGCTCTGCATAAAATCCGTAAATCAATTTATGATTTTTATCATATCCCACCGGAAACTGTGCTTTATTACGATAAGCTTCCTGCTTCTCGGCTCCCAAAATTGGTTTTGCTTTTAGATCAAATCCACCCAATCGCTGCATGCAATTCTGCACCATCTCTTGCTTGAATCGACATTCTGCCTCATAACTGATATGACGATAGGTACATCCACCACACTGATATCCAGCTTGGCAGTCATTCTCCACACGATCGGCAGATGGCGTAACCATCTGATGCACAATACCAAACGCATAGGATTTTAACACCTTAACCAGTTTCACTTCAATCACATCACCCGGAGCAGTATCTGGAACAAACACCGCAAATCCGCCCTCCAGATGTCCAACACCATTGCCCTCGGAAGTAAAAGAAGTAATGGTCAGCGGATAAACTTGATTTTTCTGAAATATGGTTCTTTTATCGCTCATTGCGGCTCTCCTTACATTTTGCTCTCATCATAGTGGGCACGAATACCACCGATAAATTTCGGTCGAGTTCTCGCACAAGTCAGATGTGCTTCTCCGATTTGATTCATCGACAGTCTGACTGGAACAGCCACTTCCTTCAAATGCATGCCGATTAAAGTATCACCGATATCCATTCCACATTTTGCGTGGATATGCTCGACAGCAACCGGATTCTTACTCTGCGCATACAATGCGGTGGCAAAGGAACCACCTGCTTTCGGTTGTGGAATCACATTGACTTCCTCATAACCGTAATGCTCTGCCGCTTGCTGCTCTAAAATCAAAGCTCGATTCAGATGTTCACAACACTGCGCTGCAACAAATGCACCATACGATTTCACTGCTTCTAAAATTCCTTCACAAATGGCCGATGCAACTTCTGGAACCGAATGAGTCCCAATTTTATCGCCTAATACTTCGCTCGTTGAACAGCCAATGACCATAATATCTCCTGGTTTTAATCCGGAAATTTCTGCTAATTCTTTTGCTGCCTGGTATGCCGCTTCTTTGTATTCTTTCATCAATATCCCTGCTTTCAAATTCTGCTTTTATGTGATTCTATTATAAACGATAAAACCTTTTTCGTCAACTACAAAAGCAATTCCATCTGACTGCTTTTCGTTATAATATATTATTTTAACAAATTTTTTATTGATTTTATAGGTATTATATGATATAATAAAATAAAAACCATCCACGCCAAAAAGGAGGTCTTCTTATGAGCATTCGTGTTGTTACCATCAGTCGTCAATTTGGCAGCGGCGGCAGAACCATTGCCAAAATGGTAGCCGAAAAATTAGGGTTTGACTACTATGACAGAGAACTGGTTTCCAAAATTGCAAAGGAAAGCGGTCTTGCAGAAGATTATATTATCGAACAGGGCGAATATGCTACAGTCAGAAACAGTTTTTTATTTGATTTGTCCTTGGGTGCGGCTGCCAGCAGCGGCACACGCTCGTTATCTGATCAGCTGTATGTCATTCAGCATAACATCATCAAAGATTTAGCTGAAAAAGGAAACTGTGTCATTATTGGACGCTGTGCTGATCATATTTTAGCAAAACGAGAGGATGCTCTGCATGTTTTCTGCTATGCAGATATGCAGTTCCGTCAAAAACATCTACTGGAAAAATACGGCGAAACCAATGAAAAGCCAGAAAAACGGCTCAAAGAAAAAGATGACAAGCGAAAAGTTTACTATAAACACTATACCGGAGAGGACTGGGGTATGCCGAAAAACTATAACCTCTGTCTAGATACCGGAAAGATTGGTCTGGAACAATGTGCCGACCTGATTGTACAAATTGTTCAAAACAGTTAAACAACTTTTCCCGGAAGATTTTACTTCCGGGAATTTTTATGATTATTTGAGAACATCTTTGGTGCTGTCAATTCATTGTATATGGAAAAAGGAGATGGTTTTAAACCATCCCCTTTATATTGTGGATTATTTTTCTTCTTCACCTGGTTTGCATACATGCGGACAATCTAGCGTGTCTACACGATAATCCGATTTTGCCCATCTAACTGCATTTTTGATAACCAGCTGAACAGACGGGTTATAATAGGTTCTATAGGTTTCATGACCCGGCTGGAAGTAGAAAATTTTACCATTTCCACGGTGCCAGATACAGCCGGAACGGAAAGCTTCACCGCCTTCATACCAGCCGATAAATAACAGTTTCTCCGGTTCTGGAATACCAAACGGTTCGGAATACATTTCTTCATGCTCAATCTCAAAGTATTTCCCCAATCCCTTTGCAATCGGATGAGATGGATCACATACCCATACGCGTTCTTTGTCACCTTCTTCTCTCCAGCAAAGGTTGCAGGTGGTACCCATCAGAGATTTGAATAGTTTGGAGTGATGCGCAGAATGCAGGAAGATCACGCCCATGCCTTTTAATACAGCCTGTTTGCAGCGTTCCACAACCTCATCCGGGACATCACCATGACGCATATGACCCCACCAGATCAAAACATCGGTATCGTTTAATACATCATCGGTCAAGCCGCATTCTGGATCATCCAGCGTAGCAGTGCGAACGGTAACCTCATCATCCTGTAAGAAATCTGCGATTGCTTTGTGGATGCCGTTTGGATAAATATTTTTTACCCGTTCGTCTGTTTTTTCATGTGCAAATTCGTTCCATACGGTAACTTTAATCATGTTTTTTCCTCTCTTTTGCTTACTATGCAGAGTATTCTGCCTCTTTGCCTTTATTATAAATCAAAATGTAAACGATTACAACCTTTTTTAGAATTTTTTTATACCAAATAATATCAGTATATTTCAAATAATTTTAGTAATAAAGCACATATTGCAGATATGATTTCATTCTGTCCCAAAAAGTCGAAAAATGAGTTGACAAGTAGGTAGGGTTGTTTTATAATAGTAAAGTGCATTTATATGCCCAATTTACAATATTATGTTATTAGAATGCGAGGATTGAGAGTATGTCTTTATGGAAACTCAAAGGCGTGTCGGTCGAGCATCGGAAAAACACTGCTAAAATGGCTCCGGTTTCTATGCCAACACCAAACAGTGTTACCATTCCAGTCAACATGCACATCGGCGCACCTGCCGTACCGACGGTCAAGGTAAATCAGGAAGTATCGGTCGGTGATCTGATTGCAGCACCGAACGGCTTTGTCAGTGCTCCGATTTATGCAAGCATCTCTGGTATCGTTAAAAAAATTGATACCATTCCGACCAGCATGGGAGGCACTACTACTGCCATCACCATCGAATCGGACGGTGAAATGCGTGTTTCGGACACCGTAAAACCACCTGTTGTCACCAACCTTGCTGAGTTTATCGAAGCAGTAAAACAGAGCGGTATTGTTGGTTTAGGTGGCGCAGGCTTCCCGACTGCCGTCAAACTGTCGGTCAAGGATCTGTCCCAAATCAAAGCGGTTGTCATCAATGGTGCGGAATGTGAACCGTACATTACCAGCGACACCCGTACCATGCTGGATGATGCCCAATGGATGGAAAAGGGCTTTAAACTGTTGGAAAAATTTTTGCAAGTGAAACAGATTGTTGTCGGTATTGAGAAAAACAAACCGGAATGTATTGCAAAGATGAATGAAATCGCGACAAAGGATCCTGTTGTTTCGGTTAAAGCTCTGCCGTCCTTATATCCACAAGGCGGTGAAAAAGTGTTGATTTATCACACCATTGGAGCCGTTGTTGAGGAAGGCAAACTGCCGATTGATGCTGGTGCAATCGTATTAAACTGCACCACACTAGCATATATCGCCAAATACATTGAAACCGGTATGCCACTGGTCAGCAAATGCGTTACCGTAGACGGAAGTGCCGTAGCCGAACCGAAAAATGTCATTGTTCCAATCGGTACTCGCCTGGGTGATGTATTTGATTTCTGCGGTGGATTCAAGGAAGAGCCGAAAAAAGTACTGTATGGCGGCCCGATGATGGGTATTGCAGTACAGGATTTAGACGCGCCGATCTTGAAAAACACCAATGCCATCATTGCAATGAATGAAAAGGATGCAGCTCCGCGGAAAACCACCCCATGCATCCGCTGCGGAAACTGCGTTGATCACTGCCCGCTTCATCTGAATCCTGTTTCGATTGCCAAAGCATTACACGACAAGGATTGTGATGAATTAAAGAAATTAAAAGTAAATCTCTGCATGGAATGCGGATGTTGTTCCTTCATCTGTCCGACCGCACAGCCATTGGTTCAGAACCACAAGCTTGCAAAAGGTCTGCTCCGTGCAAATCAGGCGAAGGAGGCTAAAAAATGAGCAATCTCATCGTATCCGCTTCTCCGCATGTTTCCACCAATCGTACCACTCGCAATATCATGCTGGATGTCATTATTGCATTGCTTCCGGCTACCATTGCAGCTGGTATCATCTTTGGCTGGCGTGCACTTGCTGTTGTGGGCATCACCACTGTTGCAGCAGTTATTTCCGAATATTTATTTAATCTTATCTGCAAAAAAGAACAGACCATCGGCGATTTATCCGCTGTTGTCACCGGACTTTTATTGGGACTGAATGTACCAGCTAGCCTGCCACTGTGGCAAGCAGCTTTAGGCTCGGTTATGGCAGTTGTTGTTGTCAAGTGTCTGTTTGGTGGCATTGGTCAAAACTTTGCAAACCCGGCTATCGCAGCGCGTATTTTCCTTTTAATCTCTTTCGGTGATACAATGACCGCTGTGGTCAATCCAATATGGCAGGAAGATATGGCGGTTTCCTCCGCTACACCGCTTGGCATTTTAAGTGGTCAGGCAGGCGAATTACCGTCCTATCTTGATTTATTCCTTGGTAATCATGGGGGTGCATTGGGTGAAACCTGCGTTCTAGCACTGCTTATCGGTGGTATCTACTTAATTTGCCGCAAAGTCATCACCTGGCATACTCCGGTTGTCTTTATTGGCACCGTGTTTGTATTCTCTCTGTTGTTGGGTCAGGATGCAATTGCTCAGCTTTTAACCGGTGGTTTAATGATTGGTGCATTCTTTATGGCTACTGACTATGTTACCACCCCAACCACCAAATGGGGCAAGGTTATCTTCGGCTTAGGCTGCGGCCTCATCACTGTTGTCATTCGTGTCTATGGCGGCTATCCGGAAGGTGTATCCTTCTCCATTCTACTAATGAACATCTTAACACCATATATTGAAAAATGGACTAGAACCAAACCGTTTGGAGGTGTAAAAGCATGAATCAGTCGATCAAAAGTGTTATTGTTTTATCTGTTATCTGCTTGATTGTCACCTCGATTTTAGCAGGCGTTAACTTCATAACTGCAACGATTATTGAAGAAAACACCTACAATGAAAAAATGGCTTCTCTTTATGAGGTACTGCCGGATGCTGATAAATTCGAGGAAATCACCTTAACCGAAGATATGCCTGCCACAGTCACCGGCATCTATGCTGATACTGCAGGAAGCGGCTATGCAGTTACTGCTGCAACTTCCTCCCAGTATTCCAAAGGTGACATGCTGTTTACCATCGGTGTAGACAACAATGGTGCAATCGTTAATATAAAACTCATCCAGTATACCGAATCCAAAGATTTTGGTTTGGACTATCCGTCTAAATATGTCGGTGCAGATGAAAAAAATATTGCCGATGTAGAAACGGTCGGCGGTGTCACCTATTCTTCCGCTGCATTCAAACAAGCTGTTACTGATGCATTAAATGCGTTATCCACTGTAAAGGAGGAAAACTAAAATGAAAGAAAAAACAGGAAAGTTATCCATCCTTTTAAAAGGTCTGATTAAGGAAAACCCAGTATTCGTTTTGGTATTGGGTACCTGCCCGACCTTAGCTGTCACCGACTCAGTTATCCGCGCACTCTCGATGGGTATTGCTGCTACTGTCGTTCTGCTATGTTCAAATATGGCAATCTCTGCACTGCGTAAGGTGATTCCGGACAAAGTCCGCATTCCGGCATACATTGTTATCGTTGCAGGCTTTGTATCGGTTGTTCAGATGCTGATGCATGCATATCTGCCAGATTTATTCACGGCATTGGGCACTTATCTTGCTTTAATCGTTGTAAACTGTATCATTTTAGGCCGTGCTGAGATGTTTGCAAGCAAAAATACCGTTGTTGATTCCGCACTTGACGGCATCGGCATGGGTCTTGGCTTTACCTTGGCATTGTTCTGCATGGGTGCTATTCGTGAACTGTTGGGTGTTGGTACTTTCTGTGGAATTGAAATTCCAGTTTTGAAAGACTTCGCAGTTTCTTTCTTTACCCAGTCTCCGGGCGGCTTCTTTGTATTCGGTGTCTTAATCGCTATTGTCAACAAACTGACAAAAGGCAAGGTCAAAAAACACATGGGTTGTGCCGGATGTCCATCCCGTGCAGCTTGCCACAAAGACGCTTGCGTAGAGGAGGGCAAATAATATGTTGAAATCCCTGCTGATTATTTTAATGTCCAGCGTGCTGGTCAACAACTATGTTTTAACCAAATTCTTAGGCATTTGCCCGTTTTTGGGCGTATCCAAAAAGCTGGATCAGGCTGCCGGAATGGGTGCTGCTGTTACCTTTGTTATGGTCGTTTCCACCGCTGTTACCTGGCCAATTCAGACATATGTACTGGATAAATACAATTTAGGATATTTACAGACGATCGTCTTTATTTTAGTCATTGCAGCTTTGGTACAGTTTGTTGAGATTGTATTAAAACGCTATGTACCAGCTCTGCATAAATCTTTAGGCGTTTACCTGCCGTTAATCACCACAAACTGTGCCGTACTGGGCGTTGCCATCAACAACATCAAAGATGGATACGGCTTTGCAGAATCCTTAGTCAGCGCACTCGGCTGTGGCTTAGGTTTCTTATTGGCTATGGTTTTATTTGCAGGTGTCCGCTCTCGTTTGGACAGCAAAAACACCCCAAAATGCTTCCAGGGACTTCCGATCACTTTAGTTGCCGCTTCCATTGTAGCCATGTCCTTTATGGGATTTGGTGGCGTAGTTGACAAGCTGTTTGCGTAAGGAGGAACTCAGATGAACGAATTATTACCTGCAATCGGCATTGCTGCCGGCTTTGTCACCGTTATCGGTCTGCTCTGCGCCATTATTCTGGTTGTTGCGGACAAATTCATGGCTGTCAAAGAGGATGAGCGTGTCAAAAAAGTAAGAGAATGTCTGCCGGGTGCTAACTGTGGTGCCTGCGGATTCACCGGCTGTGACGGTTATGCAAAAGCCCTGATTGAAAATCCAGGTACCAAAACCAATCTCTGTATCCCGGGTGCGGATGCAGTTGCAAAACAGGTCGCTGCTATCATGGGTGTAGATGCTGAAGATGTTGTGGAACAGGTTGCATATGTACATTGCCAGGGCGACTGTCAACACACCAAAAAGAAACATGATTACAAAGGCATCCAGACCTGTACTGCTGCGAAATTATTCTATGGCGGCGATGGCAGTTGTACTTATGGCTGTATGGGATATGGCGACTGTGCTGCTGTATGTCCAAAGGACGCTATCTGCATTGAAAACGGCATTGCACATGTTGACCCGCGTGAATGTATCGGCTGTGGTTTGTGTGCAAAAACCTGCCCAAATCATGTCATCGCACTGATTCCGGATAAAATCAAAACAGTTGTTGCCTGCTCCAACCAGCAGAAGGGTGCTGTTGCTCGTAAAAACTGTACTTCTGCCTGCATTGGCTGCATGAAGTGTGAGAAGAACTGCCCAGTAGAAGCTGTCAAGGTAGTTAACTTCTTAGCACAGATTGACTACAACAAATGCGTTCAGTGCGGCAAATGTGCTGAGGTATGTCCAGCTGGCGCAATCAAAATCGCTGATTTTACCGGCATTCACAATCTGGATTAAACAGATAAAAACATTAAAGGACAGTTTTTACTGTCCTTTTTATATGAGGTACGAATGGAATCATTAAACACCAAACGCAAAAACGATCTAATTTTAATTGCCGGACTCATCCTTGCTGCCATGCTTGTTTCGGCGATTCTGTTCTTTACCCGACAGACCGGCGGAAAGGTTGCTGTTATTCAGGATGGAAAACAGATTGCAGAATATGGCTTAAATAAGAATCAGTCCATCACCATCCCTGCCCCGAATGGCGGTGAAAACACCTTTATCATTGCTGATGGGACGGTAAAAATGACCGATGCAAATTGCCCGGATAAACTGTGCGTACATCAACCAGAAATCTCCTATAACGGACAAACCATTGTCTGCCTGCCGCACAAACTGGTGTTAAAAATCATTTCAGAGGAAAATCCGGAGGTGGATGTCACAGTATGAGAAAATACAACACAAAAAAGCTTGCTTCCCTTGCCATCTGCATTGCAATAGCCATGATATTATCCTATCTGGAAAGCCTGCTTCCACTCTCTTTTACAGTTCCAGGCATTAAAATAGGTTTGGCAAACATCGCCATTATTTTTATTCTGTACAAATTTGGCTGGAAAGAAGCCGCTGTCGTATCGCTGCTGCGTATTCTATGGCTGGCTGTTCTGTTTGGAAATGGAATGACCCTGATTTACAGCATCTGTGGGGCTGTTTTAAGCTTAACTGGCATGGCACTGCTCAAAAAATTTAATCTCCTTTCTGAAATTGGTGTGAGTGTCACCGGCGGTGTTTTACACAATGTCGGACAGATTGTCGCCGCCATGCTGCTATTAGATACCGCACAGATTGCATACTATCTGCCAGTTCTGATTCTAAGCGGTACGGGTGCCGGAATTGTCATTGGTGTGATTGCCTCCATCTTAATCAATCGAATCCATGTTACATAATCCAAGCCACAGAAATTTTCTTCTGTGGCTTTTTTGATTAAAATATGCTACAATAGAGAATAACAATCTAACACCCAAACTTTAGAAAGGATTTATTATGGCAACTTTACGACAATTACAAAAACTCCCCATTAACCTTGCGGACATCGGCTTGGCACAGTATAATTCCCCTGTTTCCTATTTCTGCACCCCGAAAGGCTTTCTGCCGATTGGCTATGTAGGCGTAGATGGCATCCATTTCGGCTTTATCCGTAAATTCGGGGAAATGGTATTCGCAGTCAGCCCGGATAATGGTCCCAACAATGTACGACCAGTAGCAGTGTGTTTAGATGATTTTCTCTCGCTTTTGCTGGCTTGCGGCAGTGTGGATGCCATTGAACAGGCATGGATGTGGAATGAAAATGAATTTAATGCCTATATTGCCGAAAACAGACCGACCGAAGAACAGAAGCAAATCTTTGCTACCATCGAAAAAGCATTTGACCTCTATCGCATTGACGACCCCTACTATTATATCAAAGAAATTCAGGATGATTTTTCCCTATCCAACATCCCTTATACTGCTGAATACTATGATGTCACTGGCATTGAGCAATCACCCCAACCGAAAACTGAATGGAAAGTTTATTATGATGGAAATTTCTGGGGGTCTCGCAACCGATCAAAGCCAGGACAGGAAATCAAGGTAGAAAAACATTTTGACTGGTGCGGCAAACAATGGTATATTCCAAGCATCTATCTCTGCGCAAAAGGCATGGTCATCGATTTTATTATGCGGGCAGACCCGAAAGATATCAAGCTTTTTATAGAAAAATGGGAATCCATTGAACAGCCCACTGCGGGACAACGCATGCTTTCAGATCTGGAAAATCCGCTGCACTTTAAATTTTCAACAGCTTTAACAGCAAACGGTAAACCCATGCGCCAAGAACAAGGCTGTGGATTTTCCTACATTCCGGATAGTTGTCTATCAGAAATTACCTATGATGAAACCGAAATGGAAGCCATCATGGAACACTATCAGCTTGACCCCAAATATGGTTATTATATCAACCGCCAAGCGTTTCCATGGGCAACAAAAACCAAGCCAAAGCTGTCTAAGCTGGAATTAACTATGACTGCTGATTCGGTGCAATATCCGGGTGTACATTTTACCACACCAGATACCAATTCAGTTACATTCATTCATCCAGTCACTGGTGTGCAGCATACGCTTCATATTGAAGAATTGGAACCGCAGCAGCTTGACCCATCCATATTCCGGGATGAAAGCATGGAATTTCCAACCCATGTCACCGAAATCTCCTATACGGTTACACCGGAACTGGAAAAAAGGGAAATCTCGATATCAGATTGTCAAGACAGCGACAGTCCCAAAATAAAGCAGACCGACCCGATGCAGCCAACAGCCCTGTGTGCGGCATCCATCGGCATCATTGGCGGTGGATGCCGCACACAGGACAAAACGCTGCACGCTTCCTGTTCTTCCCTAAGCTTTGAACCGAGAGAACAGATCGAATGGCAGATTTCTTTCTGGCACCAGACAAATGAAACCTATCAGACAACATTAATTTAAATATACCCTATCAAAAAACAGGCAAACCAGTATCCTACTATTGGGAACTGACTTGCCTGTTTTATCTTTTCATTTAATTTTTTATGGTTTCTCAAAAAAGTTATTGACATATGCTATTTATTCGTGTATAATAAAAATAGAAAACGGCATATGCCATAAACTAATGTCAAAATCTATTTTTCTCATGATATAGAAAGAGGTACCCAAAATGAAAGTTATGATTCCAATGGATGAAGACAGACAAAATGTGTGCGTTTCATTCGGACGCGCACCGTTTTTCATGCTTCATGATATCGACACCAATGAAACCACCTTTTTGAAAAATCCGGCTGCCGATGCTGCCGGCGGCGCAGGTACCAAATCTGCACAGTTTGTCGTCGATCATGGCGCAGATGCTATCATCACCGTACGCTGTGGAGAGAATGCAGCGGAAGTATGCAACGCAGCAGAAATTGCAATTTACAAGGCAAACGGTACCGATGCCAACGCCAATTTAGCTGCATGGAAAGAAAACAAACTGGAAAAACTGACCCACTTCCACGCCGGTTTTCACGGAATCCAATGAAGATTGCGATATTAAGCGGCAAAGGCGGTGCAGGCAAAACGCTTATCGCGGTCAATTTGGCGGCAGCAGCAAAAAAGGCTACCTATATTGATTGTGATGTGGAAGAACCAAACGGCAGACTATTTTTTAATCCAACCGATGTGAAAGAAACACCAGTCAATACCCTGCTTCCAAAGTTCGATGCCACATTATGCACTGGTTGCCTCGAATGTGTTCAATTCTGCCGGTTCAATGCGCTGGTCTATATCAAGGAAAAGCCCAAACTATTTGATGAAATCTGCCATTCCTGCGGCGGCTGTCAAATGGTGTGCAAAGCTGGTGCAATTTCCGAAGTTGAGCATCCTGTGGGTCATATAGAACAGGGTTTTCATCATGACATTTGTGTTATAACTGGCATCTTAAATCCTGGAGAGGCTTCTGGCATCCCGGTCATCAAGAACGCACAAAAGCAGGGATTTGAACAGGAGGGGCTGATTGTCATAGACTGTCCGCCGGGCAGTGCCTGTTCCGTTATGGAAAGTGTATCCGCAGCGGATTGCTGCATTCTGGTTGCAGAGCCAACCGCATTCGGCTTCCATAATTTCCGCATGAACTACGAACTGGTTACCCTGCTTGGCAAACCATGCGGTGTGGTCATCAATAAGCAGGATCAACCGTATCAACCACTCGAACAGTTCTGTATAGAGCATCATTTGCCGGTATTGATGCGCATTCCGTATAATCAAAACTTTGCAGCACTGGCATCGAAAGGTGAAATCATCTGTGAGAAGGATGAAACTGCCAAAGCAATGTTCGCAGAACTGCTTAAAAAAATCGGAGGTGTTGCAAAATGAAAAAACTTCTGATTTTAAGCGGCAAGGGCGGTACCGGAAAAACCACTACCGCTGCGGCATTCATCCGCTTTTCCAATGCAAAAGCGATGGCTGATTGTGATGTTGATGCCCCAAACCTGCATATCGTATCAGGCATGACCTCAACACCAACCCGCACCGACTTTTTAGGCTCAGATAAGGCACAGATTGATGCAAGTCTTTGCTCCGGCTGTCAAATCTGTATGCAGCATTGTCGATTTGATGCTGTAAAAATGGATGGAAATGTCTGCAAAATTGATGCATATTCTTGTGAGGGTTGTGGCGTTTGTGCGTACCTCTGTCCACAGAATGCCATTACAATGAATCCAGATGTAGCAGGAGAGCAACAACTGTATCAGGATGAGCGCACCTTCTCCACTGCCCAGTTGAAAATGGGTCGCGGCAACTCCGGCAAACTGGTCACGGCAGTCAAACTGAATATGCTAAAGTACGCGCCGGATACCGATCTTGCCATTATCGATGGATCTCCCGGCATCGGCTGTCCCGTCATTGCATCGGTCAGCGGCATGGACTTGGTTTTAGTCGTTGCGGAACCTTCTCTTTCCGGATTGAGCGATTTAACCCGGCTATTTAAGACCACAAACACCTTCCAAACCAAAATTGCTGTCTGTGTCAACAAATGGGATACCAGTCCTGAAAATACCGATACAATCGAAAATTTCTGCAAACAGAATCAAATCCCATTTGTTGGAAAAATTCCGTATGATGCTTCTGCTTCAGCTGCCATTAATCAAGGATGCAGCATTGCGGATATTGACTGTCCAGCAAGAGCCGCAATGTTTGCAGTATATCAAAATGTGCAACAACTACTTGGATAAAACTGTTATCAAGGCAAATGCCTCAAATAAATTTTAACTTAACTATAAAGGAGAAAATCACCATGAAAATTGCTGTAGCTGCTATGGGAAAAACCGTTGCTGGTCACTTTGGCCATTGTGAAAACTTTATCTTCTTCGACACGGCGGACAATAAAATCACCGCTGAAAACAGTGTTGCAAATCCAGGTCATCGTCCAGGCTTTTTACCGAATTTCTTAGCTGATAACGGTGCAGAAGTTATCATTGCTGGCGGTATGGGTGGCGGTGCCGTTGACATCTTCAACGAGCGTGGCGTGGAAGTTATTGTTGGCGCACAGGGCGATGCAAGGAATGCTGTTGAAGCTTATCTACGCGGCGAATTAAAATCCACTGGTTCCATCTGCCATGAACATCAGCATGCTGGAGAATGTGGAGAATAATCCAACATATCCCCAAAATATACTATTTCAGGTTCGGGTCATACCGAACCTTTTTATGTGCAACAAAAGCAGCCAGACCCTAAAATCTGACTGCTTATTTCATTTATCTGCCCAAACGCATTTTAAAATCATGGTATCCAAAATCGGTCAACTTTTCAAAACTACCATCCTTACACCATTTCCAAATATTCGGAAGTGGCATACCGTTAAAGGTATTGTTTTTGCAGGTGGTATACGTCGCTTTGGATTGACTCTATGTGGAGTTTTTCCGTCCATAACTATAACATACATCCTCGTGTTTTGCAAAAATTTTTTTATCAATACAAATATTTACCGAAAAACAAGATAGCCTATTCCTCTTTTTTATGGTGTGTGCTATGATAAAAACAAATGATTTTCAACATGTTTTTCAAAAACAGTTGATGATTTATAAGGGGGAATTTGAATGAAAAAACCTAATCTGATTTACATTTTTGCGGATGACATGGGCTACGGCGATGTCTCCTGCAACAATGATCACGCAGCATTCCAGACACCTGCATTTGATGCTTTGGCAAAAGACGGTATGCGCTTTACTGATGCGCATTCTTCATCCGCAGTCTGCACACCATCACGATACAGCGTTGTAACCGGTCGATACAACTGGCGCAGCTGCTTAAAACATGGCGTTAATATGGGAGAAAGTGCATCCATCATCGAATCTGGACGCAAAACCATTGCGCATATGCTCAAAGAGGACGGCTATAATACCGCATGTGTCGGCAAATGGCATTTGGGCTGGGACTGGAGCTTTACCAACAAAGAAAACAATGAGATTGATTTCACCAAACCAATTCAGCACGGTCCACTGGAGGAAGGATTTGACTCCTACTTTGGCATTGCAGCTTCGCTGGATATGTCTCCATATGTCTATATCGACGGCAATATGCCAACTGCCGTTCCGGATCATATCACTGCCAATCGCAACCCATATACCTGGTGGCGCGAAGGCCCAACTGCGCCCGATTTCGTGCATGAGCAGGTTCTGCCGACCTTTACCCACAAAGTATTGGATAAAATTGATGAGTTCTCTGAATCAGACAAGCCATTCTTCATCTACTTCCCGTTAAATGCACCGCACACCCCGATTCTGCCGACAAAGGATTTTTTGGGAAAATCCGGCACCAATGTCTATGGTGACTTCGTGCTGATGTGCGATGATGTTGTCCGTCAGATTTGCGACAAACTCAAAGAAAAAGGATTAGAAGAAGATACCATTGTCATCTTCACAAGCGATAACGGGTGCTCGCCAGAAGCAAACTATGAAGAACTTGCCAAATATGGACATAATCCGAGTTACATCTTCCGCGGTACCAAATCCGATATCTACGAGGGCGGTCACCGCATTCCGCTTCTCATTCGCTGGCCGGCAATCATTCCTGCTGGAAAAGTCTGTGACCAGACCGTTTGTCTGTGCGATATCATGCGCACAATGGCAGATATCAATGGCATTACGCTACCAGACAATGCCGCAGAGGACAGCGTCAGCAATCTCCCACTATGGCTGGGCAAGAATGAACCGGTTCGTGAAGCAATTGTACATCATTCCATCGACGGACGTTTTGCCATCACCAAAGGCGAATGGAAACTCATTATGTGGCCAGGGAGCGGCGGTTGGAGTTATCCAACCAACAAAGAATTGACCGATGAGATGCCGCCGATCCAGCTATATCACATGAAAGGCGATGTCTCTGAAACCTGCAATGTACAGGGTGAGCACGAGGAAATCGTAAAAGAACTCAAGGAACTGCTGATTCGCTATATCAAAGACGGAAGAAGCACCCCAGGCGCACCACAGGAGAATTTTGGCGGATGTGACTGGCCGCAACTTTCTTTTCTGAAGGAATAACATCCTATGACCTCCCATGCATTTCCATAGGAGGTTCTGATATAACAGCAATTTTTCACATAATAAATAACAATTTCCTAAATTGACAGAAAAAACAATTTTTTATATACTTAAAACAGAATAAAAAATAACCTTTCCAGGAGGCATAACATGAAATTCAGACAGATTCATTTAGACTTTCACACCAGTGAATGTATTGAGGGCATCGGTAGTAAGTTTTCCAAAAAGCAGTTTCAGGAAGCTTTAAAACGCGGCCATGTCAGCTCAATCACCTTATTCTCCAAATGCCACCACGGCTGGGCTTATCATCCATCCGAAAAGAACGAACAGCATCCAGGACTTTCTTTTGATTTATTAAAAGCACAAATTGAAGCAGCACATGAAATTGGCGTTAAAACTCCGGTTTATATCTCTGCTGGTATTGATGAGAAAATGGCACGCCGTCATCCAGACTGGGTACTACGCAACAAAGATGAATCCACCACCTGGGCAAGTGATTTCTCTCAACCGGGTTATCATTTAACCTGTATGAACAGCCCGTATCTGGATTACCTGCTTGATCAGATTCGAGAAGTTATTACAAATTATGATGCTGATGGCATTTTCTTAGATATTACTGGTGTGCGTCATTGCTACTGTCAGAACTGTATCAACACACTGATTGCAGAGGGCAAAGATCCATATGACGAGAAAAACATCACCGAACTTGGTGAACGCGTTTATGCAAACTATACCCGCAGAGTGCGTGAAGTGGTTGATGAAATCAAACCGGGACTGCCAGTATTCCACAATGGTGGACATATCCGCCGTGGACGCCGTGACCTTGCACACATGAATTCCCATCTCGAACTGGAAAGCCTGCCAACCGGCGGATGGGGATACGACCACTTCCCACTTTCCGCATCCTATTCCCGTACCCTTGGCATGGAATTTTTAGGTATGACCGGTAAATTCCACACCACCTGGGGCGAATTTGGCGGATTCAAACATCCGAACGCCCTGCGCTATGAAGCCGCTTTATCCGCTGCATTGGGTGCAAAATGTTCTATCGGCGACCAGCTGCATCCAGACGGTCAAATGGATATGACCACCTATGATTTAATCGGCAAGGCATATAGCGAACTGGAAGCAAAAGAACCGTGGCTTGATCATGTTACCCCAATTGCAGATATTGCCATTCTGTCACAGGAGGCAGTCGCCAACTATCACGGCATTGAAGAAGACAGGAACGGAAGCCTTGGCGATGTTGGTGCTGTGCGTATGCTGCTGGAAGGCAAATATCTATTTAATGTTGTCGATACGGATGAGGATTTGAGCAAGTATAAACTGATTATTCTGCCTGATAATATCCGTCTGGATGACTGCTTGAAAGATAAAATTGCTGCATTTGTCAAAAACGGCGGCAAAATTCTGGCAAGCGGAACTTCTGGTTTAATGAATCATGCCGATGATTTTGCATTCGACCTGGGCGCAACATTCAAAGGATCAAGCGAATTTAATCCGGTATACTTCCGTCCGTGCTTTGAGATGGAAGAATTGTTAGGAACCGCATTCGTCTTGTATGCGCCATCTTATGACATTGAGGCAACTGGTGAATTATTAGCAGAGCGTGAAAATCCCTACTTCAACCGCTCTGTCAGACATTTCTGCTCCCATCAGCACGCCCCGAATGACCCAAGCAAACGCTGTGCAGCCATCACCATCGGCAAAGATGGCGCATATATCAGCACCGAAATCTTCAAAGAGTATGCTACCAAAGGCAGCCTGATTGCTAAAAAAATGGCACTTGTAACGGTTGAAAAACTGATCGGTGAAAGCAAAACTGTTAAAACCAACCTACCAGCACAAGGCATTGTTACCCTGATGAATCAGAAGGAACAAAACCGCCTGATCTGCCATCTGCTCTATGCTTCTCCTGTCAAACGCGGAGATGGTGTTGAAATCATCGAGGACATTCTGCCGCTGTATGAGATTCATACTACAATCAAAATGGATACTGCACCAAAACAGGTATCACTGGTCAATACCAAAGGGGTTGAAACCGACCTGCCATATACCTATGAAAATGGCATTTTAAGCGTTACCATTCCAAAAATGGAACTGCATGCAATGATTGTTATTCAGAAATAAGGTAACTGACTTTTCACACCATACTTGCAAATAGCCCCCGGCTTTATATCGGGGGCTATTTATTGCATAAAACAAATTCTATTAGAAGTTAAATTCAGCAAATATCTTGACTTTACTCGGATTTGATGATATAATAATACTGAATAAAACCCATAGGAGGAATCATCATGGAACATATTAAAACTTTGAATACTCGCAACCTCTGCGAGAGCGCTAAAAACGGTGGCTGCGGCGAGTGCCAGACTTCTTGCCAGTCCGCTTGCAAAACCAGCTGTGGCATTGCAAATCAGCAGTGTGAGAACGCTAAGAAAGCAGCAAAATCCAATAAGTAATCCAAGCGGGGGAGGAAAACGAAAAAGTTTTCCTCCCTATGCATTTTATCACAATATCTAAAAAAGGAATTAAATTTATGATACATCAATATAAACTTGGCGGCATGAACATTGTACTGGACGTCTGTTCTGGTGCTGTTCATGTAGTGGATGATGTGGCTTATGATATCATTGCAATGTTTGAAGACCACTCAAAAGAAGAAATTCTGGCTGAAATGCAGAATCGTTACCTGAACAAAGATGGCATTACCGAAAAAGATTTACAAGACTGCTATGCGCAGGTCGTATCTTTGAAAGAAGATGGTCAGCTGTTTACTAAGGATACATTCGAACCAATGGCAGGCGAATTAAAACAGAAAACCAGCGGTGTTATCAAGGCACTCTGCCTGCATGTTGCACACACCTGTAACTTAAACTGCTCCTACTGCTTTGCAAGCCAGGGAAAATACCATGGTGAACGCGCTGTTATGAGCTTTGAGGTCGGCAAACAGGCACTGGATTTCTTAGTGGAGCATTCTGGTACCCGTCACAACTTAGAGGTTGACTTCTTTGGCGGTGAACCACTGATGAACTTCGATGTTGTCAAACAGCTGGTTGCATATGCCCGCTCCATCGAAAAAGAGAAAAATAAAAACTTCCGCTTTACTTTAACCACCAATGGCGTATCCATTGACGACGATGTAATTGATTTTGCAAACCGTGAGATGAGCAATGTCGTATTAAGCTTGGACGGCCGTAAGGAAGTTCATGACCGTTACCGTGTTGACTATGCAGGCAATGGCAGCTGGGAGCGTATTGTTCCAAAATTTCAGAAACTAGTCGCTGCACGAGAAGGAAAAGAATATTACATGCGTGGAACCTTCACCCATGCAAACCCGGACTTCTTAAAGGATATTCAGCAGATGCTGGATTTAGGCTTTACCGAGCTGAGCATGGAGCCTGTCGTATGCGCACCGGGTGACCCATCTGAACTGACCGATGCAGATATGGAAATTGTAAAAGATCAGTACGAAAAACTGGCTGAACTGATGATTCAACGCCGTCGCGAAGGTCGTCCGTTTACCTTCTATCACTACATGATCGATTTAACTGGCGGTCCATGCATCTACAAACGCATCTCCGGTTGTGGGTCAGGTACGGAATATATGGCTGTTACCCCGTGGGGTGATTTATATCCGTGCCATCAGTTTGTTGGCGAGGATTCTTACAAACTCGGTGACATCTGGAATGGTGTTACCAATCTCGAAAAACAGCAGGAATTTGCCTGCTGCAATGTATACGCACGCCCAGACTGCAAAGATTGCTGGGCAAAACTCTACTGCTCTGGCGGCTGTGCTGCAAACGCATTCCACTCCACCGGCTCGGTTCGTGGTGTTTACAAAAAAGGCTGTGATCTGTTCCGCAAACGCATGGAATGTGCTATTATGGTTGCCGCATCCGGCATGCTCGAAGAAGAATAATGCACACACCAATTTGTGATTTTGTAAAACAGTACTGTGCATCCAATGCAATAAGGCTGCATATGCCTGGACATAAAGGTATCGCGCTGCTGGGCATGGAAGCGATGGATATCACTGAGATTGATGGTGCGGACAGCCTGTATGAGGCAAATGGTATCATTCAGCAAAGTGAGCAAAATGCCTCTTTTCTGTTTGGCTGTCCGACCTATTATTCCACCGAAGGTTCTTCCCACTGTATCCGTGCTATGCTGTATTTAACCAAGCTATATGCAAAAACGATGGGGAAAAAAACGAAAATCCTTGCTGCTCGCAATGTACATAAAACATTTGTCACAGCAGCAGCTTTGATGCAGCTGGATGTGGAATGGCTCATGCCCATATCAAACGACAGTTATCTTTGCTGCTTGCTAAATGATATGGATATGTTGGAAAAAGCTATTACAGAACATCTGCCAGCAGCTTTATACTTAACCAGTCCCGACTATCTGGGTAACTGTGCAGACATTACTCAAATTGCCAATATATGCCGAAAACACGGTGTTTTACTGCTGGTTGACAATGCACATGGTGCCTACTTAAAATTCTTGCCAAAATCCAGACACCCGATTGATTTGGGGGCGGATTTATGCTGCGATTCGGCACATAAAACCCTGCCAGCATTAACTGGAGCGGCATATCTTCATCTTTCTTCACAACTTCCCCATTGGCTCGTAAAACAAGCCAAAGATGCGCTTGCCATGTTCGGCTCCACCAGTCCATCCTATTTGATTATGCAATCACTGGATGCGGTCAATGCTTATCTTTCTAACGGATATCAAGAAAAGCTGACAAGTTTTCTTCCGATTGTTGAAAAAGAGAAGCAAAAGCTGACACAAAAGGGTATTTTATTTGCTGGCGATGAACCGCTGAAATGGACCATTCATACCAAGCCACTAGGCTATACGGGAACGGAATTTGCAGCAGAACTGACAAAACAGAATATTATATGCGAATTTGCTGATCCAGATTTTATTGTATTCATGCTCTCATGCGAAGCAGGAGTCAAAGTACTTTCCTGCTTATCAGAGGCAATTCTGAGCATTCCAAAAAAACAACCGATTGATACAATTCCACCAAAACCACATCTACCGAAGCGTATTGATCCGATTCATCAAAGTTGGTGTGTTGCGCAGGAAGAAATCCCGGTAAATGAGGCAGAAGGCCGCATTTTATCCGCATTGAATGTATCCTGCCCGCCCGCTGTTCCGATTGCGGTATGCGGAGAACAAATCGACAGACAGGCAATCGAAATTTTCAACTATTATGGCATTACACATTGCAAAGTTATCATTGAAAATAAATAGGGATTATTTCTTAAATAAACCTTGTTTTCACAAAAAAATTTCCCTGATACAGTATCCATCGTATCAGGGATTTCTGATTTTACGAAATAAAAACTATCTTATCTATAAAAATAGCTGTGATAAATGTTTTTATTTAAGCCAGACGAACATTCTCATCCCCAAAGAAATACAAAGCCAACGCACCCGGTCCAAGATAAGAACCAGTAACGGGCTCATGATCTACAATAAAAGCATCGCTGATGTTACATTTTTCCTTGATTAGATTGAGAAGTGTCTTTGCATCTTCTTGACAATTGGCATGCGAAATAGCAATTTCTGAGGATTCTGGTTTGACAGCCAACTGTGTAAATTTATCTACAATATGCTGCATTACCGCTTTTCTGCCACGCACCTTTCCGGTCGTAACGATTTTTCCGTTTTCATCGCCTTTGAGAACCGGTTTGATGTGCAAAATTGTACCAACAAGTGCTACTGCATTGGAAAGACGACCACCTCTACGCAGATACATCAGATCATCAACGGTAAAGATCTGGTATAATCTCAGACGCTCTTTGGAAATAAAGTCTGCCGTTTCCTCTAAGCTCATTCCTTCGCTTCTGCATTTTAATGCTTTTAACACCAGCATTCCCTCACCCATAGAAGCCGCCAAGCTGTCTACAAGGCAAATTTTTCGTTCTGGATAATCCTTTAATAGCTGCTCTCTGGCAATACGGGAAGATGAAAACGAACCACTAATACCGGAAGACATACCGATAAATAAAATATCCTGTCCATCTTTGACAATCGGTTCCATATATTCGATATATTTCTGTGGATTGATTTGCGAAGTTGTAATTTTCTCTCCGTTTTTCAAAAGCTCATAGTATGCTGCACTATTAAATTTTTCCGTATCCGGACAGCTTTTTTCTTCTCCGCCAACATAATAAGAAAGCGGAATCACAATCAAATTTTCTGCCTTAGCAATTGGTGTTGAAATATTAGCAGAAGTGTCTGTGATAATAGCAAAACTCATATTATCCTCCTAACGCAGCCAACCATAAATTCTGTCGAGTTTCATACAAATATTTTTGAGTTAGTTGCTGATTCATTACTAAATAGTATAGCACACTACATTCATTTTTTCAATATGCATATGATTAAAAATGACTTTTATCGTAAAACCTTACACACAAAAGGGTACCCCTTCAAACCAATATTGGTCAAATATAAGCATAACAAAATCCCCCTGCCAAAAGACAGGGGGAAATATCATTTCAAGATTAGGTTATTTCATGAATTCGTCAACCTGGCTCTGATACTCAGCAATAATATCCTGTAAGCCTGCACCATTCAAAGCCTCTAAAGCGGTAGCAATATCAGCTGCCGGATCCTTAGACATGCCACATTCCAAATTCTTACTATACTGTTTCCAAACGGTATCAGCAGCAGCAATCTGGGTTTCAACAGCTTCTGTCTTCGGAGAGAAGCCCAGTAACGGAGTAGCTTTAGCTGACATACAGGACTCTAATAAGCCGTCCCAAGAATTTCTTTCCTTCGGTGCTTCTGGAATGGTGGTGAAGAAGGTACCCTGAGAGAAAGAAGCCGGACGATATTTGTTCATACCCTGCTCCGTTTTTTCAACAGTGCCATCTTTGGTCAGATTCCAGTGTGTTCCTTCAATACCATAGCAGAAGATATTTCTTGCTTCGAAATCAGTATTGATCCACTGTAAGAATAGTAAAGCTCTTTCAACATGTTCGGAGTTTACAGAAATGGCGTGACCAGAACCAATTACAGAGTCGGTGGTGTAAACAGCTGGTACATGGGTGCGAATTACTACTTCGCCATGCTCAGCATTATTCCAGAATGCTTCACAGTTTAACCAACCCTGACCAATGAACATCGGAGACCACGGAGCCTGCTCAACGGTAGCAGCATCTTTGTTGGTTAAGCCTTTCTGATACCAGTCAGCATAGGTTTCAGCGTTGTATAACGCCTCATCAGACTCAAGCAGTGATATAACTTTGCTATCTTTTGCATCAAACGGGATACCTATGCCTGCTACAGATCTGGTGATATAGTCAAATTTACGACCTAAGCTAGAACCCGTATGTCCATATGGAGCCTCAACACCTTCCAGATCGGTATTGTCTTTTAATTTCTGTAAAATTGGCGTAACAGATGCAATATCATCATTCAGAGTATCCAGTTCTGCTTCGGTAATGCCAGCTTCTTCAACCAGCGACTTATCAAGTGCCCACATCTGAGCTGCTGCGGAATCTTTATATACCGGAACCATATAAATGTGATCATTAACGGTAGCACCCTGCCATGCTAACTCTGGGATAAAGTTATACAGAGTTGGAGCTACGGTCGGGAGAATCTCATCTAATTCAGCGAATACGCCTTTGTTAGCGTTTTGAACATAGTTGGTCTGCCATGCACAGGAGAATACCATATCATAGTACTCATCGGTGGAGATAATTAAGTTCGCTTTGGTATTATCTGCAAACTGATAATCAACAGTGGTATTGATAGCTTTTTTAGAGAGTTCATTCAGTTTTTCATAAACCATATCACTCTCTTCTGCCGGGTCGCCCCACTGATACCACAGTAAATTAACTTCTTCAGAAGTGTCAGTAGAAGTCTTAGTAGATTCCAGATTTTCTACCGGAGTAGAGGTAATCTCAATCTGATTATGCTCAGCAGAATCACCCTGATCTTTAGACTCCTCACCAGAAGAATCTGGAGTAGAAGAATCTGGGGTAGAAGTTCCTGGCTTCTCTGTTTTGGTACAAGCTGCAAAGCAGGATGCGGTCATTAATACTGCTGCTACCAATGCTAAAGCTTTCAATTTCATAATAAAACCCTCTCTTTATTGTAATTTCATCTGTGTATTGCTTACACAAAACATCTCGAATATATACATACACATTATTTTATATTATTTTATCAAAAAATATGATTACTTTCTGTGTATTAT
>JAHHTP010000024.1 GCA_020024615.1 Oscillospiraceae bacterium
CCATCACGTCTGCCAATTCCATCATGGCGGCATACTCAACAGTTGATATTATAGCATAAATCCCATGAACTGTCAAGTGTTTTTTTCAAGTTTTTAATTTTTTTAATAATGATAAATTTTCAGGAAATCTGATTGCGGTACAAATCCCTTTGTATCAAACAAAACCTTTCTATGCATCTTCTCGGCAAGCTTTTTATAATCTATCTGTTGAAACTCGGTGTGATCAACCAACATCAGAGCCAAATCGGCATCCTCTGCCGCCTCGTAGATTCCCAGAAAATCTGGGTTATTTACATGTGGGTCACAGATATGAACTTCGTAACCCTGCTCAGAAAGCAAGTGAATGACTTCAACCGCCGGACTTTCCCTAACATCATCAACATTTGCCTTAAAGGTTACGCCATATGCTGCAATCTTAGCCGGGGCTTCTCCAATCAGATCTTTTACACGCTGACAGACAAAAGCTGGCATACTGTTGTTAATCTCACGAGCCAACTGAATCAGCTTTGCCTGCTTGGGTGCTTTCGCACAGATAAAATACGGATCAATTGCCAGACAATGTCCACCAACACCTGGACCAGGTGTTAACATATTTACCCTCGGATGCATATTCGCAATGCGAATGACCTCCAATGTGTCAATATCCAACTCATAACAAATTTTAGCAAGTTCGTTGACAATCGCAATATTGATATCACGATAGGTATTTTCCATGCATTTGCTCATCTCGGCAATTTTAGCTGTGGTAAGAATGATCTCCCCCTCTACCACACGACGATAAATTGCAGCAGCGGCTTCAGCACATTTCGGGGTAACACCACCAATCACACGATTGTTATGCACCAGCTCATACAAAATTTTTCCAGGGAAGACACGCTCTGGGCAGTGTGCCAGAAAAATATCTTCTCCAACTTTTAACCCAGCCTGTTCAAAGATTGGGGCAATATGCAGATCGGTGGAAGTCGGCGCAATGGTTGATTCCACAATTACCACACTGCCCTGTTTGATATACGGCAGAATACTGCGACAGGCCTGCTCTACAAAATGCAAGTCACAGCTTTTATATTCATCATCACAAAACGGGGTTGGGACAGCAATAATATAGCCATCTGCCTCCACCGGCGTGCTGCTGACCTTAAAACTTCCATCCTTTATCGTTTGTGCAATCGCCTCCTCAATGCCTGGCTCTTCAATGGTGGCAATTCCTTTAGAAAGACGCTCTACAACATCCTCTCTTGGCTCCACACCAGTAACCTGCACACCACGCTGTGCAAACAATACAGCGGTCGGAATGCCAATATAGCCCATACCCATTACACATAATTTCATTAATTAAAATCCTTCTTTACTTTCATATTTTCTTTATAACAATCCATTTTACAAATCAAAAATTTAACACATTGTATCTATGCCACCTGCACCTACTCTTGCAACACAAAATAATTTCACAGTAAAATCTACTATTTTTCCACTCATAAAATAGGCATACCAGAAATATAACAGAAAGGCAAGCCTAACGCAAAAACAGCAGACCATTGACGATCTGCTGCGAATATTTTATTCTTTTTCGTCTTCAACAGACTCCACTTCAACAGACTCCATTTGTTTGGTTTTTTCATTATAAACCATATGCATATGAATTTCTTCACCATTCTCGTTCTGAGTAGTCACTTCTGTTTCCAGACAGAAAAGCGCACCATCACGCCATTCATAAACAGCCGAAGAAGTGGTTACTGCATCCGCATACTGAACAGCTTTAATCTGTTTATTTTTAGCATCAATTTCCGGATTGCTATAGTTTACAAAATCAGCGTTTTCCTCAAATTTAGCAGTTTTCGAATTATACAACCACAGCTGGTAGATTTTATTATATTCGTTGTAGTTTGCTGGGAATGCAATGTCCATATAACCGTCAAAGTTATAGTCATCTACAATCAGCATAGTTGGATCATACAATTCCTTATCCAGCAAAACTTCCAGTTTCTGAACACCACCGTCTTCCATTTGAACCTGAATTTCTTTTTCAGACGGAGTTGCACTAAATACAACCTTTTCGGTATTTTTAATGGTGTATTCTGTTTCCTGTACTGGCTCAGTACCGCATCCTGTTAAAGCAAAACTCATCAAAGCTGCCATTGCAAGGCTGATTAAGCCCAGTTTCATTTTCATATCTTTTTATCCTTCCTTTTGACTATATTTTATGTCTTTATTATTATAACAGAATCTTATTGGTTTGTCTATGGTATAAGCCTGAAATTTCTGTGATAATCAAAAATTCCTGTAAAATCCCCCTTTTTTGCCATACATAGAAAAAGCATCTGCCAAACATTCATTCAGCAGATGCTAAAAATTCACTTAAATCAACAGCAACGAAATACCGCAAAGAATCACTAGGAATAATACATTCATTCCAGTAAAGACAAGCAGATACTTTCCATTTTTCGCATCTGCACTTTTGGCATACTGACCAAAGGAAATCAGCGAGGCAAGGGATGCAATCAAAGTGCCAAGACCTCCAACATTCACACCCAATATCAGTGCATCAGCCGCATCAGTAAATCCTGACAGCAACATCGCAGCCGGTACATTTGAAATCACCTGACTACACAACACGCTAATACCAAACGGAGCTTTTAATAAAAGCTTCGATAAAAATGCCGATACTGCTTCCATTTGGGTCAGATTCCCAACAAAGATAAAAAATGCTAAGAAAGTCAAAAGCAAACCATAATCCACCTGGCGAACCAACTTCCAATCAAAAATCAAAAGAGCCAGCAATACCACAGCAGTCAGAATCCGAAAATCGATCAAACGCAGCACACAGAGCAGACAAAGTATAAACAACACCGTATGTAGCAGCAATCCTTTTTTATCTATTCTGCTGCTTTGTTCATTCTGCTGCATCGCAATCGGTGCATTTCTCACGAATAGCCAGCAGGCCAGCAACAAAACCAGACTAATTCCCACAATCGGCAGAGTCAGTGTAAAAAAGCTTCCTGCCGAAATCTGGTATTTCTCATACAGATACAGGTTCTGTGGATTGCCGACTGGTGTTGCCATGCTGCCTAAGTTTGCAGCAATAGTCTGCAAGATCACGGTATAAATGATTAAATCTTTTCGACCGATTGCGGACAATACCAGAATTGCAAACGGCACAAAGGTAATCAACGCTACATCATTGGTAACAAACATTGCCGCAAAAAAACAGAGCAATGTCAGAAAAATTCCCATGATTCGCACCGATTTGATTTTTGCACTGATCTTTTCAGACAGCACAGTAAACAAGTTTGCTTGCTGCAAACCTACCACCACCGCCATCAGGCAAAACAGCAGACACAGCACCTTATAATCTGGATAGAATAAATACTGTGCATTCACTGGCACAAAAAAGCAGGATATAACAGCGGCTACCGATGCAATCATTAGTACAATATTAGATTTACAAAATGAGAATAATTTCTGACACGACATTTATTTTTGCTCCTGATGATTATTTTACGATAAAATTGCCTTCATCCAGCACATTTGCAGCATTGTTGCAAAGGAATACCTCAAATTCGCCCGGCTCGACGACCCACTCAAATTTAGAAGTCAAGGTACGCATCTGTTTATAACCGATAGTAATGGTAACTTCTTTGCTCTCTCCCGGATTCAGCGCAACTTTCTTAAATCCTGCCAATTCTCTAATCGGTTTGACCGTTGAGGAGAAGCTGTCATGCAGGTAAACCTGCGCAACCTCCTTACCAAATCGATCACCGGTATTGGTTACGGTAAAGGTTACATCTACCGAATCATTTGGAGAAATCTCACTTGCAGAGAACTTCATCTGACTGTATGCGAATGTAGTGTAGGACAAACCATATCCGAAAGGATACAGCGGATTCCAGTCCATCTCAACATAGCGTCTGCCGCCTGCCGGGAATCTGCCATAATGGCACGGAATCTGACCAACGGTGCGCGGATAAGAATACGGCAGTCTGCCGGATGGGTTGACATCACCAAACAGAACATTAGCAAGAGCAGCACCGCCCCTTTCACCCGGGAAGTATGCACACAAAATTGCAGGCAGATTATCCTGCTCCCATGTAATAGACATTGGACGACCAGAATGCAACACCATTACCACATTCGGATTCACAGCTGAAATTTTCTTAACAAAATCAAGCTGATTGCCCGGCAGATTCAGATCGGTTCTGTCAAAGTTCTCACCAGAGGTTTCATCCGAATCGCCAACAGCGGCAATGACAATATCAGCTTCTTTAGCAAGCTGCAATGCTCTGGTGTAGTCCTCGTTACCTTTGTTGAATCCGAAGATAACTCTAACGCCGCGCATATCGTTGCGGTATTCAATGCGAATATCATATTTTCTTCCGGCTTCAAAGGTAAACGGCACCATCTTGTTAGCATCCTTACCTTCGCCCCAGCCATCAACCAGCAATTCATCGTCAATATACAGTTTCATGCTATCCAGACTGGACAAACCAATATTACCCTCAAAGGTTTCTGGTGGGACCAATGTACCAGTCCACAAAACGCAGAACTGTTTGGTATCAACATCCTGATGCGGTTTGGTATAGATCCAGTTGAAATTAATCTGCTGATCAACACGCGTTACAACCGGTTCACCTTCGATTGCAGCACCATTGTAATAACGGGCAGTCAAACCCGGCTGATCATCCTCACTGCGCATCCACCAGTGATTCATTGGCTTGATATCATCGCTTAAAATGTTGCAGCCCTTATCCCACACAACTTCGGTATCCGAACCAGCCTCTTTGAGCAGCTGAGAAATACCCTGATACAGCGTGATGCAGCGTTCTCTTGGCAGACTGTTGGTATAATCACCAAGTGCCTCTTTGTTCGCCAGCGGTCCAACAACAGCAATTTTCTTAATGCCTTTTTTAGAAAGCGGCAGCAGATTATGCTCATTTTTTAACAGAGTCGCACCTTCTTCTGCAATATTCTTTGCAAGTTCCAAATGCTCGTCACAACGAACAACCTTTTTATACAGCGTTTCATCCACATACGGATTGTCAAACAGCCCGCACATAAATTTTACACGCAGCATTCTTCTACAAGCCTGATCCAGTAAAGCCTCGTCCATCTGACCTTCTTCAATCAGTTCTTTGATGCCGTTCTGCCACTCCTCATGTGAAAAGTCATATAGCTGCACATCAACACCAGCAGTCACACCAAGTTTAATCGCCTCTTTTTTAGTTGCAGCAACAGCATGTGCCGTATGCAGCATCGAAACAGCGGTCATATCCGAACGAACAAAGCCCGGCATACCGAATTTATCACGCAGAATATCAGTTAAAATCTCATGATCCATTGCAACCGGTGTACCATCAATCGCATTGTAGGAACACATGGTATTGGTTGCCTTACCATCCACAAAAGCAGCTTCAAATACTGGCATACAGTATGCTAAAACATCATGTCTGCCCATCATGGACGGCGCACAGTTCAAACCGCCAATTGGGTTGCCATAACCGACATAGTGTTTCGGCTCAGATGCAACAGTATTATTTGCCTTTAAGGAATCACCTTGTAAGCCGAGAACCGTTTCTCTTGCGAACTCTGCGGACAGGTGGGTGTCCTCACCATAGGTTTCCTCGGTTCTGCCATAACGTGGGTCACGTGCTAAATCCATAACCGGAGAATAGGTTTCGCAGATACCATAGGAACGCGTTTCGGTTGCGATGGCACGACCCATTTTATAACCCCATTCTGGGTCGAAGGTCGCTGCCATACCGATCTGCTGTGGGAAGCAAGTTGCATCCGGATGGGTAAATGCATGCAAAGCCTCCTCACAGTACAAAATTGGAATACCGAGTCTGGTCTTTTCAACAGCATATCTCTGTAATTCATTCAGCAACTCTGGTCCGATATATCTTGCCTGGATAGTACCCAGAGAAGTATCACCGATAATGTTATCCATTGCATCATAATCCAGCGCAGTAGCATGGTTTTTCGCATCGGTTACAACAAATTCATGCATGGCGTACTGGTCAACCTGACGCAACTTTTCTTCCATGGTCATCCTGGGAATCAAATCATCCAGGCGTTCTTCAATTGATAAATTAGAATTCTGATATGGTAATTTTGTGTTCATATCAATATTTCCCTTTCAAATTATATTTGTATTTACATTATAGCATACTCTGCTAGAATTTCAAGTTCTTTGCAAAAATAAAAATTCCACGACACATCTATTGTATCGTGGAATCCAGTTATTTTACCAGCGAACCTGCCAGCGTTTGGAATATTCGCCGCTCATTTTTTCAGCAACATAAGTTTCCTTATAATTAGAATGATTAGCAAGTTCCTGTAATTTTTGTGCAAACAAATCTGCATCTTCCTGTGTAAGCGGCAATTGAACCGCACGATTGTCACACCAGGAAGATAAATATGCTGCATTGGAGATCGACAATTCTTTCACGCCGTCAAATCCTGGTGAAAGCAGTGGCTCTCCGTACAGAATACAATTTGTGAAATTCTGTAAAATTCCCAAATGTGCTGTTTCTGGTTTATCTGGCACAATTTCTACCGTTTCATACGGGATTTGTGAAAAACCTTCTTTGCTATCAAAACAGAATTCACGCTCTGAAATATCAAGTTTCCACCATTTCAGACTGCCGTTCTCCAGTACAATTTTACCCTTTTCGCCAGAAATTTCCAGGCGATTTGTACCCGGATATTCGCCAGTCGTGGTAATAAATACGCCGGTTGCTCCGTTTTCATACTGGGCATAGATGGTAGCATCATCCTCCACCTCAATATTATGGTACTTGCCCTGCTCACAGAATGCTCTGATACTAACTGGCATACCACAGATCCACTGCCACAAGTCGAGGTTATGCGGTGCCTGATTCAATAACACGCCACCGCCCTCGCCTGCCCAGGTTGCTCTCCAATCACCCGAATTATAATAGCTCTGGGTGCGATACCAGTTGGTAATAATCCAGACCGAGCGTTTTAATTCACCAAGTTCTCCACTTTGTACAATTTCTCTTGCCTTTGCAAACAGCGGATTGGTACGCTGATTGAACATAATACCAAATACTTTTCCGCTTTCTCTGGCAAGCTGATGAATCGAACCAGCCTTTGCGGCGATAACATCTGCTGGCTTTTCGGTCAAAACATGCAAACCATTTTTTAAACCTATCTCAACATAATCGGTGTGTCTGCGATGCGGAACAGCAATAATTAGACAGTCTATTTCACCCGACTGAATCATATCCTCACCATTTTCGTACACCTTGACACCCGGATAGGCTTCGATACAGTATGCCCTGCGGGTTTCTTTGACATCGCAGACCGCTGTCAGGCGCATACCATCTACTTTACCGTTATAAACTGTGTTTGCATGTGCAGTACCCATATTGCCGATTCCAATGATACCGACACGCAGGATATTTTCACACATGATTATTTTGCTCCTCCGAAAGTACCTGCTACATCTGCAACTGAAGCTTTGACATTTTCTTTTCTGCGGGAAGTAGCAACGCGTTTCATCAGTTCTTCATAATACAGATCATCATCAAACGGCAGTTCAATCTCTTTTCCGAGCCATGCAGATAAGTGCATTGCGTTAGACAGGGTCAGGCCATTGATCCCCTCCGTGCCAGAAGCAACCAATTTGTCACCCCGTAAAATAGCACCAGCCCATGCGTTTAACACGCCGACATGCTGCTCATTTTTGCCGTCCAATTCCAGTTCAAGCTCCTTTGCCGGTACCGTTTTAAATGCAACGGTATTGGTTTTGGAGAATTCCGGCTCGGACATCTCATATTCCATGACACTTAAAGTGCTGTTGGTAGCAATCAATCTTGCTTTATCCATCTGAATCTCGAAGCGGTTGGTGCCATGTGCATCACCAGTGGTGGTAACGAATACGCCAGTAGCGCCGTTTGCGTACTCAACATAAGTGGTTACATCGTCCTCAACCTCGATGTCATGCCATTTTCCGAAGTGCATCTTGGTATTTACTTTAACCGGCATACCACAGATCCACTGCCATAAGTCAAGGTTATGTGGGCACTGATTTAATAATACACCACCGCCTTCACCGGACCAGGTTGCTCTCCAGTTACCAGAATCATAATATGCCTGCGGACGATACCAGTCTGTGATAATCCAGTTAGTACGACGAATCTGACCATATTTGCCAGACTGAACCAGTTCACGCATTTTGCGGTATACGCAGTTGGTACGCTGATTGAACATCATACCAAATACCAATTCCGAATGTTTTTGGGCTTCTTCGTTCATTTGGCGAACCTGTTTGGTATAAACGCCAGCCGGTTTCTCACTCATGACATGCAGACCATGTTTCAAAGACTCGATAACATAGGTAGGATGATCATAGTGTGGCACAGCAATCAGACAAGCGTCAATCAATCCACTTTCCATCATATCAATCGCATCATCAAAGAATTTAACCTCGGAATAGTTATATTTCTCAACCATGCCTGCAAGCCATTCTTTACGCTCTGGGTTGATATCCGCAACAGCGGTCAACTGAATTTCCGGGCATAAGCCGTTCATAATATTATCGGTATGGCCGGAACCCATGTTGCCGACACCAATAATGCCAAGTCTTACTTTTTCCATTTTCATTTACCCCTCTTTGTATTTCTTAACGCAAACCTTGTGCTTTTAAGTACGCATAACTTCTTCTTAAGCACTCCATCGGATCTTCCCCGTAGCACTCGTCCTGCTCAACCAGCATATACTGGGTACCTGCGGACTCAGCTTTCTCAAATACACGGTCAAAGTTGATATTACCTTCGCCAATAACTGCCAATTTAGCACCATTATCATAAGCATAGTCTTTTAAATGGATGCATGGAACACGACCAGAGAATTTCTCAATCCATTGTGCTGGATCGCCGCCGCCTACCTGTACCCAGTAGGTATCCAGCGTAAAGCCTAATTCATCCGGAGAAAAGTCCTGTGCGATCTTATCTAAAATCAAAATTCCGTTCTCTTTTTGAAACTCTGCACAATGGTTGTGATACATAAAATATTTTCCATTCTCTTTCAGCTTTTTTGCAACTGCTGCATACTGATTATGGAATTCTTCGGTGGTTCCTTTATGGAAATCAAACGAACCCAAACCAACATATTTACAATCAAACACATCGTGATTTTTTGTAACCTGTACGGCGTCGGCTAACATCTGCGCCGGTGGAGTGTGGGTGATTACACATTTTAATCCGGTTGCTTTGAGCTGATCTGCCAGCCACTGCGGTTCAAACGGACAGGTACCGGACACCTGAACAGTTGTATAACCAATATCGGCAATTCGTTTTAAAGTTTCAGAGAAACCCTCTAAATCTTTGCAGGTATCTCTTACAGTATACATTTGTGCACCAACTAACATCATAAAATCCTCCTATTGATATATTTATAGAACAAATCATTGATTAAAGAATTGCTTTCAAAGCATCACATGCAGCATCAAATGCGGTGTTAGAATCTGGGAAGGTATACAAACCAACCTTACTTTCCTCGCCTTCCTGCTCAAGTTCTTTCAAACCATCAAATACGGTTAGGTGTGGTTCAATGGTCAGGTTGTCAATGCCAAGTTCCTTACATTCTGCAAGAATTTTCGGCAGATTGCCCACACCCTTACCTGCCGGAACAACGCTACCATCTTCCAAACAGTCTTTAATGTGCATATAATTAACACGATTTTTCAGCAGTTCAAACGCCTCTAAGGTATCCTGTTTGCACTGAATAAAGTTTGCTGGGTCAAATACGCAGTGTAATTCAGGTAAAGCTGTCAACAGACGATTGCAGCGATCTGCATTGTCACCAAAGATGCCTTTTTCATTCTCATGGCAGAGTGTGACATCATATTCTTTTGCCAAATTCAGCATACGCTGTAATTTTTTAATCACTTCTGCTTCATATTTTAATGGATCTTCATTCTTCGGCAGATAGAAGGAGAACATTCTAATGCGTTTGGTACCCAGCACCTTTGCTACCTCAAAGGTGTGGCGGCATTTTTCTAAATGCTCTTCAAAGTCATCCTGAATATTGATTTTTCCCAGCGGAGAGCCAATCGACCATACCACCAGTCCTGCTGCATCCATTTTCGCTGTGACTTCAGCAGCTTTCTCCAGTGTGATATCAGATACATTGGTGCCGTCCACATTACGGATTTCCAGACCATTTAAACCATTACGTTTCATCGCCTTAATCTGGCCGTCAATCGTTGGACAAGCTTCGTCCGCAAATGCGTAAATTTTCATATATAATCTCCCTTATTTTTATACACCGGAATATGCCGAGAAACCGCCGTCAATCGGAATGGTAACCCCCGTTACAAAGCTTGCTTTCTCCTCATCCAGCAGCCATTCAACCGCTCCCAGCAATTCAGTTGCTTCACCAAATCTTCCCATTGGGGTAGCACGCAGAATCTTACCAGTTCTTGCGGTCGGATTGCCTTCGGTATCAAACAATAAACTGCGGTTCTGATTGGTTACAAAAAATCCCGGAGCAATTGCATTGACACGGATTCCCTCTTTTGCAAAGTGGACAGCCAGCCATGAAGTAAAGTTAGATACAGCTGCCTTTGCTGCGGAATATGCTGGAATCTTCGTCAATGGACGGTATGCATTCATTGAAGAAATATTCAGTACGCAGCAACCCTTACGACCTACCATATCGGTCATAAATACCTGGCTTGGCAGTAGTACACCTTTGATATTCAAGTCAAATACAAAATCAAAGCCTTCGGTCGGTAGGTTGAAGAATGTGGAAATTTCAGCATCCTCATCACCTTTTTCGTATTCTTCGTGAACGGTAGTGCATTTTGGGCTGTTGCCACCTGCGCCATTGATTAAAATATCGCATTTTCCAAGATCAGCCAGAATCTGCTGGTGAACTTGCTCAATAATCTCTTTTTTTAACACATTGCAGGCATACGCTTTTGCACAGCCTCCTGCTGCATTGATTTTATCCGCAATCACATTGACCGCTGCTTCATTGATGTCAAGCAATGCAACTTTATGACCTTTTTCTGCTAGAAATTCCGCAAAGGAACTGCATAGCACGCCGCCTGCACCTGTAATAACAACTACTTTAGACATGATTTCCTCTCCTTCTCAATCGCTTTATCCCCAAATGCGATTACATCCATTTTTTTATATTATAATAGGATACATTTTCGACTAACTTAACAGCAGACGGCTCATAATACTCACCATCCTCTACCCATTGTCCAACCAGGCTGCACAGAATGCGGCGGAAGTAATCATGTCTTGCATAGGACAGAAAACTTCTCGAGTCGGTCAGCATACCAAAGAATTCACCCAAAATGCTGTACTGCGAAATAATCTCCATCTGTTTTGCAATGCCTTGCAGATGATCATTAAACCACCATGCCGCACCAGAACGAACCTGTGGATATGCACCTGCGATGGATGCGATCTGCTCTAAATTTGCCGGATTCAACGAATAAATAATGGTCAACGGTAAAGCGTTATTTTGCTGTAAGGTATCCAACATCATAATCAAATCATTGCCAGATACAGTCTGACCGATGCAGTCACAGCCACAATCAGCGCCACAGCGTGCAAACAGCTTAGAGTTGGTATTTCTGGTTACAGCCAGATGCCACTGGGACATCATATGATGCTCAGTAAACAGCTTACCAAAGTACAGGTACAGATTACCAAGTAAAGCAAGGTATTTTTCATGTGAAATCTTCTCACCGTTTAATACAGATTGGAATGTATCATTTGCCTCTTCCTCAGTTGCAATCGCATTCGGAAAATATGGAATGCCAACATCGGTGCAACGGCAACCACGCTCTAAGAAAAATGCAAGACGGGATTTTACAGCCTCTTTTAAAGAAGCCAAATCTTTGATTGCGATGCCAGAAACAGCGGAAAGTTTTGCAACATAATTCAGATAGCCGTCACGCTGCATTAAAATCAAATTATCATAGCGGAAGGACGGCAAAACATTTGCTTTCAATTTGCCTTCTTCTTTGATTTTCTGATGCCAGCTTAAATCATCAGCTAAGTCATCGGTCGTGCAAATCGTCTCAACATTCGAAGATTCAATCAGTTTGCGCGGAGAAAGTTTAACTTCTTTAATATAAGCATTTGCCTGATTCCAGATTTCCTGTGCATTCTCGGATGTCAGCGGCAGATCTACTTTGAAGTAAATTGAAAGTTCCATCTGTGACCAGTGGTACAGTGGGTTATTCGAAGCAAATTCCAATGCAGAAATATAATTTACAAATTTATCGTACCAGCTTGCACAACCGGTAATCAGCTCCTCGTCAATTCCGGCTGCACGCATCAATCTCCATTTATAATGGTCACCAGCAAGCCAAATTTCACCAATATTGTCAAACGGTAAATCCTCAAAAATCTCTTTTGGAGACAAATGACAATGATAATCAACGATTGGCAAATCTTTGACCGACTGGTATAAGCGCAATGCAGTGTTGTTTTTCAATAAGTAATCCGTTCTCATGGCGATATCCCCCTTTTATACTTATTGTAACGCAAAAAGAAACGCAATGAAATAGCATTTCTTTTCAATATTCATTGCAAATCGTTTCATATTCTGCTATACTATACTTGAGGTGATAGTATGTCCGAGCATTTTGAATATTCCGATACCCAAATTATGTTTCATTATACAAAAGATTTACAGCCAAATCCGGCAGATTTTGAGATGCATACCCATGATCGCTGTGAAATTTACCTGTTTTTAAGCGGCAAAGGCGTGTTCTGGGTGGAAGGCAATCAATATCCGCTTTCTCCTGGTGATATTTTGATTCTGCGTCCCCATGAGGCGCACTGCATTGCCATTGATCCTGGGCACACTTACGAACGTAGCGCACTGCACTTTAACCCTGCTCTAATCGACCAAGAAGCCAATACTGATAATCTCCTTCTCACAACCTTTTTAGACCGAGAAGCCGGAAAAAATAACCTATACCATTATTCCGATTTTGATTCTGACTTTGCAAGACGATGTTTTTCTTTCATGATGGGTGGAAATAAATATACAAAACAATGTATTTTATCATATTTATACCCATTGTTATTTGAAATTTATCGTGCATCCGAACAAAAAAAACTTCTTCGGGATGTACAGCCAGAGCCGCTATCCTATCAGATTTTGCAGTATATCAATCAGAATCTGACCGCACCGCTTTCCCTTGAAAGTATCTGCAAACAATTCTACATCAGCAAATCACAGCTCTGTCGCATCTTCAAAAAATCAGTTGGTTCTACTGTCTGGCATTATATTACTGTCAAGCGGTTAACCCTTGCAAAACAAATGCTGTCCGAAGGTGTCCCACCGAATGCTGTTGCAACACAATGCGGTTTTTCAGATTATTCCGTTTTTTGGCGCGCATACCGAAGTGAATTCGGGGTTACCCCTAAAAAGGATTCTTTGGAATAAGGGTGTCACCGTTCTGCTTCCTTTGCATATATTAAATCAAAGGAGATGAGCAAATGCAGCTTTTAAACTTTGTTGGCAAACGACGGTCGCGTATCTGTATCTGTGCAGGCATTGTCTGTCTACTGCTGTTTTTCTTCTCCTGGCGTGCCATTTTAGTAATCAGCGGCGTTTTACTGATTGGGTGTGGCTGCGGCATCTGCCGCCGGCATTAAAGGAGGGATTATATGAAAGTAGTTGTCATTAAGAGTGGAAAGTTTTTATCCGGACTTTTACGCGCCATTTTTAAAATTAAATCAACCGAAATATCCGGTTAAAAACAAAAGAGCGAGCCTATTAAAAGGTTCGCTCTTTCTTTACGCTTTACACACGATTACCAGAGGGGATTGGTTTATTCGATGTGATAATTACAAATCAATTGGATCAGCTGCGTTTAAGTGATCCGGGGTTACACGGTGACAAGCAACCTTATGACCCGGTTTTACTTCAACCAGTGCCGGACGCTTCTTGTGACAAATATCACACGCATAGTGGCAACGGCCTGCAAATGCACAATAATCGCCAGTATCAATTGGGCTCGGTACATCACCTTCCAGAATAATACGCTGTTTGGATTTTTCCAAATCCGGATTCGGCAGCGGAACTGCAGACAGCAACGCCTGGGAATACGGATGCAGGGTCTCTGCATAAATCTCATCGGAAGATGCAACTTCAACCAAACGGCCCAAATACATAACCGAAATACGGTCACTGATGTATTTTACAATATTTAAGTCATGTGCAATGAACAAATAAGTTAAGCCTAATTTATCCTGCAATTCTTTCAGAAGATTAATAACCTGAGACTGAATCGATACATCCAATGCAGAAATTGGCTCATCGCATACGATGAATCTCGGCTCAATTGCAAGTGCACGCGCAATACCAACACGCTGACGCTGACCACCAGAGAACTCGTGCGGGAAACGGTTTACATGCTCTTTGTTTAAGCCAACCAATTCCAACAGCTCGTAAATACGCTCTTTTCTTGCCTCACCGGTATATAAACCGTGAATATCAATGCCTTCGCCGATAATCGAACCAACCGTCATACGTGGATCTAAAGAAGCATACGGATCCTGGAAGATCATCTGCACATTTTTGGTGAAATCAATTCTTGCTGCTTTATTAAATCTGAAATGCTGTGGGACAACTTTACCGTCAAATTTAAACTCACCACCAGTCTGCGGATAAATACGAGTTAAAACACGGCCGAAAGTAGATTTACCACAACCAGATTCTCCAACAAGACCCATGGTCTCGCCTTCGTAAATTTCCATTTCGACATCGTCAACAGCTTTTAACATTTTACCGTTACCAACCGGGAAATATTTCTTTAACCCTTTGATTGCAACCAAAGGCTGTTTGGTATTATCTGCCATTATTTGTTACCTCCCAGCTTTAACTCAGTCGGACAGGATGGATGATGTAACCAGCAAGAAGCCTCGTGACCCGGGGTGATTTCAAAATATGGTGCCGGTTTTTCTTTACATACCTGCATACAATGCGTGCAGCGTGCGGCAAATTCGCATCCCTGCGGCGGATCTAACAGGTTTGGAGGAGTACCCGGAATAGAAGCCAGACGCTCAGAGCGTTTTTTCTCAACATCCGGTAAAGACTCCAGCAAACCAATGGTATATGGATGAGATGGATTGTAGAAAATCTGATCTACAGAACCGCGTTCCATAATACGACCAGAATACATAACAACAACATTCTGTGCGAGGTTTGCCACAACACCCAGGTCATGGGTAATCAAAACGATTGCAGTACCAGTCTGATCTTTAATGTCACGCAGCAAGTCGATAATCTGTGCCTGAATCGTAACATCAAGTGCAGTAGTCGGCTCGTCTGCAATCAGAAGTTTCGGTTTGCATGCCAATGCCATTGCAATCATAACACGCTGACGCATACCACCGGAAAACTCATGCGGATACTGTTTAATACGCTCTTCCGGGCTCGGAATCTGTACCAGTTTTAATAATTCAACAGCACGCTCAGATGCTTCTTTTTTGCTCATATGCTGATGTTTGATTAAGGACTCAGTCAACTGCGTACCGATTTTCATAGTTGGATTTAAACAGGTCATTGGATCCTGGAAGATCATTGCAACTTCACGGCCGCGAATGTCCTGCATCTCTTTTTCAGACAACGGAACAATATCTCTGCCGTTTAACATAATAGAGCCGCTTTTGATGCGAGCCGGTGGCATCGGATTTAATTTCATGATAGTTTGTGCTGTTACGGATTTACCGCAGCCGGATTCACCTACTACCGCTAAAACTTCACCCTCATTTACCGAATAGCTAACACCGCGAACAGCCTGTACTTCACCTGCATAGGTATCAAAGGATACGCGCAGGTCTTCAATGGTCAATACATTATTATTTTCCATAATTTATTTACCGCCATTCTCCGTGCTCTCACATGAATTTCTGCACCGTCCTTGCACGGATGGTATCAAACGGTGCAGAATGTCAAAGTTTATTATCTACGCTGTTTCGGGTCAAATGCATCACGCAGCGCATCGCCTACCAAGTTAAAGGACAGCATGGTCAGCGAGATGAAGAGTGCTGGCAGAATCAAAATATACGGATAGATGGTCATAACAGCTGCACCATCGGATGCCAGCATACCCCAAGACGGCTGTGGAGGCGGAACACCCAAACCAATGTAGCTTAGGAATGCCTCAGTAAAGATTGCACTTGGGATGGATAAAGTCAGATTTACGACAACAACTGAAAGTGTATTTGGAATCAGGTGACGGGTCAGAATTCTGAAAGGCGAAGCACCCATGACTTTCGAAGCCATAACGAATTCCTGTTCTTTCAGCTGTACAACCTGTCCACGAACCAGACGAGCCATACCAGTCCAACCAACGGTGGAATAAGCAATGATCAGAGTGATGATACCCGGATCCATAATCATCATCAGCAACATAACGATGATCATATACGGAATACCAGTGATGATATCAACGATACGCATCATGATATTATCTACCGTACCACCAATATAACCGGAAAGACCACCATAGACTGCACCAACAACGAAGTTAACGATAACAGCAGCGAACGCAATAATTAAGGACACACGCGCACCTGCCCAAAGTCTGGTCCACAGGTCACGACCTAAAATATCGGTACCAAATAAATGGAAGTTACCTTCCGAAGTAGTCTTAAACATGCCAAGATAGGTGTTTGCAACGTCCTGTTCTGCATAGGTGTATTTGGAAATCATCGGAAAGAAGATTGCGCCCAAGATAATAAATACTAAGAAAAACAGACAGACCATAGCAACTTTATTCTGGCGGAAACGACGCATCGCGTCAGACATAAAGCTGGTAGCTTTACCGCCGATTGCCTCACCCTCGTGTAAGTTTACGCCGACATGGGTAAAATCGAGGGATTCTTCATTCATTTCTGCATTAGAAACTTTGATTTCTTCGCTCATCTTTTACTCCTTTCTGCCAGCTAGACGAATACGAGGATCGATAAAGCCGTAAGCAATATCGACAGCCAGGTTTGCAAATACCAGGAATGCACCATAGAAAATGGTTGTACCCGCAATTACGGTGTAGTCCTGTGTCGTAACGGATGTTACGAAATATTTACCCATACCCGGAATAGAGAATACTTTCTCAACAACGAATGCACCAGTTAATAAAGCAGCGGTCATCGGACCTAAAACGGTAACAACTGGTAATAAAGCGTTGCGCAGTGCATGCTTAAAAGTGATCTGGGTATTATTTAAGCCTTTTGCTTTTGCAGTTTTGATATAATCTGAATTTAAGACATCAATCATACTGGTACGCATCAGACGGGTGATTGAAGCCAACGAACTAAGTCCCAGTGAGAACGCCGGCAGAATTTTAGAAATCTCAGAACCCCATCCGATAACTGGGAAGATCTGAAAACCCAGTAACTGAGTTAATTTCAAGGAAAGAAAATATTGTAAGAAACATGCGATTACGAAAGACGGAATCGATACACCGATAGTCGCAATAATCATAACAATGCTGTCCCAGCCAGTATTTCTTTTAATAGCAGCTATTGTACCCATAGCTATACCGAATACAAGAGCAAAAACCAGTGCGCGCAGACCTAAATCAGCTGAAATAGGGAAAGTCTCTGCAATGATTAAAGTAATTGCACGGTTGGATTTTAAGGAAATACCTAAATCACCTTGGAATGCATTTCCAATGTACATAATAATCTGCTGCCACAGCGGTTTGTCTAAGCCATATTTTGCCATCAATGCTGCTTTAACTTCCTCAGATACAGCTTTTTCACCGATGAACGGGTCACCTGGAAGCAACTGCATCATGCAATAAGTAAAGACAAACAATAGCAAAATAGTGATAAAGGCAAAAAACAGACGCTGCAGGATATACTTGAACATCTTCATTTTGTTTACCTCCTCTATCGTTATAACTATAAAACGAAAGAAAATTTAGCGAAATGCGAATGTGATTGTTGATTAAAAAGAAATGACTGTGGGACAACCAGAGTTTTAATCACCCGAAGTCCTTCTTTCTATATAAGCCAACATGAAGCAATCGTGCGCTGAAACTGTTGTGCACTAATTACTTCTTTTTAACCAACAATCCGACCACATGTGCTTTTTCAATCACATGAAGCATTTTGTCGAATATCTGTTTTTTTAAATGGAATTGATAATTATTCAACAGAATTATCAGGTAAAATACACAATACTCCTAAATACCATGCACCGCCGGAATCACACAAAGCAATTCCGGCGGAACACTTGATATTAGATACTGGTTTTGTCAGCAATGTTTCATACCAGTTCACTACACATCAAAAAGGAGAACTGTCTACTTCCTTAGTTGCAGGAAGCCTCACGGAGACTCCAATCCTGGAAAGGAGTACGAATGATGTTGTTTACTTTGCTGGAAACAACATACGCATTTTCTCTGTTGAAGAATGGAGCAATAGCAAAATCTTCAGCTAAAATCTGCTCTGCTTTAACCATAGCTTCCAAACGCTCTGCCGAATCAGCAGAACCACGAATGACTTGCATAGCCTCATCGTAAGCTGGATTGGAATATCTAGCTTTGTTGTTGCCAGTACCGGTCTCCCACAACTCTAAGAAAGTCTGCGGGTCATTGTAGTCCGGACCCCAAGCATACAAAGAGAACTGATATTCACCCTTGGTCTGACTTTCAATTCTCTGCTGGAACGGCAACTGACGAATCGATACATTAATACCAGCTTTTGCCATACAACCTTGAATATACTCAGCTGTAACTTTAGCTTGCTCACTATCATCGGTTAAGAACTCAATCTCAGTGTTAGCCGGGATACCTAATTCTTTACAGCCTTTTTCCCAGTCTGCTTTAGCACCCTCAACATCAGCATCCTTAAACAGCGGCTCGTTCCAAACTTCGCTAAATTTTTTGCCATCAGCAAGCAGCCAACCTGGAGTCCAGTGGTAAGTTACCACAGATTTATCCTTCTTAATGTTATTGATATAGCTGGTACGATCCAAAGCTTTAGAGAGAGCTTTACGAATATTGATGTTCTGGAAAATCTTATCTTCGTAGTTGAACATTAAGCAAAAGCTAGAGCCATCTGCATAAGCATCGATCTGAACACCTGGATAAGTAGCTTCCATCTCTTTTACCTGGTCACCGGTAGATAAACCTACCATATCCAGTTCACCAGATTTAAATGCATTAATAGCTGCAGAAGAATCAATCAGCATCAATCCAGTAAATTTATCAAGTTTGCACTTATCCGCTGCATAGTATTTATCGTTCTTTTCGAATACCATTCTATCGTTATGAACCCATTTAGCCAAGGTAAACATACCGTTATAGTGCATTTTATTAGCCTCAGTAGCATAATCTTTTCCCCACTCATCCTCACGAACTGGGTAGTAGGTCGGATATGAAACCAGAGAGTCAAAGAAAGTACACGGACCAGCTAAAGTAACAATTAAAGTTTTGTCATCTGGACACACGATAGCAACATCGTCCTCAGAACCTTTTTTGAGATTGTATTCTTTTGCACCCTTAATGTAGTAAAGCATATAAGAATAGGTGGAAGCAACTTCTGGATCCAAAACTTTCATCCAGCCAAATTTAAAGTCGTGAGAAGTAACTGGTTTGCCATCTTCCCAAACAGCGTCTTTGCGCAGGTGGAAAGTCCAAGTTAAACCATCTTCAGAAACTTCGTATTTTTCAGCAGTTGCTGGCTGTGGTTTGTCTGTAGAATCTTTCATCAGCAGACCGTCTTTAACATGCAGTAATGCATTAATACCAACAGTGTCAGTAGTGATCGTAGAGTTCATGGACTGCGGCTCAGGGCCAATGTTGATTGTAAGACTATTTGCCTCGGAAGTACCCGGGAACATGGTGTTTTTAGCACCTTCTGTGCTGCCATTTCCATTTGTGCAGCCAGTCAATGCCATTGCAGCTGCCATAACGCCTGCAACTGCAGCAGATAAGAATTTGCACTTTTTCATGCCTGTTTCCTCCTGTAATTTAGAACCTTCCTTATTTGGAAAGAACTTTATTGGACTAAAACATTGCTGTATGATGATTATTATAGCGCATTTTTCGCAATTAGTCAATATAAAAATTTCATTTTTTTCAAATTTCAGAAATATTCGTATTTTCTGCACAAACATCTGTTATTTCTAACAGGACATCTTTTAAACATATTTCATAAAGTTATTGCTTGACATGACGATTTTTATGCTTTTCAACGCTGTGCTTTAAAAACCATCTGTAAAATAGCTGAATTTTGCATCCTTTTTTTCAAATTATTTTCTTTTTGATGTTTTCCATTGCCTTTCCCTGCATTCTATGCTATAATATGTTATATCCTTTTTAATATGCATATATTGAGAATAGTAGGAGGTTTTATGAAACTTGGTATTTTAGGCGCAATGAGCTGTGAAATCGCTCTGCTGCGTCAGCACATGAATGTAAGGGAAACCGTCAATTTTGCTGGAATTGACTACTATATCGGCAGCATTGGGAAAACCGAGGTTGTACTCGTTTGTTGCAGTATTGGCAAAGTCAATGCCGCGCTCTCTACCGCTGCTCTGATTCAGAAATTCGGTGCAACCCACATTATCAATACCGGTGTAGCAGGTGGTGTTACACCAGAAGCGAATGTGCTTGATGTCATTATATCTAGCTCGGTTTGCTATCACGATTTCACGCCAGGCATCCTACAAAACAACTTCCCGTTCGCTGAAGAATATTCTGGAAATGAACAAATGATGAATATTATGAACAAAGTATACCAAAATCAAAAACGCGAATTTAAATATCGGGCAGATCGTATTGTTACTGGTGATGTTTTTGTGGAAGACTCGGCTTTAAAAGCTTCCATTGCAGAGCGTTTCCATCCAGGCTGTGTTGATATGGAAAGTGCAGCAGTTGGCCAGGTATGTCACATTATGAAAACACCGTTCATCGCCCTGCGTTCCTTATCCGATTCCTCAGATAATGCTGCTGCTATGAGCTTTGATACCTTTGCTGCAATCGCCGCAAACAACTCAGCCAGCCTGATTATCGAATTTTGTGACGCATGGGTAGATTAAAACCAAAATCCGCCTTTCTGGACTGCTTTGCCTGATTGCAGCGACGATTTTATTTGGTATGACCATTCCTTTATGACAGGAATGCTGCTGATGGCTTCTGCTGTGTTGTTAGCAAATGGAAAATGGTATGACATTAGGAAAAATAGAATTCCGGTATCCCTAAACAAGAGATACCGGAATTTTTATGTGTTTTTTGATATGTGTTCCATAAAAAGCTGATTGCAGAGTGCCTGTGCTTCCAGAACCTCATCTACATAAAAGAATATTTTCTCCTCATCGACTGATAGAATCTGCACCTGATATCGGCAGACAATCTGTAACGCCTCGGTCAGTTTTCCAGGCAAAATCAAAACACTGTAAACTTTACTTGAACTGCCATTAACTGATTCAGAAAATACACCATGCTGTGTTAATAACCGATACTGATGCCGCCGTGATGTTCCCATAATTTCCTGCATAAGGTATCGTACAGCGTCGGTATGTTCACCAGAATTCACAGCAGCGAGAATTTCATCTTCCCTCTCTTTAACAAAAATAACCGGAACACTTTCCTGCTCTTTTGCAGACTGTTCTTTGGCTTCTGCCACAAGAGATGCACACACCATTCTCTTTTCTAAAAGCGACTCTATTACAGTATCTATTTCATTGATCTGTTTTCTAATTTGATTCAGCTGCATAATACGCTCCTTATCCGTGTAGATAATGGATTGCTGCGGTTGCGGCCACCGCACCATCCGAAGCTGCGGTGACAAGTTGGCGAAGCGGTTTGGTTCTAGCGTCACCGGCTACAAATACGCCAGCCGTTTTAGTGGTGCAATCCTCACTCGAAGCAAAATATCCACCTTTATCCAATTCTGCCCACAGCTCGAACATACCATTTTCTGGCTGCATACCGACCGCTACAAACACCGCACAAATCGGAATAATGCGTTCTTCCTCTCCAATACTTACGACGATACGCTCTACTTTACCATCACCCGAAATTTCTACCGGAACAGCAGGCGTCACAAATTCCACATTTCCCTGCGCTTTGAGCCGTTCTACTGCAGATGCAGCTGCGCGGAAGGAATCCCTGCGGTGGATCAGGTATACTTTATTACAAATACCGGCAAGATATAAAGCATCCTCAAATGCCGTTTCACCACCGCCCACAACGCAGACATCCTGACCTCTGAAGAAGTTTCCATCGCAAGTTGCACAATAAGATACGCCCCTGCCTGCAAAGATTTCCTCACCCGGAACATTCAGTTTACGGTGTGCTGCACCCGGAGCCAGGATGACAGTTTTTGTTTTAAGAATATTGTCATTTACAGTCAGAGTTTTAATCTCATCGGACAAATCACATGCTGTAATCGTTCCGTATTCGATTTCGGTACCAAAAGCAGCTGCCTGTTCATTTAACTGTGTTACAAATTCAAATCCAGAAACAGTTTTTAAAGCCGGGTAGTTCTCCACTTCTGGAGAGTTCAAAATTTGTCCACCAGCAAATTCTTTCTCAATCACGCAGGTGGAAAGTCCTGCTCTTGCTGCATACACAGCAGCAGATAATCCTGCTGTACCTGCACCTACAATAACGGTATCCCAAATCTTTTCCATAGCTATTCTCCTTATTTTATAATATTATCTTAGTTTAACCTTTTTGCTTATCTTCAAACCCTCTTTTATTTCATTTAAAATCGTGTTATAAGATATACGGCATTCCATCATAAACAAAAAATCTTTTTATCAGAAAATGTTGTTCACCTCCACTTTCTGATTCATTTCCTATTATCATTATAAAATAGCTGTGTACAAAAGTCAATATCCAACAAGCCCCGGTCGCCTCAAAAGGTGACCGGGTCACATTATAAACTGATTTTGAGCTTGCAAAATAGAAATGATCTACATAACAATAGAAAGAGCAAAACTTGTTACAGTATCGCCTGATGGAATTATTTTGGAATTGGTGCAAAGCTGTTATCAATGGTAATAATGCAGCTGTATGACGGGTTAATTTGTTTTACTTTCTCGCCAATCATCGCTTTAAGATTTTCCGGCTCAATTTTTACCTCATAAGGAGATACACAATCAAACACTAAATTCGTACGATATTTTCCACATACCACACGCAGGTCGTGAATAGATAATCGCTGATCAATGCTCTTAACGGATACATCTACCTGTCTACGAATGTCTAAAACCTCCGAATCCTTTGTCAATATTGGATCATAATGTGCTATCAGATTCAAACCTTCTCTTAAAAAATCTTGTTCGATCTGATCAATAATTTCATGGCTTTCAAAAACATCATCCTCAGCTGCTAACTCAAGATGCACACTTGCAAATTTGCGACAGGGACCGTAATCATGAATGATTAAATCGTGCATGCCGAGTATCTTAGGATATGTTAACAGCTTATCATGAATCCACTTAATTTCCGCTTCATCTGGTGCAGAACCGAGCATAGGATTGATTGTTTCCTTTACTAGTCCGATCCCACTAATCAGAATAAATACAGCCACAGCAAGACCAATCCAGCCATCTAATTGTAGATTGGTGACCTCAGAAACAACAGATGCAGTCAATACAGCGAAAGTTGAAATAACATCGTTTCGGCTATCTGCGGCCGAAGCAAGCAGGGATTGGGAATTGATTTTTTTACCCACTTTGTGATTAAACAACATCATCCATAATTTTACTGCAATTGAAAATACGAGTACGATAACCAGTGGAACACTGAATACAACTGCCTGAGGATGCAGAATTTTATCTACACTGGACTGAAACAATTCCACACCGATGACAAGTACCAGCACTGCCACCATCATTGCGGAAAGATATTCAAATCTGCCATGACCATATGGATGGTTTTTATCAGCTGGCATTTCAGCAAGCTTAAATCCCAATAAACTGATAATACTGGAAGATGCATCAGAAAAGTTGTTGACTGCATCAGCTGTAATCGAAACAGATCCACTGACGGTACCGATTAAAATTTTCAGTCCGAATAAAATCAGGTTACAGACAATACCAACCATCCCAGCCAACTTTCCATAAGCAGTTCTTACCCTTGGCTGATCGGTGTTTTGATAATCTTTTACAAAAAGTCGAATCAAAAACTGTGTCATGATTGCCCCCTAATTAAATTATAAAATTTTGGTTTCTCGTTGTAAAAACAAAAACTCCCGTATCGAAAGATACAGGAGTAAAATGGCTCCCCTTGTCG
>JAHHTP010000025.1 GCA_020024615.1 Oscillospiraceae bacterium
AAAATATACAGATTATTCTAAAAAAGCAGATTGTATTTTATACATAATTCAAAGATATCGGGAAAACAAGGAGCTATATCCAATCAACCTGACTGCTTTCTTTACAGAATTTCCACAAACAGCACGATTCAAAAAACGGAAATGAGGCGAAATCATATGAAAACATTTGCATCAGAAAACATCAGAAACATTGCGTTAGTCGGTCAGTCTGGCAGCGGTAAAACCACTTTGGCAGAAGCGTTAATGTATTCGACAGGCGAGTTGGATCGTTTTGGAAAAATCGCAGAAGGTAACACCGTCTGTGACTATGACGCCGAAGAAATTAAGCGTAAAATTTCTATCAATATGGCAGTCGCTCCGTTTATTCATCAGGATACCAAAATCAATTTGCTTGATGCACCGGGTCTTTTCGATTTTGAAGCCGGCTCAATAGAAGCTATCAATGCTTGCGACACTGCGTTGATTGTTGTATCCGGCAAATCCGGTGTTACTGTCGGCACCAAAAAAGCTTATAAGGCTGCTGCAAAGCAGGGAAAATCTAAAGCTTTCTTTGTATCCAAATTAGACAGCGAAAATGCAGATTTTTATAAAGTACTCGAGGGCTTGAAAACCGTATTTGGACCGTCTGTTTGCCCGATAGTGGTACCATTCTCTGAAGATAAAAAAGTTGTATGCTATATCAACCTGATCGAAATGAAAGCATATGCATACAAAAATGGCAAAGCAACCGAAGTTGAGATGCCGGACACCAAACATCGTCTGGATGGTCTGATTGCAGCAATCTCTGAAGCTGTTGCTGAAACTGATGAAGCATTATTTGAGAAATACTTCTCCGAAGAACCACTCACCCGTGAAGAAATGATGGGTGGTATCCGCAAAGGCATCAAAGATGGTTCGATTACACCAGTTTACTGCGGTTCCCCGTTCAATCAGGAAGGTCTGGATATGCTCAAAGACGGTATGGTTGACCTGTTCCCATCCGCAGCAGAAACCGAAACTATGGTATCTGACGCAGCAAATGGTGTACTGTACTTATCTGCTATGGAAATGGGTCCGACTGTCGCATATGTATTCAAAACTTTAGCTGACCCATTTGTTGGTAAACTGTCCTTTGTAAAAGTAATTTCTGGCAAACTTAATGCCAATACCACAGCTTTCAACGCAAGAACTGGCGCAGAAGAAAAACTTGGTAAACTGCTTTGCATGAAAGGCAAAAAACAGGATGAAGTTAAAGAGCTGGTAGCAGGCGATATCGGTGCCATCTCCAAACTGGCAGCAAGCACTGGTGACACCCTGTACATTGGCATGCCATATACCGTAGAAACTGCTGCTTATCCACAACCGTGCTATTCCATGGCAGTTGTCCTGGACGAAAAAGGTGACGACAGTAAACTGGCACAGTCGATTACTCGTCTATTGGAAGAAGATCCAACCTTAACCTTTACGCAGAATGTAGAAACACATCAGCAGATCCTGTCCGGTTTAGGCGAGCAGCATCTGGATATTGCTCTTGCAAAACTGAAAAATAAATTCGGCATCACCGCTACTCTAACTGCTCCGAAGATTGCATACCGTGAAACCATCCGCAAACCGGTCAAAGTTCAGGGCAAACATAAAAAACAGTCTGGCGGTCATGGTCAATACGGCGATGTATGGATCGAATTCTCTCCGTGTGATTCGATTGACATGGTATTTGAACAGAGCGTTGTTGGTGGTTCGGTTCCGAAAAACTTCTATCCGGCAGTAGAAAAAGGCTTACGCGAGTGCGTATCCAAAGGTGTATTGGCAGGTTACCCGGTTGTAGGATTAAAAGCTAACCTGTATGATGGTTCTTATCATCCAGTAGACTCCTCTGAAGCCGCATTCAAGATGGCTGCCGCTCTGGCATATAAGAATGGTTTACCACAGGCATCTCCTGCACTGCTTGAACCGATTGGCAAACTGGAAGTTACCGTTCCAGATGACAAGACCGGTGATATGATGGGCGAATTAAACAAACGCCGCGGCAGAGTTCTGGGTATGAATCCAGATGAAGATCAGACCACTGTAATTGAAGCAGAAGTTCCGATGAGCGAGATGGTTGATTTTGCTACCGTTGTTCGCCAGATGACCCAGGGTGCAGGCAGCTTCACCTTAACCTTTGAGCGTTATGAAACATTACCGTCCAACTTACAGGACGCTGTTATTGCCGCTGCTGCCGACTAAGCGCAAAAGGTTTATGACCTTGCTAGCTTGGTATGCAGCCAAATAGACACAAAATTTTACTCCTGTATCCGTCTGGGTACAGGAGTTTTCTTGTCTTTTCTGCTTACGGCGCATAAGATATGCACAGCAAAACAAATATATCGAACTTATAAGACGCCTACCACTCGAACTTCTGCTTCACCCGGTGTCACGGTCACTTCACCGGTAACCGGATCCTGTGTATAGGATGCTGGCGGTACCCATAAGAAGCAATTCGGATTTCCTACCGTACCTGCCGGATAATCTGCTGGAGCCAGAATATTATTGTTCAGATTTGCCGCATTTGGTAGGGTCAGCAGTCCACCCGAATAGGTATACATGCTCGCAGAAACTGGATGATTTTCCCAGTAAACGGCGGTGATGGTCGGTGCTGGGGTAAACTGATCGGTTAGCTGCAAACAGTAAGCCTGCTCATTACCGTAGTTCAAGAAGGTAAAGGTATAGGTTACTGTATCTCCGCAAACCACCGGATCCGGACACATTTTTTTCTCAATTACAATATCTGGTTTCACACAGACAGGAATCGTGCAGGTTGCTGTCTGAATATCCTCAGAACAAGCATCTGTCCAGCTGATCGTGTTGGTGATGCTGCTTCCAGCCGCCAAACCTGCAAACTCATTGACCTTTACTGTATAAACCAGGATCGCAGCAGTCCCTGCCGGCAGCGATTCTAACTGGAATGAGATTCCATTTGCAGTCTGCGTTACCGATAATTCTCCCATATACACGCTGCCATAGTAATATTTGGTCGGACCGACATAATCAAGTGGCGTTAGTGTCATTGGGCCAGAAGTGGACAAAAATGTATAGGAGCCCAGATTATCAGTTAATGTCACGGTAGGAATCATACTGCTGCTTTGATTGGTGACCGTCAAAATATAGGTTAAGAGATCACCAACATTGTAACATTCCTGTAAAGTGGATTTGGTAACGGCAAGCGTGGTCTGTAAGGTCAGACGCGCCTGATTCGATGCAGCAGTACCGGTCTTGCCCTGCTCTCTGCCATAGTGATAGGTTACATTTGCCTGATTATAAATGGTTGGCATAAAAAACCTCCTGTCAATCTGTTTCGTCAGCGGCTGATTACAACTGATACAGTGTATGACAGGAGGTTCTATTTTGTTCCATCAACCCGTAAACGCAAGAAGTTCTGACAGCGATAGGGACGGATGCAATGCAGTATTGATGATCTGACCAATAAATTTTGCGGAATGTTCGATACACAAATCCACCTCTCTGGGTGTAACAAATCGTTTCGGACTATCCTCAAGTGCAATGACTGTCGGTACGCCGACTGCAATAACTGGAATGCCCAGTGTTCGTTCATCCAATGCATGGCGGTGGTTCATTACACCTGACCCTGGTACAATTCCGGTATCCGACAGTTGCAATGAGGTGCACAGCCGCTCTTTTTGCGCAGCAGCCAGCGCATCGACAACAATTAACAAATCGGGCAAAATCTGTCTGCAAAGTGCCTGAACAAGATCTGCTATTTCAATACCAGTCTGTCCCAGCACACCAGGTGCAATCGCAGCGGTAGAGCATAGTTCGTTCATTCCTGGGATATCTGTCCCAATATGTCGCGTTACCAGCACCTGCTTGACCGCTTGAGGTCCGAGTGCATCTGGCGTAATATCCCGGTTTCCAAGCCCCACAATCAATGCGCATTTGACGCCTTTTGGCATCAATTCCCGCAGCAAAGCGGAAATAACCGATATGCTGTGTTCAAAGTTCTCCATCGGTGCAGCAAAATTCAGTTCCTCAACCGTAAAATATCTGCCGCAGGGTTTTCCGATGCGTTTTGCGGCATCTTCAGTTAGAATCCGAACATCGGTTACGGGATATGGTAGATTTCGATGGGTGATGGTTACACCTTCATGTGTAGCGTTTGCAGCAAATTCTGCTGCCAGATCGGTTCTAATCAGGAAAAACGCCTCCTTTTCCAAGCCTTCATAAGAGGAGTTTTCCCAAAAAACATTTATTTATACTTAAATTTCATTGGGATTGATTGCACCACGGAAATATAAGATCCATTTATCCCGGTCAAGCGGACAGCAACCGCGGTATGGCACTTCCCTGCCCAATGACAGATCACACGCCTCATATCCATCAAATTCCGCTTCATACAGTCCTTTACCACCGGAAATGCTGCCGAGTGTAATTGGGTAATCCATTGAGGTAGCAGCCGGAATCCTTGCACGCAGACAGAAACTTCCTTCTTTCATCTCAGGGGTGTCAAAGCTGCCACGCATATCTAAAATATCACCGATAACTCGACCCAGAATATTATCCGGTGCGGTAATTTTGACCTTTAACATTGGTTCTAGCAGTGTTGTTCCGGTTCGGCGCAGTCCATCCATAAACGCAAGCGGCGTTGCCAAGAAAAAATCCAATGGATGGGTATGAAGGTGGTGATTCTCTGCATACACCAGCTTGACCTTTAAATCGGTAACCTCCCAACCATGCAACCCCTGCTTTAAGTACCGTGGCAGACATGATTTGATGTGCTCCTGATAGCGATATTCGCAGTCTTTTGGTGATGCCTCATTCTCATATACAAATCCGCTTCCACGCGGTAATGGCGTAATTTCAAATTTGATAACCGCCCAACAAGGTTTTGGCATAGTATAAGCCTCAAATCCAATTCCGGCTTTACTTGGTGTTTCCTTGTAGATAACACTGGCTTCAGAAATCTGCGGTGTCAGATGGTATCGTTCCTTTAACAGCATTGTTAGAATTTCTTTCTGCATCATGCCCGTAATCTGCACCTGTAACTCCCGTTCCTCCTTCAGCCATACCATTTTCAAAAGTGGATCCTCGTCCGCAAGCTCGGATACTGCCGCTACCAGTTCGGTCATCTGACTATCATCTTCGGGAATCAGCCGAATGGAAAACAACGGTGCAGTCAATTTATAATCCTGATAGAATGGCACTTCACCGATGATATCCCCGGTTTTTGCCCCAGAAAGCCCATATACCGCGCCAATATCACCACAATGCAGCTCCCCAATGTCAGTAGATTTTCCAGAGAAAATGCGCCGGATTTGAGTCACCTTATATACCTCATCTGAACCCGAAATCTGAACTGTATCACGATTTTTCAAACTACCGGCATATAAGCGAATGTGGCACGCTTTACCCATAGTCGGATGATGCTCCACCTTATAAATGACACCTGCGACCGGGCGTTTGTCTTCGGTATCCAGTGCATGGAATGGTAGGTAGGTACAAATATCCGATAACAGCTGTTTGACCCCCTCGCCTTTTGCCGCACAAACACAGCCAAACGGATATGCCTCTCCCTTTGCAACCAGTGCAGCAAATCGGGATGTCAGCAATTCAAACGAAATATCTTCTTCGGATAGAAATTTATCTGCAATCTCCTCGTCCAACTCGGCAGTTACGGTAGTCATTTCCTCTATGCCATTATGATCAATCTCACCGACCTTACACAAAATATCGCCCTGATTTGCAACTGAGCAGACTGGTACAGGCGTAATTTCAAATTCTTTCTGAATCTCTGACAGTAATGCCTCTATATTGCACCCCGGATGGTCAATTTTGTTAACAACCAAACAAGTCGGAATCTTTAAGGTTCTAAGCGCTTTCCACAGTCTGCGAGTATGCTGCGTAATGCCGTCCGGTGCTGCGATCAGCAAAACCGCCGCATCTAAAATCGAAAGTGCGCGCTCCACCTCACCCGAGAAATCAACATGACCTGGGGTGTCGATGATATTGATGCGTCTGTTTTCATATTCCACTGAAACACAGGCACTGCGTACCGAGATACCGCGCTGTCGTTCGATCTCAAGACTATCGGTGACAGCGGTTCCCGAATCGACGCTGCCAGCCTTACGAATGGCACCGGTTTGCAAAAGCAGTTGTTCAGTTAGAGTGGTTTTTCCGGCATCAACATGCGCCAGAATGCCGATATTTATGATATTTTGATTCATTTTCCTAAAAACTCCACAGTGCGTTCCACCGCATTTTTCACCTGCTCGCTGATCGGTTTTCCTGCATTGCGATAATCGAATGCCAACTGCATATCTTTGAGGTCATTTTGCAGGTCTTTCATATTTTTACGGGTGATTTCTGCGGTTAACTGAATTAGTTCAGCGGCTTTTTTCTTGCCCAACACTGGATATGCCCGATTTCCGATTGCTTCAAAATGCTTCATGCAATATGCAGGCTGCTCCCGGTACAATTTTGCAAATTCCGGGTCAGAATCAAAACGAGTGATAACATTATCAAGCATTTTCTTCATAACTTCATCTACCTGTGCGCAGACATAACAGCTTTGTGCTGGGGATGGTTTATATTTACTGCCCTTTTTATCGAAATTCTCTGGTCGAACAAATTCATCCAGCAGTTCCTGAATTCTGGTATCAAGCATCAGAGCCATAGCAAGCTTGCGTTTTCTTGGCAGCATCATTTCCAAATGGTTTCTACAAAAACCCAGACGGTTAGTTTCTGCGCGAACATCCGGTTCCATCATAGCCGCACCAATGATATATTCCACTGTGCGTTCTACCAGCATATCTTCTAAACGGCAGAGCGGACATCCGTCTTTGGGGTTAAACACTTCGGTCAACGGAATGGTATAAATGGATTCTTTCATAGTATTTCCTCCAATTTTATTACAATATGGAAACCTGCATATAAAACTCTATTTTAATCTTATCATTTTTCTCCCCTCCTGTCAACTGTGGAAAGCCCCATCAGCACGGTAGTCTTTCATATATCATCACCATGATTCCTGCACCATAAAAAGCAATTTTTTAATAATGACAACGATTCTATCTTGTGCTATAATGGATAGCAAAAAGGGGGAATTTTATCATGTTTACTTACGAAGAAAAAGATACCAAAAATGTGCGTGAAACCTACGAATGGGATAATATCTGGTGGGAACATGCCGAAAACACCACTACACCGCGCGTCTTAGCCATTGGCGACTCCATCTCCTGTGGTTGGCGCACCACCCTCAACCAGTACTATGATGGCAAAATCTATGTCGATGGTTTCGGATCATCCAAGGGAATCGACAATGCGTTCCTGCTGCCCGGCATTAAACTGATGGCTTCTCAAATGCCTCAGTTCGATGTCATTCTGTTCAACAATGGCCTGCATGGCTTCCACCTGTCGGATGAAGAATACGCCAAATACTATGAAGCGGTTGTAACCGAGCTAAAAAACACTTATTCGGATAAAAAATTCTTTATCCTTTTAACCACCCCAGTTCGAGAAAATACCGATATTTCCAAAGTGCATCCACGCACTGACATCGTCAAAGCTAGAAATGCAGCTGCGGCAAAAATCGCAGCTGATAAAGACATCCCTATCATCGACCTGTTTTCGATTCTAATTGACCACCCGGAACTGTATTCTCAAGATGGCGTACATCTAACACAAGAAGGTTATCAGCTGCTTGCTTCCACCATTGCAGATGCAATCCGTGAGTAATTTATAAACCTAAAAATTTAGTTCAAAACAGAAAAACCGCTCTATTTCTGAGCGGTTTTTTTATATTCCCATAATCTGCTCTACCTCTTTACGGTTGAGATTACATACGGTGAAATGCGCCTTTTTCTCATCTCGGACATAAATCAGCAGGTCACATCCGCCGTTCATCCTCTGGAAAACCGTCTGCCGGATGGTAAAACTGGTGATTTTCTCTTTCTGTACCACCGTTGTCATAAACCGATATCCGTAGGTGTAACGGAAGGTGTACACATCCTGTGTTTTTCCTGCACCGTTATGAAAATACGCCGTGATGCGCACCACAAATAACCATAGCGTTGGGATTAGCATAGCAGCACCAACAAACAGCACCGTATCCTTCAAATTCGGCAAGAGCAGCGATAATTTCCAGAATAACAGGATTTCCCCGATACTCATCCAAAATGGCAGTGCGGCAAACCGCAGAAGATACTTCTTCTTGGATCGAATTTGATTGGATGTTATGGGATATTCCGGCAGCAGCAGCGAAAGCTGCGCCTTTACCCGTGTATTGGTTCCAGCCGGAAGCAGTACTGCAAGGTTCTGACTCTGCTTTCCGTAACCACAGCTGCGCACAAATACTGACTGTACACCAAGCAGCCTTGTCACAAAGGTCTGACGGATATCCAAACGATTGATGCGTTTCACCTGAATCCAGTGATCGTATCTGGAAAGCATTCCACAAATAATTGCCATGGCATTTCCCTGTCGCATAACGGTAAAACGCATATTCTTCACCGTATGCATCAAAAAAGATATACTCCATGTGATAATCAGAATATATGCAATCCACGCCGCAACTGGTGGAATTTTAATAACAAGCTTATTTGCAAACTGATACAGATATTCAAAATTGTCGGTAATCAGCTGGCGGATATCAATACTGAACAAATCACCAAATCCAGAGATGGTTGCTGATATAAACAAAATTCCGCTGAGAGAATCGGAGGATAAAAAAGATAAAAACAAAATCTCCCACCATTTCCCACGCGAAATTCGCCGTGCCGCCTGATGGTCAATGCAGACTTTCGACAGTTCATGCCGGATTGTGTCATATTGCCGATAGCTGAGTGCAATTTTAAAATCCGCCTCATGCTTTCCACCAGCATCGGTATCCAAATATACCAGACAATATCGCAACGGAAACCAGAAAAAGCTTTTCTCACATACCAACACACTGATTTCTGAAAATGGAATATATCCTCTGCGATGTAAAATCAATCCATTCTGACAGATAATTCCCTGCCCTTCTATCCGAAACCCGGTTGCCAGATATCGCATATATCCGAAACCGAACATTCCGAAAATCGCCAGCAGATCCACCCATACATAGCGATTCCAGTTGGTAAAATCATTCTGGGATGAAAAAAGCGCACGAACAATCGGAATCAACAACAGCAATATCTGCCGCAATGAGTACAGTACAATGGTCGCCGGATGTGGACGCACCCATTTTTCCGATTTTGTTCTGCGCATAAACCTTCTCCTGTATGGAATTATGGCTGGTTAACAGCCGCTTTTATAAAAATAAGAATGTACAGTGTCATATGCAGATATGATTCTGTCCGATTACCACACGGATGGTAATATTGCTTAACAAACCGTACTCCTTAATCCGCAAATAGTTTTAAACCGCGTTTATACAACGCTTCTTCGCTGACTGGATAGCCACACGCCTGAATCGTATTAACCGCCAATACATCCAAACTGTCAATATACTGCTTCGACAGATGATACTGCTGCTTGATTACCGATAATTCCGTACATCCTAAAATAATGCGATCACAGCCCCGCTCTTTTAAGTGAGCAGCAACCATATAGAAATCCTCCATCGTCACCGGAGCATTCGCTTTGACCTCATCATAAATCAGCATCATCACTTTATCCTGATATTTTGCATCTGGAACAACGCTCTCAATCCCTTGTGCTGTTAGTGCCTGCTGAAACAATCCAGTCTGCACGGTGCCGGTGGTCGCCATAATCCCCACCGTTTTGGCTCCCTGCCGCTTTAATTCCTTGGCAGTTAAAGTAATCATATTCAGAAACGGCACATTTAATCCCGATTCAATCTCATCATGAAAATAATGTGCGGTGTTGCAGGGGGTAACAATTACCTCTGCACCCATCTGCTCCAATTTTCTGGCATCTGCCGCCATAATCGGACCCGGATTCGGCTTGGAATGATCTAAAATATGCGCCGTTCTATCCGGTATGCTGCAATGGTTAAGTACAATCATATCAAGGTTTTGCTGATCGGTCTCCGATTCGGTCATGTCCACGATCTTCTCCATAAAATATGCGGTTGCCATCGGACCAACACCGCCGATGATACCAAGTAATTTCTTATCCATACGGATGCGCCTTTCTATTATATGAGCCGGAAACTTATTTTTTTGCCGGCATACCCTTCTTGCCAAAATATTTTTTGTATTTTCGATACTGATTCATCAAAGAAAGCTGGAGACGCACTCTGCGCTTAACATTCAAATCCGGTTCATAGTGCATCGAATTGCACCATCTGCCTTCTTTGATCAACTGCATTGCCTTCTCGGTCAGTTCTTTATTCTGGCAGTATTTCTTGATAACACCTTTCGGAATCATGGTCCACAGGCACTCGTTGGTGGCATAGGTCAGCTGCTGCGGTTTGTGGTATACCACATCATCAACCAGCCATTTGGCAAGATTGTAGCCCGCTCCGGTGACAAAGAAACTGGAACGACCCTGACGAATATTGATTTCAAACAGTTTGTATTCGCCATCACGGCTGTCATATTTGATGTCGAAGTTTGCAAAACCGGAGTAACCAATATCCTCTAAGAAATACTGGAATTTATCCAACAATTTCTGGTCAAAGGTGTTAATAACTGCTGCATACGAACCGATGCCTTGTGGGGTATGCTCCTCTAAAAGTGCATGTCCCAGACTCATCAGCTTGACCTTGTGGTCAGTACCGACATAGCAGTTTAATACGCGCATATTGGAATCATCGCCTGGGATATATTCCTGAACAGTCAAATGATCCTGATAGGTACTGTTGTAGATTGCCTCAAAAATGCGCAAAAATTCCGCTTTATCCTGCGCAATGAATACTTTTAATTTACCTGGGAAGGAACATTTCCAGTATTCTACGGAATTAGATGGTTTGATAATAACCGGAAAATCAAACGGCAGTTTTGCATCTTTATAGTTGTCCTTGGTTAGAACGGTAGTCTTCGGATATAGAAAGCCGTACTTATCACAAATTTTATAGAAATTCTCTTTCAGCTGTAATTCCTGCAAAAGCGGCTCAGAAATACAGTTGAAGCAGAATCTCTCTCTTAACTGATCCTGAAAATGAATCATCAGCTTGATATAGCCGTCTGAACATGGTACTAAAACCAGTTTTTTGCCAGCGTATTTGTCAGCAATCCGATTCATGGTCTTGATGAACACTTCAGGATTCTCCAGATCCGGCTCAAACTCAAACTGAATCAGTTTGGTATCGGCGGTTGCTGAAAGCTGCCATCTACATACCGCAACCGAGGTAATACCATATTCCTCGTGAAATGCTCTTGCCATACCATATGCATTTACATCACTGCCAAGCAAAATCGGCAGAAAATCTACGACACCCTGTTCCATTTTATTTTTTCCTCCTGCTGTTACAGCGCAGCCTGCATCGTATCTGCGATGCGCAGTACAATTTCTTTTTCACAAAACGGCACCTTCACACCGTCAATTAGCTGATAATTTTCATGACCCTTACCAGCAAGCACAATCATATCTCCTGGCTGATAATGGGAGATTGCGTATGCCACGGCCTTGTTACGATCCGGTATTTTAATATATTCAGTATCGCTGCCTGCAAATGCAAGTGCAATCTCGTCTACAATCTGCATCGGATCCTCAGTATCCGGGTTATCCGATGTCAAAATACAGAAATCCGCATACTTCGACGCCACATGGCCAAGCTGCGCGCGTCTGATCTGACTGCGGCATCCAACCGAACCAAACAACACCACCAAACGCTTATAGTCAAATTGCTGCAAAGTGGTCAGCAGACTTTCCATACTCAACTCATTATGTGCATAGTCAATAATCACTGTTGCATCCGGCAATGCAGAAACCAATTCGATTCTCCCTGGTACCACAGCCGCTTTCAAAGCAGCCTCAATCTGATCTACACACGCTTCTTCCTGTCGCATTTCAAAAACCAAACGACAGACCGCAAGCACCGCCAATGCGTTAGATACCGAAAATTCGCCAGGTTGTCCAATCTGAAACATTCGCTCTTTCCCAAATACATTGCAGCAAAACTGCTCGCCGAGTGCGTTAGCTGACTGCCATGAGGATAAATCCCATGCTCTATAATCTGAGGCGGCAGACAAGGAATAGGTGCAGTACCGCTTATTTTCAGCAACACAAGCCTCTGCCATCACTTTTGCATGGACATCATCAGCATTTAACACGCCCCAACTGCATCTTCTGAACAAATCCGCCTTACAGGCAATGTATTCTTCCATCGTTGCATGCTCTTTCGGGCCAATATGATCCGGAGAAAGATTGGTGAACACACCAATATCAAAGTTTAGTCCCTCAATACGATGCTGTTTGACACCTAAGGAACTTACCTCCATGACGATATATTCCGCCCCTCTTGCCAGCAGGTCTGCAAACACCTGTGCCAGCTCATAGCTTTCTGGTGTGGTATATCCGGTTGGGGTAGTCACACCATCAAATGTTACACCGTTGGTACCAATACAGCCAGTCTTAAATCCCAGTCCGTTTAATACCGAGGCAGTTAAATTAGCAATCGTAGTTTTTCCTTTGGTTCCAGTCACACCGATGATATGCAAGCGTTTTGCTGGATTGTCAAAATACGCATGTGCCATCTTTGCAAGCGCAATTCTACCGTTCTCCACAACAATCTGTACCACATCCACTGGTAAATCCAGCTTCCTCTGCACAACAAAAACCCGACAGCCTTTTTCATATACATCAGCTGCATACTTGTGGCTGTCGTGCATCTCGCCAACGGTGCAGACAAAAACGGTTTCCTCTACCGCTCTGCGAGAGTCATAAATGACATCTGATACAGAAATGGCAGAGAGTTCTTCGATTGTTGCATCCGTTTGATAGGATAATCCGCTTAACAGGGACAAAAGCCCCACATAGCGTTTTTGCATGGATAACTTCCTTTCTTCTATCACAAACCGTTATTTATTTTCCGCATTCTTCTGCGAAAACTCGGTCTTTTTCTTATCATCAAAGCCTTCGGTCGAATCTGATTTAAAGAACACCAACGCAGTCTGGAACAGAATCATAATATCCTCCCAGATGCTGTACCGCTCTATGTACATCAAATCCAGCATTAGTTTGTCACGCGGAGTCGTGTTATACTTACCCATAATCTGCGCCAGACCAGTCAAACCAGCTTTTGCACGCAATCGGAACTGAAATTCTGGAATCTCTTTATAATACTCAGCTGCAATACTTGGACGCTCTGGACGCGGACCGACAAGGCTCATTTCACCAACAAATACATTGAACAGCTGTGGTAATTCATCCATTCTGGTTTTACGCAGAATTTTTCCTACTGGCGTAATGCGGTCATCATTTTCCTTGCAGAGCTGTGCTTTACCTGCCTTCTCAGCGTCCACACGCATAGTGCGGAACTTGATAACTTTAAAGATTTTTCCGTTTCTTGTCAATCTCTCCTGCTTATAAAATACTGGCCCCCTATCTCCTACCTTGATTGCAATTGCTTCTATGATCATAATCGGGCTGGTAACTATAATCATAAAGGTAGAAACGAAAATATCCAGCGCGCGTTTTAAGAAACGCTGTTCTAAACTCAAACCTCGAAACGATGAGGATAACATCGAAATATCATCCAACAGAAAATGCTTGCTACAATTGATAACAACATCTGAAAGCTCAGTAGTGGTATAAACATCCTTGTGATATTTATATGCATAATCAATGATTTCCGCTTTCCGCGCCGCACCGATATCAATTAAAAATACCGTTTCTGCATTGCGGATTTCGTATTTCCAATTTGTATCATCCACAGACAAAATCTTGTCCACCTGAAATTCCTTTTTCCGGCGCGCAAATCTGCGCAGATAATCATCCTTGCTGGATAAATTTCCAACGATCAGCAGACATTTTTCGGGTGGATTATACCGAAAGTACAAATTATGTGCCAGATAAGTCAGCAAAAAGACCCAGATCAGCTGAAACATCAGTACGATCAAAATAACATCAAACTCTCGAAATTGAAGCCGGGAGTGGTTGTACTGGTTGACATTCATGATTTCCAGTTCAAAATAGGTGACAAGGTCGGTAAAGACCGTTGAAATCATCGTGGCAATTAGAATCTCAAGTGGGCGTTTTCTACCAATCGAAAAGCCACCGTAAATGCGAATCATACATAGAGTTAGAATCACATATGTGGTCATTGTAACCGCTGCGGTACGGGATGCCCGCATAATTTGTGGACTGGATACCGCAAAAAAGCCAAAAAATATAAAAAACAATCCTGCAAACAGCAACAGCTTAATTGCCGTTACGCCCAAACTGCCATGCAGCGAACGCTGTTTCCTGTTTTGATCTATCATGAATACCTCGCCTTTCTCATTCGTCTTTGGATTCTTTTTGCATCTGTTTTCGACGATAGATAATGTAACGTACTACCTCAAATCCAATCAACACAATTACGCATCCGACAGCAAGAGAAAAATTCTTGTTTATCTTACGCTGTGGTGCTTGCAGCAACTGTGCCTCTTGCACCATCGACTCATCAGAATGATCGACATTAATAACAAGCGGTACTAAAACCATGTCCTGTATGTATGGATTTTTCTTGGTTTTCAGGGCATACATCGCGATAATTGCGGCAGCCGTAGCATTCTCATCTGCTTCGCCACCCGGCCTTTTTGAAAACCCACCCGATACACACACATACTGCCGCAGTAAGTCCGCATAGGTCACGCCGGCACTGGTTAAGTACACATCATTCATCGGAAGATCCGCGCTGCATATAGCAACCAACATCTGTGCAACCATGGTACAATCCAAAATTTCACTATGGTCAAACAGCAGATTGCGGGGTTGTGGCGAAAGCAGATAGCTGATACCATCAAACACCGCCGAGTCAACCACTTTTAGTTCCCGATATGGCTGAAGTACCGAAATCACCTTAGCCGTAGCACGAATGCTAGAAACTGCACCCTTGACCTGAGAAAAGCCACCGTCCTCATTCTGACGGGAAAGAAGTGTTTGGATAATTGCATTTCTCGACATTAAAACTTCATTCGGAATATTGTGGTCCGCAGTGTCATACAGCTGCAAAATATCACACAGCAGTGAGGATTTGCAGGTATCTGGTTTGGCGCAATTTGCAAGCCGCATCACCAAATTCTCTCCGTTTACCACTGGGTGTCCATAACCACAATAAGTCAGGCCATACAGTGCCTCAACCAGATCGGGAAGATCGCTATACTTCTGATCCTGCATATAAGTAAGCAGGCTAACATCTTCTGGATTGGCAGTCTGCCTTGCGACGCCGAGTGCAGTCACAGCTTGTGCGCTTCCCCTGGTACGATTGTGATACAGCCAGCTGCAAGCACCATCTAAAACGGCCTCCCAGCTTCCATCCCACTTAAACTGAGCATTGGACACAACGCTTTCGCTTTTCAATCGCTTCGAGATGTCATCTGGATGCATTTTATATTCCAGTGCATAGTGCCGCTTATCTTTTAGTTTGAAATCCGCAAATGGCAATAACACTTTTTTATCATACTGTAGGAAAAATCCACTCTGAACTCCATAATCCCCTTTTGCAAAGGATGTTCTATCGCTAAACACAATGCTCTCAAGAATATCTTCCTCAAAGTTGCATTCCTGAATATATCCCTTCTGCACACAAGCATCCATCAAATCGGAAAAAAATGATTTTTTTGGAAGCGAAAAAGCAATACACTTCATATAATAGGAATCAGTAATCCTTTCCTGTATCGTCAGGGTTATATTGATTTTCCGATCAGCATTCGCTGTATTGGGTACAGCAAACGCACAGACCGGCATGCACAGACATAAAAGGAGTACCAGCAAACCTGCCACCCATTGTTTCATACTTATTGCTCTGTACATACCGTTCACACCTTTCCTGCTATTCTATTATCTATTATAGCGGGAAATCGACAAAAAGTCTATACTTTTGTTATTTTTACCGTGTTTTTTCATCAAAACCATATTTGAATTCGGATACATTACCAGCCACTTCCTCTGGTAAATCTACTTTATCCAGCGGAATACGGATAATGACATTGGTACCGACATCCAGTTCGCTTTCAATATCCATATAACCACCATGCATGGCAACAATCTCATTGGCAACCGCGAGTCCAATGCCTGAACCGCGACGGGTATTGTTAGCCTTAAAGAACTTTTCCTTAACCCGTGGCAGATCTTGTTTGGAAATACCACAGCCAGTATCCCCGATCTGAATGATAAACAAATCATCCTCTAACCCTGCATTTACTGTCACGGTATCACCTTCGTCAGAATACTTCAAAGCATTGTCAATGACATTGATAAACACCTGGCGCAGACGATTTCGGTCACCTGTAATCACGGCAACTTCCAGCGGTTCTTCATAGATTAGCTGCTTGTTCTCTTGTTTTGCACGCTCAGTAAAAATCAGCACTGCATCTGATAATTCTGCTACCAGATCAAGCTTTTCCTGAACCAGTGTAAACCGTCCCGACTGAATACGCGAGAAGTCCAAAAGCTCCTCTACCATACCCGAAAGACGGTCAGTTTCCACCATAATAACATGCATTCCCTTCTGCATGGTTCCCCGATCATACGGCAGATCATTCAGCGTTTCTGCCCAACCACGGATAGCGGTTAATGGAGTGCGCAGCTCGTGGGAAACCGATGAAATAAACTCATTTTTCATCTTCTCGGCTGCTTCCAGTTCATCTGCCATGTCATTGATTAAATCACACAATTCACCCAGTTCATCATCACTCTTTTTCAGAATACGGGTGGACAGATCACCAGCAGCATACTTTCTGGCAGCCATACCAACCTCATGAACTGGCATAACAATCGAACGCACAAAATAAAGTCCTGATACTGTTACTAACAGCATGACCCCCAATGCCGCACAGATATAAAAAGCAATGAACATCAGGTTGGTGGAATCCACCTTTTCCAGCGATACTACATACCGTATTGCGCAGTATTCGCTGTTTAGATTCTGCACCAATACCGAGATAGCAAGAATCTTCTCCCCCTGATCGGAGTATCCGATATACCGTCCAATCCCATCAGAACTGACCACAGCTTCCTCAAAATCCGGCATCTTCTCTCTATGCTCTGCCTCAAAACCAGTAGACGAAAGAACTATCCTGCCATCATGACTGATGACATACACTGCCATCATATGCTTATCCGAAAAATCCTCAATCAGCGACCGAAATTCCCGATTAAAATTGGAAATAGAATCCTCACTGTTGCGCAACAGTAGTGAAGAAATCGTATTGGCTCTTGACATGACGGCTTGCTGAGCACTGTTATAATAAAAATTATTAAACAGCATCGCAAATACCACACCTGCAATCAAAAGTGCCGCTGCCTCCACACAGAGAGTATTGAGAATCCAACGGCGCGTAATACTTTCACGGCGCATCCATTTTTGATTTTCCCTATTTTCCGGCGTTACAGGCGGTTGTGCATCTTTCCGTTTCTGTTTTAATCCTGCCATTTATATCCGTATCCCCATACCGTCTGAATATGTGTCGGATTGGACGGTTCATCCTCTACCTTCATACGAAGACGGCGGATATTGACATCCACAATCTTGATATCGCCGTAATAATTGGTACCCCAGATATGATCGAGAATTGCACTTCGCTCCAGAGCAGTATTTCGGTTATGCAGAAAATACTCCATAATTTGATATTCCACCTGTGTTAAATCAATTGGTTTGCCACGCTTGGTCAGCGTACGGCTCTTTAAATTCAGCACAAAATCACCCGAAACAATTTCCTGTGCGGACGGTTGTGGCTTACTTGTCATGCTCACACGACGGTAAATAGCATCCACTCTTGCCATCAGCTCGCTTGGAGAAAACGGCTTGGTGATATAATCATCCGCGCCGATCATCAAACCGCGCACCTTATCCATCTCCTGTGTCTTTGCAGTCAGCATGATAATGCCCAGCGTTTCGCTCTGCGACCGCAACTGCTTGCAGACCTCAAATCCGTCCATTCCTGGCATCATAACATCTAAAAGTACAACATCAAAGGTATTTCCCTCTTTTGCAAATACCTTTAACGCATCCTCTCCGTTGGAAACATCCACAACATCATATCCACTGCGCTTTAGGTTAATCACCTCAAAGTCGCGGATTGCATCCTCGTCTTCACAAACCAAAATCCTTTTCATTATGAATCCTGCCTTTCGTTTCTATCGTTTTGACTGCTTTTATCAATTAAGCAGATATAGACTATCCCTTACAATTTCTTCATTCAGTGTCAAATTTGAAATATTATTATGAGAATAATATAAAAATACAAGCTGTCCATTTGTCAGCAGCATCTGATATTTACCCGAAACTCCTTCCGATGTATAGCTGGAACGACTCATAACCCGAATAGAAAGAATCGGAAGTCCGCGTGCATTCATATCAGGAACATACTCATAAAAGGTGATTTCATTATCTACCGCCGAAACCTCCGCTGTCACCATATTATTCCAGCTGCTCGGCATTCTAAAAACATACCCGAGCGAGAAATCGGTATAGCTTAGATAGCTGCGTCTGGTTCCGTTTGATGTATAACAGTTCCAGTTTGTAAAATAAAGCTGCTCATAACGCTCTTTCTGTTCGTACCCAAGAGCCGGGATGGTCTGCGGAATGCCATATGCCCCGTCACCGTCCACATCGGCTGCATAGACACCTGCCTGCCGTTGGGTTTCCAAAACACGCGATTTGGATTCTTTTGTTCCATCATATAGCAGGTTACAAAGCCTCTTCTCCTCATCACAGATCAGAATCTCGGTAATCATTTGAATACCAATAACACCATCGATATAAAGTGCTGTCTTTCCATCGAGCAGTGTTCCAATATGAATTTCTGCATATTCTGTAACTGTCGGATACATCTTAACATGATCGACAACGGTAAATTTACCTTTTTCCATCTGAACCAACCGTGCCTCCACATGCGTCTGCACCGGTTCGCTTTCCGGACCATGGGTGGATACCGTGATAAGCTTGACAATATCGTCACTTCCATCTTCATTCAGGTCACAGATCTCATAATTGATTGCCGCAAACTCATTTATTGCTGATAGGATATTGTCAGCATACCGATAAATCTTTACCTGCTTTTCCGGTGTGCCAGCATAGTTATAGCCAACTGCCAGATACCGTTGTCCTTTGGAACGAATGACATCCAGCTTTTCCACCTCATCAGCATCCACACCCATATCATAAACTGAAACCCAGTTTCCATCCCGCAGGTCGAGTATATTGACGCGTATTGGCATAGTAGTGATACCACCAGCGGTATTCTGGCTCGTCGCATAAAACGCAATTGCTTCCATCGACTCCTCGTCATCGATATTCAGAAGCGTAATAGCAGATTTATACTTACCTTTAATCGGATAAACCAGATCCGGCTCACCAGTCACACTTCTGCACAGTGCATTGTATATCTCCTGCTGATCGCCCTCTAACTGTGGCGGAGACAAAAGCCCTTCCACCCCCACAAATGAGGTGCACCCCCCAAAGCTTAGCAAGACGGCCATACACACCAGAAGTGAAAGTATTTTGTATCGTATTTTCATACTGTTTTCAACCATCCTTCATCTATATGAACATTGCCCATAATGATTCTATTATAACACAAACCCAAAATGCAAACAAGCCTTTTATAAAAATTCACACCTTTGCAACCAGTTTGTAACCGTCAAAAAAAGCGAAAGAATCCCCCTTTCGGAAATTCCTTCGCATGATTATTCTATTCAGTTTCCACTAGAAGGGGAAAGTGATGTTTCTCCGTTGTTGGCTGCCTCCGGAATGATATCATTATAGATAAAATCGCGCAACACCGTTGCGGTAGCCGGTACATCGTAGTATACATAAGAAACGCCTTTTACATAGTAGTTGCCATTGATAAGATGTTCTTTTAGTGGAAGGCGCAGATCCACAAACTGTGGATTTTTTGCCATAATCCCGGCAAGCGAGATGCAGTCACTAAAATCAAGAGAAGTTTCACAAACTGCTAAAAACTGTTTTGCAAACTCCGGATAACGCAGCTTGTTCATGTTGAGTGCTTCATTGAAGATCTGGCGCATAACCGTACGCTGACGATCGGTTCGAATAAAGTCGGAATCAGCATAACGGATTCTGGCATAGGCAAGAGCCTGCTGACCGTTTAAATGATAATCTCCCGCCGAATTGATATAATAATCCGATGCTCGAAAACTATCGTATTTCGCCTGCTCACGCAGGTTTTTATTTAAGTATTTGCACTCATTATCTTTAACTGTGATGGTAACACCACCAACCGCATCAACAATCTGTGCCAGCTCATTAAAGTTAACAGTGACATACTCTTTAATGTTTAAGCCGAAATTCTGGTTAATCGTTTTGATGGCAAGCTCTGGTCCACCGTAGTAATAGGCATGTGCCATCTTATTCTGTCCATGTCCCTCGATTTCTATCAGCGAATCACGCAACAACGAGGAAACCTTTATTTTTTTATGCTTTTTATCCACCGATAGCACCATAATTGCATCCGATCGACATGCTTCATCCTTGCGCTGATCCACGCCGAATAAGGCGATATTGATAATTGAGGTATTGTCCTTGTCATTCAGCAAAGCATCTTCATAGTCAATTCCAAGATCATCACTGCTCAGATCATTTCCATTGAGTTCACTTCCAATGGTGATTGCATAATACCCGCCAATCGTAGCCACACCCAATATCAGCACAAGCAACAATGACATCATCGTGATCAGAGCTTTATTTTTCTTCGGTTTGCGCTTACTGGATTTGGTATTTGGTCTGCGTCCAGAAGGGAGTTGTTGAATGCCCTTGGTTCGCACCACGCGCGGACTCTCAGTACGGCCGTATTTCGGATTATTTACCATTTCTCTCATCCTTTCTATTATTCTGTCGTCTTTGGCAATTTACATTATAACACACTATTCGCCTGATTGCAACAAAAATTCCGCAGCAAACAAGCTTAGTTTACTACGGAATTGATATCACATATCGTTTTTTTAGTTGATTATTTTGCGCTTCTGATCATGACTTTACGATCCAGACCACTGCGCTGCAAAGCCATTACAAAATATGGTGCAAGCAGCATGGAAATAACAATCGCAATCACACCGTTAATCAGCGAAATGCTGCCTTTGGTGATTAAAGTGGTGATGATGGTAGCCATCTCCTGATGCTGCAAAAGACCCATGATAAAATTCTTGGTCAGATATAAAACAACATATCCGACAATACCAGTAACACCGCCGAACAGACGGGTTGTAAAGGTGATTTTTGCAGTAGAAGCATCCAGTTCGGCTTTACTCTGCTGTTTTGCGAACAGTCGGCGCAAAGCAATTACAACGCCCACAATCAGCAGAACCGTTAAAATAACCGCACCAATAACCATAATTACGCCGCCGGTGATATCGGTTTCTTCTCCTGAAACCATTGCAGTAATCTTCTGATAGCCTTCCATTCCAATTAAAACCGCCATAACCGCCATAACCACACTGCTGATACCAAACAAAGTTTTGATCAGAGTGCTGTTTGCCGTTTTATGCTGTGAACCGCCAGATTGTGCTTTTTCATGGAGAGCAGCAATTTTTTTCACACCATAGCTGACGACAATGCCACATAAAAATGCCATCATAAATTTGTTGATAAAGGTAATCCAGCATTCAGAAATATATGCCGGGTCTAAAATATCATAAAACATCGAACCGATGCCAGCTGCTAAACCGCCACGCACACCGCCAAGCAGCATACCCGCCAGAAGGCAAAATACATTGCCGAAGTGAATCATGGTTTTGCCCAGCGGAGTCGGAATATCAATATGCAGATAAGTTCCGACAAAGCAGAGTGCCGCCATCAAACCGATTAGCACGATGTCATAAACTGTGATTTTATTCTGTTTGTTTGCCATGGTTAAATCCTCTTTTCCTTATGTAATATCATCATTATATGCTCAAAACCATATAAAATCAAATTGATTTGTATCACCTGATAT
>JAHHTP010000026.1 GCA_020024615.1 Oscillospiraceae bacterium
CGTGGCAGCCACAAGTGCAATGCTCGTCATGCTCATGATGATGCTCGTGGTCATGGTCGTGGCAGCCACAAGTGCAGTTCTCGTCATGCTCATGATGATGGTCGTGGCAGCCACAAGTGCAATGCTCGTCATGCTCATGATGATGCTCATGGTCATGGCAGCCACAGGTACAATGCTCGTCATGCTCATGCATTTCAGCAGCCAGCTGGTCCATCTCAGATTGTAAGGAAGAAGTATTCTCCATAGCAGCAAGAATCTGTTTGCCGTCGAGGTCTTCCCATGGAGTCGTGATAACAGTTGCTTTATCATTTAAACCTTTGATGAGCTCCAGAGCGGCGTGTAACTTCTCGTCCTTGATACCAGCAGTACGGGAAAGGATAATAGTAGAAGCATTCTGAATCTGGTTATTGTAAAACTCACCGAAGTTTTTCATATACATTTTGCATTTGTTAGCATCTGCAACAGTGGTGAAGCTGTTTAGTACAGCACCATGCGTATTCGCTTTCTGAACAGCGGTGATAATATCGGATAGTTTGCCCACACCAGACGGCTCAATCAAGACTCTGTCCGGATGATACTCGTCAATTACCTTCTGCAATGCTTCTGCAAAGTCACCGACCAAGCTACAGCAAATGCAGCCAGAATTCATCTCATTGACCTGAATACCTGCTTCTTTCATAAAACCGCCATCAATACCGATTTCACCGAACTCATTCTCTATTAAAACCAGCTTTTCACCTACATATGCTTCTTGAATCAGTTTTTTGATTAAAGTAGTTTTGCCTGCTCCAAGAAATCCGGAGAAAATATCAATTTTTGTCATAACAATCACCTTTCCATATGCAGGATTATTCTTTTCCTGCGAGCAATGCACGTCTGCCAATATCCCGACGATAATGTGCATCTGTAAAATGAATGCAGTCTACTGCACGATATGCTTTCTGTAACGCGGTCTGCAAATCAGACGCTTTTGCGGTAACACCCAATACACGGCCGCCTGCGGTAACGATATTGCCGTCCATCAGCTTGCTGCCTGCATGATAAACATATGTATCCGGCAGAACGTTTGCATCATCAATACCAGTCATCGCATAACCACTTTTATAAGAAACCGGGTAGCCGCCCGATGCCATAATAACACAAGCTGCTGCACCAGATTCAAATTCTACTTTTATGTCTGCCAGTTTGCCTTCTGCAACTGCCATAAAAATGTCAGCCAGATCGGATTTAAGAAGTGGCAGTACAACCTGCGTTTCTGGATCACCAAAACGACAATTATATTCGATAACCTTCGGACCTTTTGGCGTCAGCATTAAACCAAAATACAGGCATCCTTTGAAGGTACGACCCTCTGCATTCATCGCGTGAATGGTTGGCAGGAAGATGTTCTCCATGCACTCCGCTGCAATTTCTTCGGTGTAATACGGGTTTGGCGCAACGGTACCCATACCGCCAGTATTCAAGCCCATATCATCATCCAGGGCTCGTTTATGATCCATCGAAGAAATCATTGGAATAACGACATTTCCATCCGTAAAGGACAAAACGGAAACCTCCGGACCTGTTAAAAATTCCTCAACAACAATCTGGCTGCCGCTTGCGCCGAATTTCTGGTCAACCATAATCTCCTCAACGCCTGCTTTTGCTTCTTCAAATGTATTGCAAATCAAAACACCTTTGCCCAGTGCCAAACCATCTGCTTTAATAACAACCGGGAATTCTCCTCTTGCAGTGATATATTCGATAGCTTTATTCGGGTCATCGAAAATTTCATACTCTGCGGTTGGGATGTTATATTTTTTCATCAGGTCTTTAGAGAATGCCTTGCTGCCTTCAATGACAGCCGCTGCTTTATTTGGACCGAAGCATGGTATGCCTTTTTCATTCATCGCATCGACCATGCCCAAAACCAGCGGATCATCTGGTGCAACCACACAGAAATCAATCTGTTGATTTACTGCAAATTCTACCATGGACGGAATATCGGTTGCTTTGATATTCACGCACTCAGCAAGAGCTGCAATACCGCCATTGCCCGGTGCAGCATAGATTTTATCCACTTTGCTGCTTTCAGATAATTTTTTGATGATGGCGTGCTCACGTCCGCCGCCTCCGACTACCAGAAATTTCATAGCGTTCCCTCTTTCATAATCTACCAAATCGGCACAAATATACCATTGGCAGAGATTCATTCGATGTACAGCATTATTTTACTCTATTTTAAAAGAAAAGTCAATATATCAAACATTTCACAAATATGTACAGATTTTCACAACTCCCATTATGTTGACAAAATTTTGAAATCATGCTAAAATCAAATATAGATTAATCGAGTTTTTTTGATTTAAAAATACGATACATGGAGTGTTTATAATGGAAAAATTTTTAGATTTTTTTACATGGGAAAAGCTGGTCTCCATTGCGCTTTTTTTCCTAAAACCTCTCATCATTCTGGTAGTATGCCGGATTCTAATCGCCCTGCTGTCCAAAGCAGCAGATAAAGTTTTAAACAAGACAAAACTGGATGACGGTATCAAAGGATTTGCAAAATCCGCCATGAAAATCCTGCTCTGGATTCTGGCTATCATCTTTGCAGCAGATGCACTCAAAATTCAAACCAGTTCGCTGGTCGCATTATTAAGTGTGGTATCTTTAGCATTATCCTTATCGGTTCAGAATATTTTAACCAATATCTTTTCTGGTATTACCGTTTTGATGTCCAAACCATTTGTGGTAGGCGATGTTGTGGAAATTGGCGGTTATAGCGGCACGGTCAAAGCCATTACGCTGCTGCGTACCACCATCAACACCTTTGACAATAAGGTGGAACTGATCCCAAACGGTGATATCGCCGCACAGAAAATCATCAACTATTCCAAAGAACCACTGCGCCGTGTTGATCTGAAATTCACCGTTTCCTATGATGCCCAAACAGCAGATGTTAAAAACGCCATCATGAGCGTTATCACCGCAGACGAGCGTATCAAAACGGATGAAGAACACCTGCCATTTGTCCGATTAAGCGACTTCAAATCCAATGATATCGAATATACCGTTAGAGTATGGGTTGATAACGCAAACTACTGGGACGTTTATTTTGATATGCTGGAAAATGTTCGGGAAACATTCAATCAAAACGGCATCGAATTCAGCTATCCACATACCATCGTCCATATGGCAAAAGACTAAACAAAACTGTGTTTTGCAATCACACAGGTCACGGCTTTGTGATTCGATTCAAAACGCATTTTCAATAAATTGACGCAATTCTTCACCTTTCTGCTCATTCACCTTTGCAACGGCTGCCAATTCACTGGCAGTCGCTTTTTTTAATGCCGCAATGGTGCCAAATTTCAGTAGAAGTGCTTCGGCTTTCTTTTTGCCAATTCCAGGAACCTCGGTTAGTTTAAGTGAAAATGTCTGTTGCTTGCGTTTCTGACGCTGATAGGTAATGGCATAGCGATGCACTTCCTCCTGCAATTTTCCCATCAGGGTAAAAGCCGACTGATATCCGGCAACACTGACCTCTTTTCCGTCCGCTGCAATCGCACGCGTTCGGTGACGGTTATCCTTGACCATACCGTAAACCGGAATATCCAGCCCAAATGCTTTCACAACCGGCAATACTGCCGCTACATGCCCTTTGCCGCCATCCAATAAAATCAGATCCGGCAGCCTGCCAAAACCTACACCACTTTCTTTTTCCTGTAAATACCGCTGCAATCGACGGGTCAGCACTTCACGCATGGATGCATAGTCATCCTGTGTCACAACGTCTTTGAGTGAAAATTTGCGGTATGCACTTTTTAATGGCCGCCCATTTTCAAATACCACCATACCCGCAACAATTCCAGTATCCCCAAGATTGGAAATATCATAGGACTCGATGTATTCCGGCGTTTTGGAAAGTCCTAGAAGCTTTTGCAGTTCTTCAAGACCTGCAACCTCATGTGCCGTTCTGCCGACTGCTTTGGACAACCGCTCAAGTGCATTTCCTCTTGCAATTCCGACCGCACGATTTTGATCAGAAGTATGTGCCACCGTCAGAAACACCCGACTGCCTCTGCGTTGGGTCAAAAGCTGCAAAACAACCTCTCTATCCTCAAAATCTGCATCCAGTAGAATGCTGTTTGGAATATCCTCGGCAGAATTATAATACCGTGTCAAAAATTCGCTGCGTACCTGATCAAGATCAAACGCATCGTAAAATAGGTAATCCTGCTTGTCCACCAACCGTGCTTCCCGAAATTTGACAACTGTCACGCAAGCCGCATCCTTATTGGATACTGCCGCAATCACATCCTGTTCCTTAACATCGGTCATTATGACACGCTGCCCCGTTCCTATTTTTTCAATCGCCGCAATTCGATCACGCAGAGCAGCCGCCTTTTCAAATTCGAGGTTCTCTGCAGCATCCTCCATCTGCTTTTGCAAACCAGCAATCAATTCTTTACTGCCTCTTTTTAAGTATCCTATCGCATTTTTAATTTCCTGTTGGTACACTGCTTTTGAAATCTTTCCAGTACATATGCCGTTACATAAATGTAGATGATAGTTTAAGCAGGGACGCTCCTTGTTGAAGTCTTGTGGAAATTTCTTATTGCAGGTGGGTAGTTTGAAAATCTTATTGACCTCCTCTACTGCCTGCGTTACGGTATAGGAACTGGTGTATGGCCCCAGATAATCTGCATCATCGTCCAGCTTCTGCTTTGCCGCTGAAATGCGCGGATAATCTTCACGGGTCACCTTGACATAATGATAGCCCTTGTCGTCCTTTAGCAAAATGTTGTACTTCGGCGAATGCAGCTTAATTAGACTGCATTCCAGCACCAGTGCTTCAAACTCGCTTCCGACCACGATGTAATCGAAATTCTCGACCTGTGACACCATTTTAGACACCTTGGGCGTATGAGAAGAGAGATTGATAAAATAGCTCGAAACACGATTTTTCAACACCTTTGCCTTGCCGACATAAATGATCTCATTATCCTTGTTCTTCATTAGATAGACACCTGGATCAAGTGGCAAAGTGTGTGTCTTTTCTCTTAACCGCAAAATGGTTGGTGTTTCGGTCGCCTGCATATTCTCTCTCCTCTCGCAATCATAAACTTTTCATTTCAGGAAGTTCAAATACTTGCACCGGAACCGATGCAAATTTTTTCAAAATTTTCTCTTTTATTTTCGGCAGCACTACACGCTCAGTTTCATAATGTCCTGCCGCTACAAGGGTAATTGGTGTATCTACAAAATAATTATGCTTTATTTCACCAGTTAAATAAGCATCCGCCATCAACTGCACCGCATCCATGCAGAAATCCGAACCAGCACCGCTGCAAAGCGCAACACGCTCCACCATCTTGCCTTTATCGGTATAGCACACTACTGTATGCAATTTTTGTTTGACGTATGTCGCAAATTCATCTGCTGTCATGATTTTCGGCAGATTTCCCACACGCAAAAACGGTTCAGATGCAACAGCCGTTACATCTTCCAGTTCCAGACAGGATGCCAAACAATCGTTCACACCACCGGCTGCCATATCCAGATTGGTATGTGCGCAAATGATCGAAATATTATTTTTAATCAGCTTTGCTGTTAGAGAAGTATCGGTCACCTGTTTCAGTGGACGAAAAATCATCGGATGATGGGTAATAATCAGATTCGCCCTTGTTTCAATCGCATAATCAATTACATCCTGTGTGCAGTCCAATGCCACAACAATGCCCTTTACTGGTGCTCCCATGCTGCCAGTCTGCAAACCGGAATTATCCCATTCACACTGACTTTCAAACGGTGCCCATTCCTCAATCAATGCATAAATGTCCCCTACTGTCACCGGGACATACTCTGGACAAAGACACAGCACACTATCCGCCAATGCAGACAAACGCTCAGCTTCTTCCTTCTGGTTTTCAGATTTTGCAATGCCCATTGCCGCTTTTTTTAATCTGCCAGACACAATCCGAAGATAGTCTGATGCCTGTTCACAGCCCGATTGCGGAATTTTTCCAGCCTGTGCAAACAACTCGTCAATCACCTGTATTTTACCAGTATAATGTACCTGCATAACAGTGTACAGATGGTTTTTATCCACTACCGGAATCTCTTTGTCAATCGCAAATCCGGCGGCATACAAATTTCTGCGCAGAAGCGGAATATTAGTCATCGGCTGTAAAATCAGGCTTTTTTCTGCATTTTTCAACCACTCTGCACGGGAAATCAGGGTATCAATCAATTCTCCACCCATACCGCAAATTGAAACATCCGTAATTTTTTCTGTCTCAGCGTCTTCTAGTGCATCCAGCCCATCTGACAGACGGGTACAGATCACATCCGAAAGCTGATATTCTGCAATTGTATGATTCGCATTTTCCAACGGACCAGTATTGACATCCATTGCCATGCCACCCTTAATTTTTCCAGACAAAGCCAATGCACACGGCAGATAGGCATGATCGGTGCCAACATCGCACAGATAGCCGTCCTCTCTTACCAGACTGGCAGCTGCTTTTAGTCTTGCATCCAGTATGATACTCATAGTGCCTCCTTAGAAAACAAAAATTTTACAGGCCAGCACCACGCCGATGCCACACAGATAAAACAACTCGTTAACACGCTCGGTTTCATCTAGTACCTTTCGATTCACAAATAAATAAAGTCCCTCGATTCCTGCCATCACAAAACAGCCGGTATAAAATCCAATATCAAATACATTGGTCTGTCCCATCAACCGCAGACATAAAACCACTGCCAGCACAACAGCAAGCAGTACATTTTTCAAGCCTTTAGTCATTCATATCCTCCAAAATCATTTCCGCACTGACAATATGGTGCGGTGTCATAAGCTGTTCTTCTACCACATTACCCAAGAAATCCACATACTGCATGATATGCGGCCATTTATAATCCACCTTGACTTCTCCATTTTCGCCGGCGGTTTCCCAGAAACGCAGCAATACACCATTCTTACTTGGTGTAAATGCGGAAAGTCTGACATTTATGCTCATTTTAATATCCACAAAATGTGCTTCAATGCCGGTCATGCCGGTTTCCGTTTCACCAAACGGCTGTACCATAAATGGCAGGTGTGCTGCCTCTGCGCAGTCGAGCATTGCTTCTTCATTCGCAGTATCTATAAAGTGTAGCGAGAACCCGTTTTCCAGCATTCCCCACAAGCGTTTGTCACCCCAAGCATATTTGTGAGAAAATGCCAGTGGTACCGATAATTTTTCATCCTCACGAGTCAGGCACTTGCCACCATCATGAGTCATAACAATCGATTTTTCACCATTGGAATACGCCGCAAAATCATTGCCCTCAATGTACATCTCATCAGTTTTATCCACAACAAACGGATGGGTATAAACACCATACGCATTCTCTCGTTCGATGCCCGGCGTAAAGATAAAGCGCAGCTTATCCTCATGCACAAAGCCATTACGATTGTTTCTAAAACAATCATACTCCCGCTCAATGCCGATATTCTCACCATGATGCTCGGTGGTAATCATCCAGTCAATACGATTGCTGCTTGTATCTACCGTCAGAGCAAGACTATATGGCAGAACGCCTATGGTACCAACCTGTTTTGCAGTAACACCGCGTTCGGTTGGATAAACAGCCCATCTACCGCCGCTCTGATATACGGTATCATTTACCGCACCTATCACATGACCATCTTTTAACAAAATTTCCCCGTTTTGGTTTCGAATTTCATCCACACCGTTCTCGCTTAATGCAATTATAAAATTACCGCAGCTTAGTACGCCGTTTTCGTAGGTGTAAAGTACTTTTTCGCATTCACCGCTCTCCAGATGAAATACCTTTGCAGAGAGTCCATCTAATTCACAGACAAACGAAATTTCTGCACCATGCGATACTTCGTCATTGGCATCCATCTCAGTGGCACGCACTCTGCACGGATAACGCTCTTCGCCACAGACTGCCTCAACCTTGCTCAGATCCAGCCCTTTTCTGCCACGAACTGGGCATGCAACACGCTGTTTCTGCTTCTGTGCGGATGGGTTGAATACCAAAATATTCTGCGCATCATATCCGCCCAAACTCTCATAAAGTGCTTTCATCGAACGCGCAATCACACGCTTGGACGCTGCAATCGAATCGCCAATAAAGCGTTTTGCCTGCGCTCTCAAACCGCAAATCTGAATATCATGATGCTGACCAATCAGCAGATTCTTCCATGCTTTGTCCAAATCGCCGCAGTCGGTATCCTCACCAAGCATTTTGACAGCTGCACAGACGCGCTCCGCACGATTTACTAAATCCTGTGCCTTGACCGTCTGGCGGAAAATGGCATTGCCACAATACCCCCATGGCATACGAACGGTGAAATCCTGCGGTTTGGTCACAAAATCCATCTGATCTGCAAGACCTTTATACAGTTCCTCAAAATCCTCTAAAACAACCCAGTGATAGTTTTCTTTTTTCTCTGCGTAAGCGGTCAGTTCTTCATTGCGCAGACACACATCATCATAGCGAGATCCCAGAGCTGGATGAACATTTTCAAAAATCTTCTCCAAATCCTCCAGTGTTTCCTCGGATTCTTTTGGCCAGCGGGTCAATACCCAGTTGTCAATAGTCGTGCTTGCAAAATGCGCCCCCTCACCGTCATAGGTCGGGACGGTCGGAACTCTGCTACCATCCATACCCTGCCATGTGCCAAACGAAACGGGATAAGTTGGGTTAAAACCATACATCTGGAAATGGGTTCTCATTATCGCCATTTTGTATCCGCATCCTGCGATCAGCTGCGGAATCTGTGCATGCAGAGCATGTTCACTGATAGCATATACCGGCGGACGAACACCGAAATGCTTCAGTTCCGTTTCAATGGTATAGGTTAGCTGACGAATGTTGCTTTCATTGTCGATAAATACAGAAAGTGGCTGACCATAGGTCGAAGATCCAATTCCAAAACGACCAGGATAGAGTTTGAGCATCTTTCTGATTTTATCGTTAATCTGCGGATATTCCTCAGCATACAGATCATAGCAGCCAGCCTCATTGTCCAAACCGAATTTGAATTTTGGATACTTCTGCATCCACTCTCCGGCAGAACTCAAACGCTCCGCAAACTGCTCTCCCCATAGAATATAACCACCATGGTCATAGCTTAATAAATATAAAGGCTTCTTTTCCATCTTCAATTTCTCCTTAAACTTTTTCTAACATCACAATCGGGCTGATCGCCGTGTAAAATCATTATAGCACGAAATGGATAAAAGTACAAGAATATCATTTGATATATATCTGCCCATCTACCTCATTTCAATACCTCAAAAATTCTACATTGACATACGCCCTGCTCATAAATTTCAATATAAAAAACGGACAGCTATTTATGCTGTCCGTCTACCATACTTAAAAATGAATCAAACCAAGATGCTCCAATAAAATTTTTGTTCCCAGCAGAATTAAAATGATACCACCGGCAAATTCTGCTCTGGATTTATATTTTACACCGAAAATATTGCCGATTTTAACACCGACGAGCGAAAGAATAAAGGTGATAATTCCGATAAATAATACTGCCGGTACGATTTGTACTGAAAGACAGGCAAACGATACACCGATCGCCAATGCGTCAATACTGGTTGCAATTGCCATAACGAGCATTGTTTTCACACCAAATCCAGGATCTGGCTGTTCTTCTTTAAAAAGAGCCTCCTTTATCATATTACCACCGATTGCTGCAAGCAAACCAAATGCAACCCAGTGATCAAACGCCTCAATATACTGTGCAAACTGTGAGCCTACAAAATATCCGATCAATGGCATCAATGCCTGAAAAATGCCGAAATATCCACCGCAGAGCAGCATGTGCTTCCACTGTACCTTCTGCACTGCCAGACCCTTACAGACCGACACTGCAAATGCATCCATCGACAATCCAACTGCGATTAGAAACAATTCCAAAATCGTCATCTATATTCCTCTTTTTCTTATCATTTCAAATATTCAGTATAGCACAGTGCTCCTAAAAATTCCATCAAATAAAAGCGCATGAGAAAAATTCCCATGCGCAAAACAATGACGAAATTATGCTTCTACCGAGAAGGCGTAGGTTGTAACATGATTATACTGCTCACCCGGATTTAATACAGTGTTGGTAAAGTGTGCAAAGTTTGGGCTATCCGGATACATCTGCGTTTCCAAGCACAGTGCATCATGCTGTCCGTATACTTTGCCACATTTGCCCGGATATGCAACATTCAGACAACCCGCTGTATAAAGCTGAACAGCTGGCTGATTAGAAGATACTGTCATAACAATACCGCTTTTTGCAGATTTGACAACAGCAACCGACTCAACATCACTTAAATCACCTTTTTTATCAATGATAAAATTGTGGTCATAGCCCTTGCCATAACCGATGCTTGGGTAATTTGTGTCATGAATATGCTCTGAAAGCAGTACTTCAGAGGTGAAATCCAGCGGTGTGCCCTTAACCGAAATAATCTCACCGGTTGGCATCAGTTCAGCATCGCCGACAGTGGAAAACTTCGAATTCAGCCATACAGTATGGTCGGTAACATCTCCTGCTGCCGCACCTTTTAGGTTATAATAGCAATGATTGGTCAGATTGATAACCGTTTTCTTATTGGTAACAGCTGTGTAACGCAGTGTCATTTCATTTTTGTCCGATAAAGAATAGGTTAAACTTAATTTCAGCTCACCCGGGTAACCCTCATCCATGTCTGGGCTGACTAAAGAAAGCTTCAACTCCTCACCAGTAATGCCTTCTACTACCTCAGCATCCCAGATATATTTGTCAAAACCGACTTTACCACCATGCAGGTGATTTTTTCCGTCATTAGCATACAATGGATATTCTTTACCATCCAATGCAAATTTTGCGCATCTGATGCGATTTGCATATCGGCCAATTGTTGCACCCATATAACCAACATCACCGAAATAACCATCCAACGTATCAAATCCCAAAGCCACATCGGTCGGATTGCCGTTTTTATCTGGAACAACTATACTTAAAATGGTTGCACCATAATCGGATACGGTTACCTGTGCCTTTCCGTTATCTAAAGTGTATTTTTTAGCCTGAACAGAATTGTCCGCCGAACAAAACGGCGCAATCGTAATATTAGTCATATGAAATTCCTCCCAAATTATGTTTTTATCTCTGCGAAAAATATTTTGCAGCTTCAATCAGTCTCGGCGTTGCATAGTCAAAGAACTGAATAAAGGACGAACAGAATACATTCTTGCCATTGATCTCCATTGAAATCGGTTCGCGGTTTCGGCGACATCCACCTCTGCACAATCTGTAATGACGACAAGTTCGACAGTCCGGATGCACTTGTTTGGATATCTCTAAGAATCTTCTACAATTGTCACTTCCCAGCAGTTCCTGCCAGCTCTTTTCTCGTACATTTCCCATATACCATTCATCCGTAACATAGAAGTCGCACGGATATACGCTGCCATCTGCCTCAATCATGAAATAGCCGGTACAGCGTCCGGACATACCGCAACTTTCCGGCGGATAACCCATCAGCATGGTGACCAGATTATCAAAATACCGAATGCTGATCGGCTTGTCCGAGTATAAATCCTCGTACCACAAATCAAACAGACGACATAAGAATTTGCCATACGCTTTCGGGGTCAGAGAATAGATATTGTCATGCGCAGTATTGGAAAATTCATCCAGACATGGAATGAACTGCAAATAACGGAAATTGTTCTTCTTAAAGAAATGATACACCTTATCAGCATTTTTAGCGACATCTAGGTTAACAGTGGAAAGGATGTTAAATTCAACATCATATTTTTCCATCAACTTTGCAGCCGCAAGCACCTGATCGAATGTGCCATTTCCAGATGCATCCAAGCGATATTTGTTATGAATGGCCTCGTTGCCGTCCAGTGAAAGACCAATCAAAAAATGCTCATCATGGAAAAATTTTGCCCAATCATCATTGATATTGGTACCGTTGGTCTGCAATGCGTTGTTGATTTTAACGCCCTTATGATTGTATTTCTTTTCCAGCTGTACAACCAGTTTGAAGAAATCCAGCCCCGCCAAAGTCGGCTCGCCACCTTGAAAGCCGAAGCTTGCAAAGCCGTCAGCATACTCCAAAGCTTTTTTGATGATGTAGTCGATGGTATCTTCAGTCATCATACCATAGTTTTGAATCTCACGGGAATGTGCGACATCGGCATAGAAACAATAGCGACAACGCATATTGCATGACGAAGATGCCGGTTTTAATAAAATAGAAATCGGTGGCATCAATTGTTCTCCCTTAAATCATATAATGTTGTATTGGCGTAGAAATGGGATAGAATCCATTTATAATCTCTGCCCTCATATTTGGCGTAACCATTTGCGCCAATCTGTGAAAGTCCTACACCATGTCCCCATCCGAGAACATTAAAAGTAAAGGTATTGTTTATCTCATTGTAATCAATTGAAGTAATTTTATTGCTTTTCAGCCAGATATGATCAGTTGAAGTAAAATTGTATCCGGATAAAATCTGATCTCCAGCACGGATGGTCAAAACAAATCCGTTTTCATTGGTGGTTAAAATCTCAAACCAATCATTCGGATTCTCTGGGAAAGTTGATTCTGGAAACCACTTTCTAACATATTCCCGATCCAATGTTCGGGAATATGGAATGATGTCATAGGGACAGTCTGCCGCCTGCAAATAGGCGCAATTTCCACCCCAGTAATCAACACTTGCCTGCGTTCCGCCGCCCGAACTTGCACAATATACCGCCTGAATCAGCTTGCCTTGATAAAGAATGACTTCATTCACAACCTCCTGCACACAGTTCTTCACTCTTGTACCAGGCTTTTTCAGTGGACAGGTAGCAACCATTCCGCGCTCCATATGATATAAAATATAAGTATGAGCCGCAACCACCTGTGCTTTAATCGCCTCCGGTTCAAAACTGCTTCCAACCTCCGCTTCAGCCACCATGCAAAGGATATTATAAGCTGTGTCGGTCACCATTTTTCCAGTAGCAGCACTGCGCACCGTCAGCAACTGCTCATTCGGATTTTCTATATCAGGAGGTGGTTGAGGCTTCTCTATTGTATCTTCAGACTCAGTATAAACAACCGTTTTTTTCGGAATCCGCGGTGCAGCAAATGCCGAAATTGTCATAACCCCTGCCATTAGCAAAGAACATGCTGTCATACATAAATATTTCGATCTCATGTAACCTCCCATTTCAAATCAGGATCATCCAATAAAATGCGGCGAACAGTATCCAGCGCATTTATTACAGTCAAACGACGAATATATTCCCGCTCATTTCCTCGACTATGTCCGATATGCAGCTGCTTTACCAGCTGCTTTTCTTTAAAAATAACCGACAAGAAAACCGTACCAACAGGGTGATTGTCATTTTCTCCAGCTGGACCTGCAAATCCAGTTACCGAAACAGCGATATCCGCCCCTGAAATACGCTTGACCCCCTGTGCCATCTGCATTGCCACTGGTGCACTGACAGCTCCAACTGTATGCAACAATTCTTTTTCCACACCCAACACTTCATGCTTGATGCGGTCAGAATAAGAAATAATACCGCATTCAAATACGCTTGATGCGCCAGAAACAGCAGTAATGGATTCTCCAATCATACCACCAGTCAAGCTTTCGGCAGTCGCGATGGTCAATCCTTTGTCTTTCAACATTTGTACCACAACCTGCTCCAAGCAATCCACATTCTGGCTATGACAGCAGATTTTTGTATTTGCTTTCATTTCCTTCATTTCTGTGCTCATGTTATCATCAGTAATCAATTCAAAATTCATATTTATAACTTTATCCTATTTTCAAAAATTAAAGCAATCAAATTAATTTTATTTTATCGCAAATTTCCAATAAAGTCAACCCTATTTATCGAATATACTTGACAAACAGCAGGTATTTAGAGTAAAATGATGCTATCTATATTATCTGTAAAAAATAGGGAGATAGGACATATGAAAAAAACACATAATTGTCTTTTTATTGCAGATCAGGCTCCGATCTACCTGCAAATCATGCAGGCAATGATGCGCAGCAAAAATTGCGACATCACCATTGCCAGCTGGAATGAAGTAATGAGTAAAGGTCTGTTTTCTCCGAAAAAATTTGACCTCACCATCATCTTCAATGCTAAAACCGCTCCAATCAGAGCAGCTGAATTAACCGAACAATATTTGTCAGAGAGTGGAAAGCTGATTACGCTTGGTGCGCCTGTATTCGCAGAGGAAACCTATGCATTTGCACCGCTGGGCGGCTCCAATCAGGTGAACCGTACCTACAGTCAGCTGCTTCAGGCACTGGATCACGGATTTTTTTGTTCAAACGAGCTGATTTCTTTTGAAGATGAAAATATCTTAAAACAATTCAAAAAAGACACTACTAATCCTGATAGCAAGGCTTATGACGGTAATGTCATTCTTTCGCTGGAGGGAGGTTCAGAATCAGGTAAAAAATGCCTGAAATGGTACAGTCCGGATTTTTATATCAACGAGCATTTTGAAATTCCAATCACCATGCCACAGCAATGTGATGCATTAACCCTATCTGCAAAAGCGAAAGATACCACCCGGACTATCATGCTGACGCTGGTGCAGAACGATGGATTAATCTTTCGCACTACCTTCCTGCCTCAGCAGAATTGGAACAGACACCTTTTCTTTGCAAAGGATTTCCGATTTGCAGGAATGCTTCCTGGCACACCGCATCCAACCAATACACCAAAGCTTGAATTTTCCAAAGTATGCACCATCCGATTCGGACATGCGGTTTCCCACGCCTATTCCTCTGCCGGAGAACAGTGGTTCTGCATTGAAAATGTTTCGGCTGCCCGTATTCCATTTGCAGATCATCCAAACACCGTTATTCCAGGACTGTATCCGGAATATAAATATTATCCAGTGACCAATGCCGTAAAATTGGAAAGTGCCAAAGGCCAAAGCATTTTAGACAGCCGGGAAAAATATATTCTGCCAAAGCAACTTGCCTCCATTTCGATGCTCTCTCAAAGTTCTGGATTAGATAAAGACAGGCGTTTTCGCTTTATTCCACTGATTGAGGCTTATGATTCCAAAAATTTGCACTGCGGATATGCTGCCTATATGCTTCAATTCCACAACCGCATCAATACGGATACCGAACAGTATTCTTTCGCAAAAGATTTTACCCGGTACAACGGCAGTATGCTTGCAGCGTTCATGCCGAATGACAATTCCTTCTATTGTCAAAACGGTTGCAAAGCGGTCTGCAATACGGCTTTTTATATGCTGAGAAGTATTCATCTGTTGGAAGCAGGAAGCAATGAATACGCCTACTTCTCGGACAAACCGCAGGGTAAGGCTGGTGCCATGATCGCCGTATCCAAAAAACATTCATCTGAAGATTTAAAAGACATTTGCGTTACGGTATCCGGCTGTGGCATCGAATGCAGTGCACAACTTTCTGATCTGCCGATTGTTTCCTATTATGCCAAAGGGGATTTTTCCCTCTATCGTTTTGAATTTAACTTCACTGCCTGCGACGGCAAACTAACCACCATTCTGACAGATAAAGGCAAAGAATATGACCGCATCGAATGCGAAGTTATGCTCTATACAGAAAAAGCAGAAAAAGACCGCAGATTTGCCAAGCTTGCAACAGATGGCAGCGCAGAAATTGAAATTGATGGTAAAATCACTCGTTTCTACGGTGTCAACTATATGCCATCGGGCTGTATTGGCAATGAGGATGGACAATATCACGAATTCTATTTTTCAAAAACTGCTTATGATCCAGAAATCATCCGCACCGATCTGGAACGGATTGCTGACATTGGTATGAACGCAGTTTCGGTATTCCTTTATCATCGTGACTGCTTGAATAATCAAAATCTGCTGCACTTTATCGCACTCTGTCGTCGATATGGCATCTATATTGATCTGGGACTACGCCCACATGCCACCCCATTCGACTATAATCAACATGAGGTGCTTGATCTGATTCAGACACAGCGTCTTGCGGACTGTGATCAGATTGTTGCATATGACATCAGCTGGGAACGCTACAATGGTACATACGAATCCTGCTATGGCAACCATTTCGGCAGAAAATCTTACGACCCGGCATTCCGTGAATACCTGCTCCTGCAATATGGCAGTTTTGAAAATGCTCAACAGCAGATTGGATATCCGCTGCCAAGAAATGAAGAAGGTGAAGTTATTGGTGTTCCGGATTCCATGCTGCGCACTGATGGTGAATATCGCAATTTGGTGGCCGTTTATCGCAAATTTGTGGATGCACATGTCCGCAGAGCGCATTATCAGGCAGCGAACGCTATCAAACAGATCGACCCGAATCACCTGTTGACTGCTCGCACCGGTGATGCCTCCACCATTCCACTGGTTGATCCAGGCATTTACGGCTACGATTATCGATGTCTGTGCCCAGGACTGGATTTCTTCTCTCCAGAAAGCTATGCCCTATCTGAAAATCCTAATATTTTAAGACAGATTCTCTACACCAACGAGTACAGCCGTTTCTGGCAGCCGAATGCTGTCATACAGTGGAAAGAATTCGGAAAATCCATCTGGTGTGGCTCTAACTTCACAGACAATACCATTGGTAAAGAGATTCAGGCAAACTTCTACCGCAAGTTCTTCGATATGCTGCTGGCTGGACATACCGGTGGTATCTATGCATGGTGGTGGGCAGGCGGCTACCGCATTGGTGAAAACAGTGATTTTGGCATCATCAATCCGGATGGCTCTGATCGTGCTGTTACCAAGGTTATGCGTGACTATGCACCGAAATTTTTAGAAGCACCAGCCTTAAAACCAATCGAGGGCAAAGTATCTATTGATCGCAGCAAAGATTCCACCGCATTTGAAGGAAACTACCGCAGCGTTGAGGAAGAATTTTTCTCCGGCTGGGAAAGTGGAAAACGCATTTCCTTTACCAATGCTGGCTGCGAACAGTCAACCCTGACAATCGATCATAATCTGCCGTGGTATGCTGATGGTATGCCGGATTCTTTCTTTGAAACCATTATCGAAGATACCAATACCGTATTAATCCTAGTATATAATCCGTCCCACTGTACCTGGGAAAACAATGTCACATTGCAAATGCTTGACGAAAACCGCAGCTGCATTGCAGAACTTCCACTTACAAAACCAGTGGCATTGATTGGAGAAACCACCTTTATCGCAGATAAATCCGATTATAATCAAGCAACATACCTTACCCTTGCCTCCAACCACAAACCGTTCGGCGAAATCATCCGCAAACCGTTCGGCGAAATCATCCGCAAACCTTAAATCAATCACTGCTGAAGGCTTACCGGAACCCAACCGAGAAGCTTTCAGCAGTTTGCTTTCTACAAAGGAATTATATGAAACAATCCAAAACAACTACCGATTTTTCAACAGGCAGTATTCCAAAACTGATTATCGCGCTTGCCATTCCCAATACCATTGCACAGGTGGTTAATCTGCTTTACAACATCGTTGACCGTATTTTTATTGGCCATATCTCCCAAAATGCTACCCTTGCCCTGTCCGGTATCGGTTTATGCTTTCCGATTATCAGTATGATTTCTGCATTCACCCAGCTGGCAGCTGCGGGTGGCGCGCCACTGTTCTCAATTGCACGCGGCTGCAAAGACGAAAAAGAAGCTGAAATGATTTTGGGAAACTGTACCTCTATGCTGCTGTTTTTCGGCGTTATACTATCTGTTCTGGTTATGATCTTTCAAAAGCCACTTTTGTTACTGCTCGGTGCCAGCACACAGACTCTACCCTATGCCATGGATTATCTGACCATCTATTTATTCGGTACGATGTTTATGATGATTAGTCTGGGATTGAATAGCTTTATCAATGCGCAGGGCTTTGCCAAAATTGGACTGATGCGAACCGTCATCGGTGCTGTCACCAATCTGATTTTAGACCCAATTTTTATTTTTATGTTGGATATGGGTGTAAAGGGCGCAGCACTTGCCACAGTCATTTCACAGATTGTATCTGCCCTCTGGACGCTTAGTTTTTTGATCGGTCAAAAGACCGAAATCAAACTGACTTTATGCGCTATGAAGCAGTTAAAACTTGGGAGATTGGGCAAAATCTGTTCGGTCGGCATGGCAGGCTTTATCATCGCAAGCACCACCTCTATCACCCAAAGTGCCTGCAACGCTGCGTTATTGCAGCATGGCGGTGATATCTATGTCACCGTTATGACCATCGTCAACTCCATTCGAGATCTAATCACAATGCCGTTAAATGGAATCAGCCAATCCGCACAGCCGGTTATAAGCTATAACTATGGTTCTGGACAATACAACCGTGTATGCAGAGCGATTCGGTTTACCTTTATTGTATTGCTGATTTATTCCCTGCTCTCCTGGGCATGGGTTATGCTTACACCACAGTTCTTCATTAAAATTTTCAACAATGATCCACAGCTGATTGAAATTGGCACGCGAGCATTAAATATCTATTTCTTCGGATTCTGTTTTATGGGACTGCAAATGATCGGACAGGCCGTTTTTGGAGCACTTGGTAAAGCAAAACTTGGTATCTTCTTTGCGATTTTCCGTAAAATTATTATTGTGCTGCCACTTATTTATATTCTGCCGGATATGTTCCGGCTCGGCACGGATGGTATCTTTCTAACGGAACCGATTTCCAATGTCATCAGCGGTCTGACCTGCATTTTAACCATGTATTTTTCGATCTACCAACCTTTACGAAGACAGGCAAAAGAAGAAACAATTGAATAACACAAAAGGCAGGGATTTTTATTCCCTGCCTTAATTTTTATGCTGTTGGCTTTACTTTATATCTACCAGGTTCCCATTCTTTCAGGTAATAATTAACTTTACACCTTGCTGGCTGGTGCAGAAATGCAACACAACTAACCTCTGTCACTCCAGCTGATTTGAGCGTTTTAGCACATTGACTAAAAGTATTACCGCTTGTGGAAACATCATCCACCAGAAGAATCCTTTTTCCGATAAGCTCCTGTGATTTGGGGACATAAAACGCATCCAGTAGATTGGTCTGACGGTCCTGATAGGAAATATCATGCTGTTTTTTGGTACATTTCACTTTATACAGCAGACGCACAGCATACGGAATTTGTAACCGCCCTGCAATTCGCTTTGCGAGCAGCTTGGACTGATTATAACCGCGTTTTCGCTCATGAGAAGGATACATTGGTACCGGAATCACCAGATCAAACCGGTGCTTTGGAAGAATTGAATCCTCAAGCAAGGCTTCTTCCACACGATCAGCCATCAAGTCTGCAATTTTTCGTCCAACCGTGCGATCCCCATGGAATTTCAGTCGAAAAACTGCCTGTTTGCTCAGCTGCGTATAATGATACACAAAAAACAACCGATCACAGTTCGGGATAGGCTTTACTTCATACACGCTAGAGAGGTTTTGGCTTCTGTGCAGAAGCTCTGCACATTCCGCACAGCAATCTTCTTTTGCATCAATCAGCCTACTGCAAAAAATACAGCGATTCGGATAAAGTACTGTCAGCATCTGGTTCAGAACAGATCGAATATTCATTTCAAATCCTCCTGTCAACGCAAAATAAAAGAAGCTCCGTCCGAATCGAACGAAGCTTCCTGGTGCCGCCAGCCGGGGTCGAACCGGCACGGTATCGCTACCAATGGATTTTGAGTCCATCACGTCTGCCAAT
>JAHHTP010000027.1 GCA_020024615.1 Oscillospiraceae bacterium
CTATTTCTTATAAAATAGAAAGAAGTTTAATTTTTCTTTTAATGCAAAATGCAATATGGTTATAATTGAAAATAGATTCGGGTATGATAAGCAAAGGAAAGAGGTGATCTACCATGACTGAAAAGAAAAAGCAATATCATACGCAACCGGTACACAGCTATGATCCATTTGATGCGCTGGACTGGGATGAGGATGATTTATTTCCTGAAATCTCCAGTGTAGCTTCAGCTTGTGAATGCACCGGTATGATGCCAAGGCCGCCAGTTAATGAGGGAGAAGATGAAGCATACAGAGGTTTGTTTTCTGGTGAAATTCCAAAAGACAAATAATTGTATAGAAGCGGTCGATTTTTCGATCGCTTTTTTGTTGTGGATTTATGTGTAATTATATTGACTTATGTGGAAATACATGCTATACTGTTGTTGCAAAACATTGGAGGTGATTGGATTTGTTTGCAGATGAGCGTAGAATGGAGATCGTGAAGCTATTGGAACAACAGCAGACGGTGACGGTATCACAGCTGATTGAACGGTATGGCGTTTCGATTGAAACGATTCGTCGAGATCTGGCTTTACTGGAACAGCGAAAATTGCTTCGGCGAGTGCATGGGGGAGCTGTCTCGTTGCATAGGATGCAGCAATTTGTCAAGCTTGATGAGCGCAGAGAGCAGAATCGAGAACACAAACAGGAGATAGCACATGCTGTACTGGAATTGTTAAACGAAGGGGATCGTATTATTCTTGACAGTGGCAGCACTGCAAAAGAGATCGCTGTTCTACTCTGTGAAAAAATGGAAAAGCTCACGGTGATTACCTATTCTTCCGAAATATTTACTATTCTTGCACAGAAAGAAAACTTCCATCTGATTCAGATTGGCGGAGAATATTTGCGCGGAGAACAGGCTTTTTATGGTCATCAGGCAGAAGAAATGCTGTCCGGGCTGCATGCACAGAAAGCCATTGTATGTCCATCAGCATTATCAATGGAGCAGGGAGTAGGGGATTATATTCCACAGCTGATTCCGCTTCAAAAAATGCTGACCGAAAGTGCGGACGAAGTGATCATTGCAGCTGATTCAAGCAAACTCTCTACAATAGGAGCATATCGCATCTGCAAATTATCTAATCACTTTACCATTGTGACTGACAGTGGTGTTCCAGAGCGTTTTGAACAAGATTGCAAAGCCAAGGGAATCCCATTAAAAATTTACAAGTGATAGGAGACTTATCAAATGAAAAACAAAGTACTGCTGATTTTATCGGATGGCATGACTCCAGAAGGCATGCGTTTGAGTGGACATCCGTTTATTGAGAAATTCATGGCAAAGAGCAGCTATTCTATGAAGGCACAGACCGTTATGCCAAGTGTAACTCTGCCATGTCACATGTCGCTGTTTCACAGTATTACTCCGCAGCGTCACAATACTTTGACGAATAGTTACACCCCGCAGGTTCGTCCAGTTGCTGGTTTGTGTGAGCAGATTGACCGTTTTGAAGGAAAAACTGCGATGTTTTACGACTGGGAGCAGCTGCGTGATTTAACTCGCCCAGGAACGCTGCATTTTAGCTACATGGCATCTGGTAAGACCTCTGAAGGATTACATAAAACACTGAAAATGACATTGCCAGCAGCTATGAAATATATCCCAGAAGAACAGCCGGATTTTGTTTTCTTCTATATCGGCGTAACCGATGAGTGTGGTCATAACTTCGGATGGAACAGTGATGAATATATTGCTTCGGTTAATGAGGCATGGGATGCGATTGAGAAGCTGCTGTCGGTTGTACCAGAGGATTACCGTGTTATTATCACCGCTGATCACGGCGGTCATGAGCGCCATCATGGCACCGATTTACCAGAGGATATGACTATTCCAGTTATCTGTTATGGACCGGAATTTGAAGCTGGGAAAGAGCTTGAAAATGTTAATATCATGGATATTGCACCGACAATTACTACCTTACTGGGTATTTCCGCAAACCGGGATTGGGAAGGGCACAGTCTGGTATGATAAAAAACGAAAAGAAAAGGGTCTTATTTCTGATTTTGCTATGTTGCGTGATATACTGTGTCAGCTATCTAACCCGTCACAACTATGCTGCAGCACTTGCTGAAATTATGCAGGATCTACATTTTACAAAGGAACACGGCAGCTATGCAATGACTGGTATGTTCATTACATACGGTGTCGGTCAGTTGGTTTCCGGTTGGCTTGGTGACAAGGTACATCCACGGTATGTGATTTTTGGTGGTATGCTTGCCACTTCTCTATGCAATTTGATGATGGGATTTTTATCCGATATCGGCAGTATGACTGTTGTATGGTGCATCAATGGGTTGGCACAGGCAATGCTGTGGCCACCACTGGTTCGTGTTATGGCAGAGAACTTAAATGATAACGATTACCGCAAGGCAAGCTTGTGGGTATCGATTGCGGCTTCATTTGGGTCAATCGGCGTATATCTCATGGTTCCAAGCTGCATTGCATTATCAGGTTGGAGAACATCTTTCTTTGTCCCGGCTACAATTGGTGTGCTGGTTGCATTTTTCTGGTTATTCAGCGAGAAAAACTGTGAGATGCAGCAGAAGCAACATGTGGTTAAAATGGAGAATGCAGGAGAAAGCAGCATCTCGATTGGCCGTATTATTATGATTTCCGGTCTAATTCCAATTATGGGGGCGATTATATTACAAGGTATGTTGCGTGACGGCATTACCACATGGATGCCAACCTATATTACCGAGAGTTTTAATCTGGGTACAAGTGCTTCGATTCTGACAACGGTGATTCTGCCAATCTTCAGTATTATCAGCATTTCGGCTGCATCCTGGCTGCAATCAAAAGTAAAGAGTGATTTAACTGCCTCTACTCTATTATTTGGACTTGCCTGTATCAGTGGGGTAGTATTATATTTCTTTGGAAATATAGGTGCTGGAATTGCGGTTGTCTGCATGACACTGATTACCGGCTGTATGCATGGCATCAATATGCTGTTAATCAGCCGCTTGCCAGCGTTTTTCGCGAAATATGGCAGGGTCTCGACCATTTCTGGTGTACTGAACACCTTTACTTATATTGGTAGTGCGGCTTCCGCATATGGATTTGCTGCTGTTTCCCAGAAACTTGGTTGGAATTTCACCATTGGTACATGGGTGATCATTGCGTTGTTTGGTGCAATTTGCTGTGGATGTTCCATCCGTCATTGGGGCAAATTTATCAAACAGGAAGATTAAAATATTGGTGTAACCAGCGGCATGATCAGCCGTATGATTCAGAAAGGGCTTAAATCCTAATGGGGTTTGAGCCTTTTTGATTATGAAAAAATAAAAAAATCTCATTCATAAAGAATGAGATTTTTAAAGTCGGGGTGACAGGACTCGAACCTGCGGCATCCTGGTCCCAAACCAGGCACTCTACCAAACTGAGCTACGCCCCGATAATATATTTTTATCAGCTAATATATTATAATACATTATTTTAGATTTGTCAAGAGGAAAAATTAAAATTATAGAAGATAACTTTCCTATTCACAAAAAAGGCTTGTAATTTCCTAAAAAAGAAGGTATAATAAGATAATCAGAAAGTATATCTATTATATAGAAGATTGAGGAAAGGGGCTAAAGATGCAGCATTTTATTTTTAAGGTATTTATTCGACTAATTGTCGTATTTACAGCACTCCCGATTCATGAATATGCACACGGTTTGGTGGCATACTGGTTAGGAGATCATACTGCAAAATCTCAGGGGCGTCTGGATATGAATCCGCTCCGTCATTTCGATTTAATCGGTACAACTGCACTTTTGTTGACTGGTTTCGGATGGGCAAAACCGGTTCCAATCAATCCGTATAATTTCCGTAATTCCAAACTTGGTATCAAAGGTGGCATTGCGGTTACTGCACTTGCGGGTCCTGTTTCTAATATTTTGGTAGCCACGGTCTGTATGTTGCTGTATAAACTGGGGTGGTATTTTCTACCGCATTCGCAGTTTGTGGATATGCTGCTGTTTGCGTTTAGTTTTATGGTAGATATTAATCTGGGGCTTGCTGTATTCAATTTGATTCCGATTCCTCCACTGGATGGTTCAAAGGTATTGGGCTATTTTCTGCCGAATCATGTGACAGCATGGGTGCAGCAGTATGAGCATCTGATCTTTTTAGGGTTGTTTTTAATTATGTATTCCGGTATTTTGAATGCACCGATCAATTTTGTGACGCATTTTTTGTATATGGGATTGGATACCGTGACCAAATTCGTTGATTTGCTGGCAGGAGTACTATAACTATGGAGCAGCAGCTTACTTTCAAACTTGAAGTGTTTGAAGGTCCGATGGAGTTATTGCTGTTTTTAATCGGCAAACATAAACTTGATATCAAAGACATTGTAATAGCACAGCTGCTGGAGCAGTATCTGGATTATCTGGAGGAAGCTACTGCATTGGGAAGACCCATTACAGGAGCGTTTTTGGCGATGGCGGCTCATCTGATTTATATGAAGACGATTTCGTTGCTGCCAAAAAAGGAAGAGGCAGCAAAGCTAAAAGAAGAATTGCAGAATAGGCTTCAGCTATATCAGATTTTCTGTGCATTAGCAGTGGAATTATCGCAAAGAGATCAGTTTGGACAGACATTCACGCACCCGAAACAACAGATTTCAGGAGACAATCGGTATGCCTGTATACATGATAAAAAGCTTTTGACGGAATGTTTTACCGATGCACTTGGCAAACAGAGCAGAAAAATGCCAGTAAAACAGGAAACTTTTGCTCCGCTGGTATCGGCAAGACTGGTCAGCGTACAGAGTAAGATCATTTTTGTACTGCGAAAGCTGTATCAGTCTGGGCGAATTGCTTATGATGAAATCTATCAGATTGGTGATCGTAGTGCAAACATTGCTACCTTTTTAGCGGTTTTGGAGTTGATTCGAAGCGGGCGTGTGTCGCTGGAAGAAGATGATACGGTTCTGGTATTCCAGAATCGTCGGATTAAAAAAGAGGAAACATAAAAAATATGGAAGAAACACGGAATCTGCCGGCGTTGTTGGAAGCAATATTATTTGCACAAGGGCAGCCTGTCAAAACGCAGTTTTTAGCCAAGCTGATCGAACAGAGTGAGGCATATACCGAAACACTTTTAACCGCTTTGCAGAAAAAATATGAACAGCCAGAAAGCGGCATTCAGCTGATGAAGGCTTCCGACAGCTGGGTGCTGACCACAAAGGCAATTTATGCGGCGTATATTGGTCAGGCTTTGGAATTATCCAGACAGGTACCGTTAAGTCGGTCGGCAATGGAAGTGTTATCTATTATTGCATACAAGCAGCCGATTTCAAGGGGCTATGTAGATAGCGTGCGCGGCGTTGACAGCGCGCATTTGGTACATACCTTGCTGGAAAAAGGGTTGATCGAAGAAGCTGGGCGTTTGGATGTTCCCGGACGGCCGATTTTATATCGCACAACCGAACTGTTTTTACGCAGTTTTCAGTTAGAAACCCTTGCAGATCTTCCGCCTCTACCTGAGGGATATGAGCAGCTTTCGTTTGAGGAAAGCGACATGATGGAGGAAATACCGGATTCTGACCGTGAAGGTGACGGATTTTCCGGATAAGGAAAGGAAGAGATGAATGGCGGGATGGATCATTCTGGGCAGTATTCTGCTTTTGCTTGTCATACTCATGATGTGTCCGGTTTATTTATCGGTACACCTGGAAGATGAAAACAGAATTACGCTTGGTTATCTATTTATCAAATATCCGCTCTATCCGCTCAAACTGAAACAAAAAGAAGTAAAAGAGGCAGAAACAGAAGAAACCGAAAGGCAGGAAAAAAAGATTGCTTCTGAAAAGAAAACGAAAGCAAAGGTCAAGGTCTTAGAAACGATTCAGATGATTCTTGATCTGGCAAAAGCCTCTGCTTCGCCTTTATTTCATTTGCTGCGCAGAACCTATCTGGTATATCTGGATGTATATTTGGATGTCGGCGGAGAGGATGCGGCTGAGATTGCGATGAACACCACCAAGTATAGAGCAACAATTTCGTATTTTATCGGATTATTTCGTAATCTGCATCTGTTAAAACGGATGAAAAGGGTCCGTATTGCACCCAATTTTTTAAAAGAAGAAACCGAATACAAGGTAAGTTTTTGTCTGATGTGGCGTCTTAGCACAATTCTTTATGCGGTACTGGCTGCCGTAATCAAGTATGTGATATTGCAGTTTAAGAAAGGATCGGAAGGGGAATTACAGACAGCAGAACATTCCCAAAAACAATCGATTAAAAAGTAATACAATGAAAAACATAAGGAGGTTTAAATATGGCACATGCAATTGAGGGTTTGATGTCTACAACACTGGAAAATATCAAAAAAATGGTGGATGTGGATACCATTATCGGTAATCCAATTTCTACGGAAAGCGGTGTTACGATTATTCCGGTATCGAAATTGTCTTATGGATTTGCATCTGGCGGTTCGGATTTCGGCAAACAGGCAAAGGATTTGTTCGGCGGCGGCAGCGGTGCGGGTATTTCGGTGATTCCGCAAGCATTTTTGGTAATCAATGGACAGGATGTCAAATTATTACAGATGTCCACCAGTAATAATACCGCAGACAAAGCGGTTAATATGATTCCGGAAGTATTGGAAACCATCAGTGGAATGCTGAAGAAAGATGCGAAATCCGAAAAAGGAGTCAAAGAGGTAAAGGAAACCAAAGAAGTAAAGGTGCAAACTGTGCAGGAGTAATTCTGTGTGATAAAGTTGGTATGTGCATTTGGCTTTGCGCATAGGCTGTAACACTGAATACCAATTGGTAAAATGAAAGGGGTATGGTGTTATTGCGGCGAGGTTTTATATATCTTTGTGTGGTAATGTTGATGGCATGTATGGTTTCATCTGCATCGGTATGTAATGTTTTTGCGACCGATATATCGGCAAAGGCATATTTGGTGATGGAAAGTTCCTGTGGTCAAATTACTGCGGCAAAAAACGAAAAAGAACGACTTCCTATGGCAAGCACAACAAAGGTTATGACAGCATATCTGGCATTACAGCAGGAAAATTTATATGAAGAATTTGAAGTGGATCCCGCTGCAATTCAGGTAGAGGGAACTTCTATGGGGCTGATGGTAGGCGATACTGTGACGCTTTATGATCTGGCTTGTGGCATGCTTCTTGCAAGTGGGAATGATGCTGCAAATGCTGCTGCGGTAAAAATTGCAGGAAGTATAGATGGTTTTGCCATGATGATGAATGATACCGCTGTGCAGCTTGGTATGCAGGATTCACATTTTTGTAATCCGTCAGGACTTCCAGACGACAATCATTATTCCACTGCGTATGATATGGCTGTATTAACAGCTGCTGCGTTGCAGAATCCGTTGTTTGCAGAGATCTGTTCTGCGCAGAAACATACGGTGCAGATATCGGGGCAGAGACGAACACTCAGCAATCACAACAAATTGCTGAAAATATATGATGGCTGTATCGGGGTAAAGACTGGATTTACCAAAAAGGCAGGTCGTTGCCTGGTATCTGCAGCCAAGAAAGAGGATATTACGCTGATCTGTGTGACATTGTCGGCTCCAGATGACTGGAATGACCACAGAAAATTGTTGGATGCAGGGTTTGAACAAGTGGAACAGATTGAATTAAAACCACAGCAGCGGGAATTTGAAGTGAATGTGGTTGGTGGTCATTCAGATACTGTGCAAGCGTATGTATTGGGCACACAGAAAATCTGTCTGACAGAGCAGCAATGCCAAGACATTTCTCAGAAATGGCAGATGCAGGCATTTTATTTTGCACCGGTATATGCTGGTGAAATGCTGGGACAGGTACGATATTTTTATAAAGGCAGAGAGATTGCAAGCCAACCAGTATTAGCGGCAGAAAGCTGCGGATACAGGGAAGCTGCTTCATAATGAGAATAAAAATTTTAGGAAAGTGAAAAAAGAATATGCAGGAAAGAATTCAGAAAGTAATGGCACAGTGCGGTTATTGTTCCCGTAGAAAAGCGGAAGAACTGATCGCAGCACATAAAGTAAAGGTAAATGGTCATCCAGCTTTGATTGGTCAGAAGGTAGACCCGAATCGTGATATTATCACGGTTGGTGAGGAAAGAATCTACTATGATCGCAAAAAAGAGCAGCTGTATTTGATGATGTATAAACCGCGTGGTTATATTACTACCACTTCGGATGAAAAGGGCAGACGCTGTGTTATGGATTTGCTGCCGGAGCTTTCCACCCGTGTTTATCCAATTGGCCGGTTGGATGTCAATTCGGAAGGTTTGTTGTTATTTACCAGTGATGGTACTTTTGCTAATGACATGATGCATCCAAGCCGTCATGTATCCAAGACATATCGTGTAACGGTTCGACAGGATGTTACCGATGAGATTGCAGCACAGCTTGCCGCAGGTGTGTATATTGATGGAAGAAAAACTGCTCCGGCTGAGGTTAGAGTATTATCCAAAGCAGAGGGCAGAGTGGTGATGGAAGTTGTTATCCGAGAAGGTAGAAACCGCCAAGTTCGTAAAATGTGTGAGTCGGTCGGTCTGGAAGTAGCCAGATTAAAAAGAACCGCAATCGGACCGCTGCGTTTGGGTATGCTGAAACCAGGTGAGGTCAGACAGCTTTCGAAAGAAGAACTGCGCGCAATTCGTGCGGCTGTAAAGAAACCGGAGAGAAAATAAAAGTTCATTGGATTTTAGGAATTGAAATCGTGTCTGCATGAGAGAACGGAATTGGTATGGTGAGCGGAACAGCAGACAAATACGATTTTTGAATGAGTTAGAGAGAGTGATTAGAATTGGCAGTACAGAGATCGAAAAATAACAATAAATGGAGTAATGCAGAAGCACAGAAACAGCAGGTGGCAAACGGGATCGAATCACCGCATGATATCACCGCCTTAAACTTTTCGCAAAACTATGTAAAGGTCAGTAACGAAAAGGTAAAAAATAAAAAGAATCGAGAAGGCAATGTGCCGAAGGTTAAAATTATCCCGTTGGGCGGATTAAATGAGATCGGAAAAAACCTAACGGTATATGAATACGAAAATGATATTGTAGTAGTTGACTGTGGCCTGAAATTCCCGGATAGCGATATGCCGGGTGTTGATATGGTCATTCCAGATTTTACCTATCTGGAAAAAAATGCAGGTAAAATTCGTGCGCTGGTTGTTACCCACGGACATGAGGACCATATTGGTGCAATTCCGTATTTATTAAAACGCATTAGTGTTCCGATTTATGCAACCAGATTGACGGTTGCGCTGATTGAAGGAAAATTAAAAGAGCATGGACTTCTGGGTTCTACTCAGATTCACACCATTCAGGATGGCGAGACCATTAAAGCAGGCTGTATGCGTGTGGAATTTATTCATGTTAATCATTCCATCCCGGATGCAGTTGCAATGGCAATTTTTACACCAGCAGGCATCATCGTGCATACAGGTGACTTTAAGATTGACTATACGCCGATTGAAAGTAAAATGATCAATTTAGGCAGACTGGCGCAGTTGGGTGAAAAAGGCGTGTTGGCTTTGCTGGCGGATTCCACCAATGCCGAGCGTCCGGGAGCGACTATGACGGAACGCAAGGTAGGTCAGTCTTTCCGTAGTCTGTTCCGTGATGCGGAGGGCAGAAGAATTATTATTGCTACCTTTGCATCCAACATTCATCGTATTCAGCAAATTATTGATTGTGCGCAGGAATTTGGCCGAAAAGTTGCGGTTTCGGGTCGAAGTATGGAGTCTGCGGTGCAAATTGCCAAAGAATTGGGCTATTTAAAAGCGGAGGACGGCTTAATCATTACGCTGGATGATATGAATCATTATCGCAGTGAGGAAATTGTATTGATTACGACCGGAAGCCAGGGTGAGCCGATGGCTGCTTTGTCCCGTATGGCGACGGGGGATCACCGAAAAGTAGGTATTTCCAAAGATGATTTTATTATCATTTCTGCTACTCCGATTCCGGGCAATGAAAAACATGTAACCCGCGTTGTCAATGATTTATTGAAGCTGGGTGCAGAGGTTATTTACGAGAGTATGTATGAGGTTCATGTTTCGGGTCATGCTTGCCAGGATGAGCTTCGTGTTGTACACTCCTTGGTAAAACCGAAATATTTTATTCCGATTCATGGTGAATATAAGCATCTGCGTGCACATGCGAAGGTTGCGGCTTCCTTGGGCATGCCAGAGGAGAATATTTATATTGGTGAGATCGGCGATGTGATTGAGGTTTCCCAGCGGGAAATGAAAGTTAGTGGAACAGTTGATGCAGGCCGTGTCTTGGTTGATGGACTGGGTGTCGGCGATGTCGGTTCGATTGTACTGCGTGATAGAAGACATCTGGCACAGGATGGCCTGATTATTGTTGTGGTTACCATTGAGAGTGTCAGCGGTATGATTATTTCTGGCCCGGATATTGTATCCCGTGGTTTTGTCTATGTAAGAGAGGCAGAGGAACTAATGGATGAATCCCGCGCAATTGTTAAGACGGTTCTGGAAAACTGTCTTGCATCCAGCAAAACTGACTGGTCTACCATTAAACTGCGTGTAAGGGATGAGCTATCCGCTTATATCTTCAAGCAGACCAGAAGAGCCCCGATGATTTTACCGATTATTATGGAAATTTGATGTGACTGATTATGGAGGTTGTTGATTTCTTTAAGGAAGGTCAGAGAAAATGAAACGAAAGAAACGAGGACAGCATAAACAGCGGGCGCGCGATATCTGGATGATTCGTCCGGCTTATGTTCTGCTTATGGTGCTTACGGTTGCCCAGACAGCTATGCTGTATTACTATAAAGAACATTTGGCCTATCTGTTGCTTCCGATTGTTTTGTTGTTGGTCGGATACTGTATTTACCGGCTGTTGGAAATGCAGCAGGATATTTACCGTTCGGTGCGGATGGCAGATAAGGAGATGGAAAAACGCTCTGGTCATTTGATTTCTTTCCCTATGCCGGCGCTGATTATCAATGACAAAGAAGAAATATTATGGTATAATGAAACTTTCCGAAGGGAGGTTTTATCTGGACATGATATTTTCTTAAAACCGATTGATGGTGAGATTGACACGCCGCTTCAACAAATTGCAGGTGAACCGGGTAAAATCATTAGATGCCATGGAAAATATTATCAGGCATATCTGATGGATTTGCCGGCTGGGGAAAATCAGCCGGCGTCCAGAATGCTATGGATGCTGGATGTTACGGTTTTACAAAAAACTTCGCTGAAATATGCGGCTTCCTGTCCTATGGTGCTGACGCTAATGGTGGACAGTTACGATGAATGCATTCGAAATCTAAGCGACCGTGAGCGTATTTCGATGATCAGTGATTTGCAGAAACTGATTCAGGATCTAGCGGATAATTGTCAAGCTTTTGTACAGCGGATGCATGATAATCGTTATATGCTGGTGATGGAAAACCGATATATTGAAGAATTGAAGCGAGAGCGTTTTCCAATTCTTGATCAGGTGAAAACGCTGGCACCGGCGAACACTGTGCCACTTACACTATCTATCGGTATTGGCAAAATGCTGGATTCTTTACAGCAGGCTCAGGAGGATTCCAGACAGGCTCTTGACATGGCTCTCGGTCGCGGTGGTGATCAGGTTGCGTTAAAGGCAGAAGGCGGGTATGAGTTCTTTGGTGGTGCATCTACTGGACTGGAAAAGCATACCAAGGTTAAAACGCGAATTGTTGCCAATGCGCTGGTAGAATTGATTAAGCAGAGTCAGAATGTCATGGTTATGGGACACAAATTTGCTGATCTGGATGCGATTGGATCCGCAGTCGGCATGACGCAGATTGCACGCAGTTTGAGCAAGGATGCGTTTGTCGTGTTGGATTATCAGCGTTGTCTGGGGCCGGAGGTTGTAGACCGGCTGCTGGAAAACGGTGATATGCATGGATGCTTTTTATCTCCAGAGCAGGCTCTTTCGTTTATCAATGATAAAACACTTTTAATTATTGTGGATACCCATTCAAAAATGCTTGTAGAAAGTGAAGTTGTATACAAGCGGTGTAAAAATATTGTTGTAATCGACCATCATCGAAAGACGGTTAATTACATAGAAAATACGGCGGTATTTTATCATGAACCATACGCTTCATCTGCATCGGAACTTGTCACTGAGCTGATACCATATATTCGCGAATGCAAGTTAAACAGCGTGCAGGCAGAGGCTTTGCTTGCTGGTATTACACTGGATACCAAAAACTTTATTCTGCATACTGGTGTACGAACCTTTGAGGCTGCTGCTTATCTGCGAAAATGTGGTGCTGATACCGTTGCGGTAAGAAAATTATTTGCTACAACCATGATGGAATATCAGAATCGTTCTAAAATTGTAGCTTCGGCGGTTTTACACAGACGATGTGCCATTGCGGTGTGCGATTTTGCATCGGATAATGTGCGTATTGTATGTGCGCAAGCAGCGGATGAATTATTGAATATCAGTGATGTGGATGCGGCGTTTGTATTATTCCAGACCGGCGATATTGTGAATATATCGGCGCGTTCAATGGGAGTTCTGAATGTACAGGTTCTTATGGAAAAAGCGGGTGGCGGTGGACATCATACGATGGCGGCTGCACAGATTAAAAATACCACACTTGATCAAGCAAAACAGGATCTAATCGGTTATATCGATGAGATCTATCAATAAAAAATCATATTTTGAAAAGGAAGGATTTATTATGGAAATTATCTTAGTTCAGGATGTAAAAGGAACTGGTAAAAAAGGCGACCAGGTAAATGTAAAGGATGGATATGCAAGACATCTGTTGACCAAGCAGCTTGCAATCGAAGCGAATGCACAGAATAAAAACGATCGCAAAACGCAGCAGGATGCAAAAGACTATCATGCACAGGTTGAACTGGACAATGCAAAAGCACTTGCCAAAGAAATCGACGGTAAAAAAGTTACTTTACAGGCAAAAGCGGGTGCAGGTGGTAAATTATTCGGTAGCGTAACTGCAAAAGAGGTTGCAGCTGCAATTTCTGCTTCTTGTGGGCAGGAGATTAACAAGAAAAAAGTTGCATTAAAGACCGACATTAAGGCATTCGGCACTTACAGCTGCGAGGTTAAACTGCATGCTGGTGTAAGCGCAACCGTTACCATTGAAGTAGTTGAGTAAAATTTGCAGAGAGGAGTAAGCCGCAATGCCGGAGTTGACTAATTTACCCAATAACTTGGATGCGGAAAAATCGGTATTGGGCGGACTCATTCTGGAGCCAGAATCCTTCACCGAGGTGCTGCCGTTGATATCCTCGGCAGAAATGTTCTATTTATCGTTGCATCAGGAGATGTTCTCCTGTCTGATGAATATGTACAGCACAGGCATGCCGATTGATAATGTTACCTTTGCGGAGGAAATTTTTCGTACTGGTGTGTTTGAAAGCCGTGAGGATGCCAATAATTACATTAACCAGCTGTTAATGTTGGTTCCGTCTACTGCAAACATCGAAAGTTATGCAAAGATAGTACAGGACAAGTATTATTTAAGGCGGTTGATGGTCTTTTCTAATCAGCTTTTAGAGGAATCTTCCCAGACTGACAGTGAGGCCATCAAGCTGCTGGATAACGCAGAACAGAAGCTATATGATATTCGCCGTGGTAGAGACAGTGCATCACTTGTCAGCATTCGAGAGGCGGTTACCAATTATTATGATCATCTAATGAAGCTTACTTCAGCTGATCCAGGTGATCAAGCTGGATTTTCAACCGGATTTCGTACAGTGGATGCCATCATAGGCGGACTGAATAAAAGTGACCTGATTCTGGTTGCAGGCCGACCAGGTATGGGCAAATCAAGTTTTGCGGTAAATATCGCCACGAATGTGGCGTTGAAGCAGAAAAAAGATGTGGTCATCTTTAACTTGGAAATGTCGGTTGAGCAGATCACAGCCCGTATTTTATCTTCTTTATCAGGTATTCGCAACGACAAGTTCCGCAGTGGTGATCTTGATCCACAGGAATGGGTGACATTATGTGAGGCTGCCGATCATTTGAGTCAGCAGACAATTTATCTGGATGATACAGCTGATATTACAGCACAGCAAATGAAAGCAAAATTGCGCCGTGTACCGAATTTGGGACTTGTAGTGATTGACTATTTACAGCTTATGTCTACTGGTGGGAAGCCAAATGACAACCGTGTACAGGAGATTTCCCAGATTACCCGAAGTCTTAAAATTATGGCAAAGGAACTGGATGTGCCAATTATTCTTTTGTCACAGCTTTCTCGTGCAACAGAAGGGCGTCAAGGGCATCGACCGATGCTGTCCGACTTGCGTGAATCGGGCTCGATTGAGCAGGATGCAGATATTGTTATGCTGTTATATCGTGAGGGATATTATGATAAGGAATGCAAGATGCCGAATCTGGCACAGTGTATTGTGGCTAAAAACCGTCACGGTGCAACGGCAGAAGCAGACCTAATGTGGTGCGGCGAACGTACCAGTTTCGCTGATTCAGAACTGGAGAGAAATGAAGACGATTACCCAAGTTATTGACCGGTATCACATGATAGAGCCGGGAGAAAAGGTGATAGTTGGCTTTTCTGGCGGTCCGGATTCGGTGGTGTTATTACATTTTCTGTATCGATTCGGTGCAGATGTATTGGCGGTTCATATCAACCACCTGTTGCGAGGGGAAGAAAGTATGCGGGACGAACAGTTTGTTAAGGAGTTTTGTGCTGCATATGCAATTCCGCTCAAGGTGCATCGGGTGGATGTAGCTGCCATTTCCAAAGAGAAAAAAATTGGTTTAGAACAAGCTGGACGCGAGGTGCGGTATCGCATTTTTGCGCAGGAAGCGCATAAAATTCATGCAAAAATTGCCACGGCTCATACGCTTTCTGATCAGGCAGAAACGATATTGTATCGGTTGGCGCGTGGTAGCGGGATGCGTGGTTTGTGTGGCATTCCGCCGGTGCGTATGATGGAAGACGGGGGCATGATTATCCGCCCACTTCTGGAAACATCCAGAGAGCAGATTGAGCGGTATTGCAAAGAGCATAAGCTCCCTTTTGTAATAGATTCAAGCAATTTGGAAGAAGTATATGCACGCAATATTATCAGGCGTCGGGTGATTCCGGCGTTGGAACAGGTCAATGATGCGACACAACTACATTTAGCAGCTGCGGCACAGTCGTTTGTGGTAGATGAGGATTACTTATCAGAGCAGGCAAAGAGTGCTTATGCACAGTGTAGGCAGCAGGATGGTTTGTCAGTGGACAGGTTGCTTTTGTTACATCCGGCTATACAGATTAGAGTGAAAGGACTTTTTCTGGAGCAAAATGGAATCGCACCAGATCGGAAGATATTGGAACGGTTGACTCAACTTGCTGAGCGGCTAAATAGGACTGAGCCTGACAAACGCTATGGTAGCATTTCGCTGCCGGAAGGAAAAGAGTGTCTACTGCGTGGTGGAAAACTACTGATTGTGGGCAAATCGGCTGTTGGTATGTTTCCTGGAGAATTGAAGCTTACCGGAAATGATGCATACAAGATGCCGAGCGGTAAAAAATGGAGTTTTTTCATAAGCCTTACAAAACCTACTCAAAATGTTCATAAAAACTTCTATTACTTTTGTTTGGATTATGATAAAATAAAAGGTGTTATAAATTGCCGGGGTAGAATGCCGGGGGACAGTTTGAAAATTACTCCACGGAATATTACCAAAACGGTAAAGAAATGGATGAACGAGGAGAATGTTCCGTTGCAGATAAGGCAGAACCTTTTTGTCCTGACGGATGAAGAAGGCGTGCTAATGGTAGAGGGACTTGGAGTTGCCATGCGGGTTGCTGCGAGTGATCAAACGAAACATTTTCTCATCATAAAATGCGTGGATGACGCAGAATAAAAAGAATGGAGTACAAAACTATGGGTATGATGGACGATATCGAGCGCGTATTGATTTCGGAGGAAGAGCTGCATAACAAAGTAGCCGAGCTGGGAGCTGCTATCAGCAAAGATTATGAAGGTAAAAATCTGCTGATGGTAAGCGTATTAAAAGGTTCGGTTATTTTTATGGCTGATTTGATGCGTGCAGTTACTGTGCCGTGTGAAATTGACTTCATGTCTGTTTCCAGCTATGGCAGCGGCGTTAAGACCTCTGGTGTTGTAAAGATCATTAAGGATCTGGATTTGAATCTGGAAGGTAAGGATTTGCTGATTGTTGAGGATATTTTGGACAGCGGTAAAACATTAGCTTACATCACCTCGATTTTACAAGCAAGAAATCCGTCTTCGATTCGGATTTGCACCTTGCTTGATAAACCGGAGCGCAGAGAGGCAGATGTTGTTGCTTCCTATTCCGGATTTCCGGTACCGAATGAATTTGTGGTTGGTTATGGTCTGGACTATGCGCAGAAATATCGCAACCTACCGTATATCGGTGTATTAAAACCGGAAGTTTACACAAAATAATAAATGCTGGATGATAATCTAGCGGAAGGAGAGCTACGAAATTGCAGAATAAGAAATTGACCATTGGCATCTACATAGCAATTGTTGCTGTGTTGCTGGCCGGAGTTTATTTCATGTCCAGCATGCTTACAGGAAGCGTGCGGCAGTACAGCTATTCCGATATTGTTTATCTGTTTGAGGATCAAGCTGTTAAGGGGTACTCGGTTGATGCTGGAAGTGGTGAACTGGACATTGTGCTGAATGATGATGTACCAGCCGCAAAACAAATTAAGACCAAAATTGTGGATGCAGATGGCAACCGTCATATTGAGTACAAACTGGCGAGTGTTAATTTATTTTTGGAGGATGTTTCCGAACCGGTTAAGGCTTATAATAAAGCACATCCGGATGCGAGAATGGATACAGATATTTTACCGGCTTCCGATAACGGCTGGTGGATTTCGATGATTCCATCGCTGCTGTTATTGGTATTGATGGTAGTGTTCTTTGTTATGACCATGCGTCAGATGAACGGCGGCGGAAAGATCAATTCATTTGGCAAGATGAACAACAAGCGCGTTCAGGCCAATGGCAAGAAAGCGACTTTTGCTGATGTTGCTGGCTGTGATGAAGAAAAACAGGAAATGGCGGAGATCGTAGAATTTTTAAAGAATCCGAAACGCTTCTCTGAGCTTGGCGCAAAAATTCCGAAAGGTGTTTTACTGGTAGGCCCTCCGGGTACTGGTAAAACTTTGCTTGCCCGTGCAGTTGCAGGAGAAGCAGGCGTTCCGTTTTATTCTATTTCCGGTTCTGATTTTGTAGAGATGTTTGTCGGTGTCGGTGCATCTCGTGTCAGAGATTTATTCGATGAAGCAAAGAAGAATGCGCCGGCGATTGTGTTTATTGACGAGATCGATGCAGTGGGACGCCGTAGAGGTGCAGGCTTAGGCGGTGGCCATGATGAGCGTGAGCAGACCTTAAACCAGTTGTTGGTTGAGATGGATGGCTTTGCAGATAATCAGGGCGTTATCGTCGTGGCTGCAACCAACCGTCGTGATATTCTTGATCCGGCGTTGCTGCGTCCGGGAAGATTTGACCGTCAGGTTATTGTAAACTATCCGGATGTCAAGGGTCGTGAAGAAATTTTAAAAGTGCATTCCAACAACAAACCGCTTGGATTTGACATTGATTTAAAGAAAATTGCGCGTACTACCGCAGGTTTTACTGGTGCTGATCTTGCAAACTTGATGAATGAGGCAGCACTGCTTGCAGCACGCAAAAACAAAAAGGCAATTACTGAAGTGGACATTGAAGAAGCAACGATTAAGGTTGTTGCAGGTCCGGAGAAGAAATCACATAAGATTACAGATTCGGATAAACGCATTACCGCTTATCATGAGGCAGGTCACGCTGTTGCCACCTATTACTGTACTACACAGGATAAAGTTCACGAGATTTCGATTATTCCGCGCGGTATGGCAGCAGGTTATACCATGCATTTACCGACTGATGATCGTATGCATGTTACCAAGCGTTATATGCTGGAAGATATTGTGATTCTTCTTTCCGGTCGTGTTGCAGAATCCTTAACACAGGATGATATTACCACAGGTGCATCCAATGATATTGAACGTGCTACCAAATCCGCTCATCAAATGATCACTAAGTATGGTTTCAGTGACACCTTAGGACCGATCATGTATGGTGAGGAAGAAGGCGAAGTATTCTTGGGTAAAGATCTGGGACATCAAAGAAACTATTCTGAGAATGTTGCAACAATGATTGATGAAGAAGTTCAGCGTGTAATTGAGAACTGTTATCAGAAGTCAGAAGAAATCTTAAAAGAGCACATGGATCAGCTTTCTACTGTTGCAGAGTATTTGATTGTCAATGAGAAAATGAATGGCGATACATTTGAATCTCTGATGAACGGAAGTAAGATCTGGCCGGAGGCAGCGCAACCGCCAGCCGAAGCCCCATCTCTTTGGGAGCCTACTGAATAAAAAATAAGGGCATAATCTTTTTAGATTATGCCCAATTATTATGCTCTTGAAATTCGGGTTCTGTAAAAACTTTAGCGACATTAAAATCCTCAGGATAATACCGGATGTCGTAATATGGGGGGCTATATTCCAAAAGGCAACAACAGCCGTCATATGCCATCAGTATATGTTCTACAAGGGTAATGTGATATGCTTCCAGCACCTGTTTCAGTTGTAGTGTGGAGGAAATATCCTCTGTGGATGGATGAATGTCCATAATACTGGTATTTGGATGATTATGCGTGATAATCAGTTTGGTGGCATGGTGTTTGTGTGCAATTTCCAGAATCAAGGAAGGAGCAGCTGTAGTTTGCTGTGGGTTGAATAAAGTGGTATCGTCCGTTGCAAGGTATTGATACTTATCGTTTAAACAGAGAATGATTGTTTTTTCATAATTAAGTGCGAGAAAGTAGGGGCGCAGATGTTCGTAATATTGTGGAAGTGTGAGAAGTTGTTCTTTCGGCTTAGTTTTCATCTGTCCACGTGTAGATAGAATGCCCAGATTTGAGATAGCAATTGCCTGTGCTTGTGAAATCTGAAATGTCTGCATTAAGTAGTGAACAGGCAAATGAACCAGATTAAAAAGGGAGCTGGTTTCGAGCAACATTCTTTTGCAGAGTGCGCGAATATCCGTATGGCGAAAATTATACTGCATATAAAGGGAAAAGAGTATTTCTTCATCAATATCTGAATAATACGTGCAATTCTTACAATGATTTAATAATTGCTCAAGAAGTTCATTATAAATAGTTAGTCGCAAATAATCACCACCTTTTGCTCTTAATTATAGCAGATAATAAAATAATCTGCAAGGTAGAAAGTAGAAAGGCAAGAATGGCGACAAATAAAACAAAATATATATTTAGGTGCTGCATTAACTATACAAAACACAGAATACGAAAAAAGCAGTTGACAAAAGGGGGT
>JAHHTP010000028.1 GCA_020024615.1 Oscillospiraceae bacterium
ATTTTTGATTTTCCTGTGAAAAGTCTTGTTTTTGGTCTAAAAATTCAATATTTTTTCAGAAACAGCAGGAGGAAGGGCAAGAAAATCTGAAAAAATGCTTGATTATTTTTTGCAAATATGGTATGATACTGGTAGCCATGAAAATTAACGGAGGTTAGAATATGAACTGGTTAACAATCACTTTGGGCATTCTGCTCGTCATCGTATGTATTCTGGTCATTTTGGTGGTTTGCCTTCAGGAAACCAAACAGGATGGACTTCAGAGCCTGGGTTCCAGCAGCACCGATTCCTTCTTTAACAAGAACAAAGGTAAAACCATTGAAGCGAAATTAAATAAGATTACCACAATCTTAGGCATTGCCTTCTTTGTGCTGGTACTTGCCTTAAATCTGGCAATTACTTACTACAAATAATGCAATACAGTGAATGAGGATACAGACGGGAACATATCATATGGATACCCGTCTGTATTTTTTTGAAAGGAAAACATGAATCAGAAAACAAATCATAAAAATTATAACAATAAGTATAAAAAGCATGGTGCGTCTGGTAAAAAGCACAATAAACAAGATCGTTTTCATCGTGAAAAATTTCGGAAACGGGATGCTTTAAAACCGACCGTTGTAGAATTGGATACCAAAGTTGGCGTGGAATTAGGGTTTGAAACCGAATCCGGCAAACTCGGAAGAAAGATTTACCGCTATTTGCTCAAAGAACAAAAAAAGGGTGCTTCTACGGAAGATATTATTGTGGCTCTACAGAAGAAAGATTATCCGCCGAAGGAAACGAAAATTGCATTGCGTATCCTGCGAGAAGAAGGCAGAGTGGTCATTTCCCGCAGAATGTATTTTCCAGCATCTAAATTTGGTATGCAGCCGGCTATTATTACCCGGATTAAGGAAAGCTATGGCTATGCTAATTTGATTGACAGTCAAGACGAAGTGTTTATTCCAGGAAGATATCTCTGCGGCAGCCTGCCAGGTGAGCGTGTTCTGGTATCCAAATGTCCATCTGATCGCCGATTTGACTCGGAGGATCGTTTTATGGTGGATGATATTTTAGAAATGAAAGAGGATTGCTCTGTCATTGGCACAGTAAAACAGGAAGAACGCAGCTATTATATCTATCCGGATCGTGGTATTGACTTCGGAATCCGTTTGAATCCGCATTTGGGCTGTGATTTTAAAGTTGGGGATAAGGTACAGGCGGTTATCGTCACCCGTGGTGAACGACACAGTGAGATGCGTGCGCAGGTGGTGCAGAACTATGGTGATTCGCAAATTGCAGCTGTTTCAGCGGAAGCGATTTTGGATGAACTGGAAATTATACGAGATTTCCCAGAGGATGTGTTGTATCAGGCAAAACAGATCGGTAAAAAGCAGATTACAGAGAAGGATTTAAGCTATCGTGAAGACTGGCGTCATGAGATTGTGTTTACCATAGACGCTGCAACTTCCAAAGATCTCGATGACGCAGTATCTTTAATTGAATATCCAGATCATTATGAGCTGGGTGTGCATATTGCTGATGTGTCCCACTATGTCAAGCATGAAGGTGTGATTGATAAAGAAGCATTTGCAAGGGGAACCAGTGTTTATTATGCAGATCAGGTGGTTCCAATGCTTCCGAAAGAATTGTCAAACGGCATCTGCTCGCTAAATCCGAATGAGGACAGACTGACATTTTCCGCTATCTTGACAGTTGGTAAGGATGGTCAGCTGCTGGACTTTGATTTCCGCAAAACGGTCATTTGTTCCAGAGTCAAAGGCGTGTATTCCGAGATCAACCAGATTCTAAATCATACTGCATCAGATGAGATTCTGCAAAAATATGCTGGTCTAACGGATACCATTTTCAAGATGAAAGAACTGGCGGATATTTTGACTGCCAATAAATATGGTAGAGGTGCACCGGAAATTGATAAGCCGGAGAGTAAAATTATTTTAGGTGAGGATGGCAAAACCAAAGATATTGTGTTGCGTGAGCGTGGTGCATCGGAAATCATTATTGAGGAATTCATGCTGATGGCAAATGAAGCAGCAGCTAAGGCTGCTAAGATGAAACATCTCCCGTTTGTATATCGTATTCATGAACCGCCAACACCGGATAAGCTGGAAATCCTACATGAAGCGGCAGAACAGCTTGGCTTCAACGCAAAGGGAATAGAACCTGGTATGCAGCCTAAAGTGCTTTCGGCGTTACTCAAAGCCGCAGATGGGACATCGGCGCATGATGTTATGCACACCATTGCACTGCGCAGTATGTCTAAAGCAAGATACAGTGAATCTCCGGTTGGGCATTATGGTCTGGTGCTGGATGACTATGCACACTTTACTTCCCCGATTCGTCGTTATCCGGATTTGACGATTCATCGGATTCTCAGTGAATTTGTTACTGGAAAAGCTGTCGAGCAGGTGGAGCGCAAATATAAAAAATTTGTCAAAGAAGCATCCGAACAGTCAAGCAATACCGAACTAAAAGCCATGAGTGCCGAACGCCGCTGTTCTGATTGTTATAAAGCAGAGTATATGAAGGATAAGATTGGACAGGTGTTTGAAGCAACGGTTTCCTCTGTCATGTCCTATGGCTTATATGTAGAACTACCGAATACGGTAGAGGGTCTGATTCATCAGTCCCGTCTGCCAGGAAGTGGAGAATATCAGATGCTGAATGCTTTTCTTATGAAAGATATGCTCAGCGGAAAAAGCTATAAGATAGGTGACACTATTCTGGTACGCTGTACTGCTGCTGATGTTGGTTCAGGTAGAATCGATTTTGAGGTAGTTGAACCCGACGAAATATAAAAGAAAAACCCGGAGTTTATCGGTCAAAGATAAGCTCCGGGAGTTTTTATTCCTTGATGATATTCGCTTTTTTCAGTGTGATAACCAGAATGGGGATTAAAATAATATGTAAAATAATGCCTGGAACTGCACCCGTAACAGCACCTGCAAAGAATGCTTTCCATGTAAATGGATTTCCCATGATCGCCATCATAATGCTCATAGCAGTGCCCCAGACGATGCGTCCGGCAACCATAGCTCCCAGCAGAGAAGTGTAAATGTGAATGGTTTTCTTTGGCAGGAAGCGGTAGAGCAGGCCTGCGGTCAAACCATAAGCAGCTAATTCAAAACACATCGGAATAAAGACCGGAAACGGCGGCATACCGAACATCAGATAGCGCAGCACCGGCCCAATTAGACCAATCAATGCAGCCCACCATGGTCCACACAGAAATCCGGCAAGCAGAACAGGAATATGCATCGGGGAAAGCATTCCGCCGATTTGCGGAATCTGGCCAGTTAAAAATGGAAGCAGCAAGCAGAGAGCTAAGCACATGGCTGCATAGGAAAGTTTTAGGATAAAAGATTTGTTTTTCGTTTGAGATACTCCCTTTCAAATTAAAATAACCGTCTTGAACGGGAGAATAATGTCTTGGACATCGTTTATGTTAAAAGTGAATTTTGATTTGATCGTTTAATTAAGAAGTGTTTTAAGCAGTTCAACCGCTTCATCTATCAGTTTCGACAGCGAGAGTGTTTGAGTACCAACAACCAGATTGTTGCACTGATTGACCGGCAGCAGTACTTTTTTGGCGCGGCTTTGTCCAATGGAAACGGCCATTTTCGGGGTGATTTCTCCAAGTAGAGAATCTGCTGCAACAATTCCAATCGGCCCGGCGATAATATCCGCATCTCGACAGGCAACAATCACTGAATTTTCTCCAGTTGCGCCGGCATTTGCACCAGCTTTAATCATAGTGGAGGTAGCGATGGCGTTGGTACCAACAGCGATTACATCACAGTTTAATTCGGTTGCTTTGATGCGTTCGATGAGGAGCCCGCCCATGCGTCCGCTCTGTCCGTCTATCACAACAACTTTCATTCATTTACCTCCACAATTAGATCACAGCGCGTTTTGATTTCGGTCGCTGAAAAATACCGCTGTTCCATCGGAATCCAGATATTGAAAAATTTTTCTTGTAGAAATGGAATATTTCGCTTTTGAATCCGTTTCTTCTGTAATATTGGGTCAATATCCAGAAAAACTGACAGGTTGTAATGTTCTGCAAAAGTTGGATGCATGCTGTATGCACCTTCGATAAAATTAATCCGTTTGTAAGGTACGGTCACAGGTGGTTGCAAAGTAAAGGATGAGCAATCAAATTTTTGATATGTTACATCCTTTTGTCTGCATAATGGCTGCATTACTTCAGTATCAAACCGCTCATAGTCCACATTGCCACCGATTTCAGCCAAACGCTGTTCGGTTCGCTGATGTGGCTGCAAGAAAAAGTCATCCATATGAAATACATTGCAATCATATACCTGCTTCAAAATATTGGAAAGGGTGGTTTTCCCAGATGCACTGCTGCCTTCAATCGCAATCAAAAGCGGTTGAGAATCAGATATCAGTTGGTCAACAGCAGCAAACAGTGGTAGAAACCGAATATACTTCTTATGAATAACACGATATGCTGGATGATAGGTAGTATGGTATATCCTTGAATGATGACAGGCAGGATAACCCAGTTCTTTCCATACGGCAATTTGGGATTTGACTTTATCGGTGGAAAATGGAATATGATTCTGTTCACACAATGTGGTTAGAACACGGAGTTTATCCTCCAGCTGTGAAATAGTTCCAGCAGGCTGGGTTGTGGACAGAACCAAGAGTTTTGCTAAAGTGTTGGCTGATAATCCCGTTTGATGTAGCGCTGAAAGATACAATCGAAAATAATCGCCGTTCAGTGGTTCGATTGCTGGGGTAATATCTGGTGCAGATATGGCTTCAGCCTTGATGTCATCTACAGTAGTTGATGGGTCAGCAATTAGATGACCACATCCAAACACACTTTGATGCAAACATTTCATATAATCCTCCGGCTGAGAAGCTGGATATTGCATGGACAGGCTTAATAAAAATTCCGCAGTTGTTTGCTGTTTCATCCATAACACTCCTTTTCCGATCTTTTCCATTATACCATAATCAGCCAAAAAATCAACAGCAGTTTGGCGGAGAATATTTAAGAAAAAATAAAAAAGACTCGTTTTTACGAGCCCTATACTAAAATAATCCGCCTTGCCGTTGCATGGCCAATGAAAACCCGTGCTCACACACGGTGGGTAAAAATCTCCTCCGGTACGCGCGCTCCCTTCGTCCGCTAAAAAGCGGGAGGTCTGCAATTGTACAAGAGAGCCGATTCCCAATTGAAAAATGTGGGCCTTTGAAACCACACTGACGATGCAAGGCAGAATCTTTTGTTTCTTTTCTTGATTCTTATTATACCAGATTTTTTCGAAAAATCAAGATACAAATTTAATTTTTTTTATATTTTTTTTGTTGTTTCAACCAAATAACGACTGGAACTGATTTTATTGTACGCAAATAAAGCATTTTTTATACCAATTTTTTTCAAAAATTATTCTTCAAAATAATCGGAATAGTTGTAGGTTTCCTCATCTTCATACAAAGAATCCTCTAAAATACCGAGCCGTTCCATGAAAATTGGCCCAATGCGTTCTAATTCGGCTTCATCAACCATCTCAAAATCTTCCTCGCCAGTCTGCTCATCCTCAATGACTCGCATAACGATCAGCGGCTGATCCCCTGAAAGGGATTTTTCCTTGGAATCTGATGCCGGTGTCATAGCATAATAGTGGCTGTCGGCATAATCCATTTCATCGAGCAGTTCAAAATTCCACTGCTTACCGTCCTCGTCAGTTAAGGTATAGAGGGTCGGGCCGTCATCGAAATAATTATATTGTCCCATATTTTCTCCTTTTTTGCATAAAACAAAGCAGCGAAATCCTTAAAAGGAATCGCTGCTCTGAAATTGCTCTTTGCGAACTTATTTTGTGCCCCAACGTTTTTTGAATCTATCAACACGACCGCCGGCATCAACGAGTTTCTGTTTACCGGTGAAGAACGGGTGACATTTCGAACAAATTTCTACTTTCAGGTTCTCTTTGGTAGAACGAGTGTGGATAACTTCGCCGCAAGCGCAGGTGATAGTGGTTTCTTTGTACTGCGGATGAATGCCCTGTTTCATTGTGTGTTTCACCTCTTTCTGAATCATCAGTCTATCGATTATCAATTATAGCATATTAAAACACAAAATGCAAGTGTTTTTTCGAAAAACTTATTGCCGTTTACGGATCAAATTCCGTTTAAAGTGTTGTGAAATGCAAAAAATAACCGATTTTATTTCAAATTATACGTTAAAACGGAATTCGACAATGTCGCCATCCTTCATAACATACTCTTTGCCCTCGGAACGCAGCAGTCCTTTTTCCTTGACTGCTGTCATGCTGCCACATTCGATTAAATCATCGTATGCAACGATTTCGGCACGAATAAAACCGCGCTCAAAGTCGGTATGAATCTTGCCGGCAGCCTGCGGAGCCTTGGTACCACGGGTAATGGTCCATGCTCTAACCTCTTTTTCACCAGCAGTCAAGAAAGAAATATATCCCAGCAGAGAGTAGCCGGTGGAAATAATCTTATCCAAGCCAGATTCTTCAATGCCAAGTTCCTCTAAGAACATCAGCTTGTCATCTTCTTCCATGCCTGCAAGTTCTTCTTCAAGTTTTGCGCAGATCGGGAGGATTTCGGCGTGTTCTTCTTTAGCTAAGGCCTCGACCGCTTTATAGTTTTGATTGGATGCCAGCCCACCACGGAAGTCTTCTTCACACATATTAGCTGCATAGATGACAGGTTTACCAGAAAGCAGCGGGATATCCCACAGAACATCTCTTTCATCGTCGGTGCAGTCGAAGCTGCGTGCGGATTTGCCTGCGGAGAGATGCTCGTGCAATGCCTCCAGTACATTCAGCTCATACTGGTATTTTTTATCGCCTTTGAGCGCTTTTTTGGTTTTGTCAATACGGCGTTCTAGAATTTCGATATCGGAGAAAATCAGTTCCAGATTGATTGTTTCGATATCACGCAGTGCGTTGATAGAACCATCAACATGGATGATGTTTTCATCCTCAAAGCAACGAACAACATGAACAATCGCGTCAACCTCTCGAATGTTTGCAAGGAACTTGTTTCCAAGACCCTCACCTTTAGATGCACCTTTTACCAGACCTGCGATATCAACGAATTCCAGTACAGCTGGTGTGAATTTCTGCGGGTGATACATTTCAGCCAGTTTATCAAGACGCTTGTCCGGAACCGAAACGACGCCGACATTCGGCTCGATTGTGCAGAACGGATAGTTTGCAGACTGTGCGCCTGCATTGGTCAGCGCATTAAATAAGGTGCTCTTGCCGACATTCGGCAGACCTACCATGCCTAATTTCATAAGAGAATCCCTCTGTCTTTCTTTTATATAGTCAGGCTGAAAACAACCTGTTTTTATCAGCAGTAAAAAAACCGCTCTTTACATTATACAATACTTTTTCGTACAGTGCAAGACCCAAAACAGAATTCCTTTTGAGAGAAAAATAATCTATTGTAGTGAATTTCTGAATAAACAAAAAAGATTTGCAGCAATTTTGAAGATTTTTAAAATTTTATCCATTTTTTCATTGTATTCTATTAAGTAGTGGTATATAATATAGGTGAAAGACAGAGCATAGGAAATGACACCACAAAATCTAATCTAACGGAGGAAAAACGATGGCAATTGGAAAAATTTTAATTGTCGATGATGACAAGAATATTTGTGAGTTACTTCGGTTGTACATGGAAAAAGAGGAATATGAAGTTGTATTGTCCCATAACGGTGAAGATGCAGTAAATAAATTCAGCCAGGTTAATCCGGATCTGGTGTTGCTGGATATTATGCTTCCGGGTCAGGACGGCTGGCAGGTGTGCAGAGAAATCCGCAAAAAGAGCGATGCTCCAATTATTATGATTACTGCAAAAGGCGAAACCTTTGATAAGGTTCTGGGTCTGGAACTGGGTGCTGATGACTATGTGGTCAAACCGTTTGATGCCAAAGAGGTTGTTGCTCGTGTGAAAGCAGTTCTGCGTAGAATGGGCAAGAGCACGCACGAGGATGTTAAAGAAGTATGCTATGATAAACTGGTCGTTAACATGACAAAGTACGAGCTGAAAGTTGATGGCAAGGTGGTGGACACGCCGCCGAAAGAACTGGAATTGTTGTTCCATCTGGCCTCCAATCCAAATAAGGTATTTACCCGTGATCAGCTTCTGGATGAGGTTTGGGGCTTTGAGTATTACGGTGACTCTCGTACCATTGATGTACATGTCAAACGCCTGAGAGAAAAACTGGAAGGTGTTTCGGACAAATGGTTCTTAAAAACCGTATGGGGTGTTGGATACAAATTTGAAGTAAACGAATAAACATTGCGGCTGTCGGTACGGCAGCCGTTTTTTCATAAAAAGAGGGTGTAAAAACCGATGAAAAAGAGTTATGCAAGGCGCATTATGGTGGCATGCAGTGCCATGATTTTGGCAAGTATTTTGATTCTGGACAGCATTTTGATGATGTTTGTCTGGCAATATTTTAAACAGGAAAAATACAATCTGCTACAGGAAAATGTCAATACGGCTCTGATTATGATGCAGGAATATATCGATAGGGCTGATACAATTGAAACTGACATGATTTCTCCAGCCTTTAACATGCTCGCCGCTGCCATAGATGCCAATCTGGTTTTAGCGGATAATGAGGGTCGTTTTGTATTTTCAGCAAGTGGGGGAAGAAACGATCAGATCGCATTATATGGTAATGGTGACCGTATTCCGGCTTCAATCATGGAAAAGCTTGACGAGAATACAGAAATATATGATTCGAAAAATTTAGACGGGATGTGCCGAATCCGTTGTTATACTTATGCCAAAGTAATCACAACGCAGACTGGGAAACCGGTGGGATATATTATTGCATCCATGCCAATCACAATGCATTTACAGGGATTTATGCTCAAAATGTCCAGGCTTTGCTTAACAGCGTCGATACCAGTATTGATTTTGGCTTGCATTGTTTGTTATGGAGTGGCAGAACAGATTGCCAAGCCGCTTCGTTTGGCGGCGAATGCGGCACAGCAGTTTGGTAAAGGCGATTTTACCGCACGGCTTCCGGTGGATTCTGATGATGAAATTGGTGTTCTGATGCGGGAAATGAATATTATGGGACAGTCGCTTGCTGCAAATGACAGCATTCAAAGAAGCTTCGTCGCGAATGTTTCTCATGAATTAAAGACACCGATGACTTCAATTTCCGGATTTGTGGATGGTATTTTAGATGGTACTATTCCAAAGTCAAAGGAACGGTATTATTTACAGTTGGTCAGTGAAGAGGTGAAGCGTTTATCCCGTCTGGTACGCAGTATGCTGAATCTATCCAAAATTGAGGCAGGTGAGATGCAGCTGAATAAAACCGAGTTTAATATTTTGGATACGGTGATTCAGGTGGTTCTTTCTTTTGAAGACAGAATTGAACAGAATAATATCGAAATCAGGGGATTGGATATTGAACCGGTCTATGTCAGTGCAGATGAGGATTTGATTCATCAGGTGTTGTATAATTTGATTGAAAATGCGGTAAAATTTACAAATGAGAGAGGCTATATCGCATTCGATATTTATCGCAGAGGTTCCATGGTCTATGTTGGCGTTCAGAACAGCGGTGTTGGCTTAACCAAGAATGAATTGGAAAATGTTTTCAAACGATTCTATAAATCTGACCGTTCGAGAGGTCTGGATAAAACGGGATTTGGTCTCGGATTATATATTGTTCGTTCGATTGTAGCGACACATGGTGGTGAGGTTGAAGTGGAAAGTATTGAAGGCGAATATTGTAGATTCACGGTATCTCTCCCGGCGGCAGCCGACACAGCAAATTTCCGAGGACGCCGTAGCAGACCGCTCGGGAAATAACGAAATTTGTTTACGAAACGGACATAAATCTTACGCATAAATTTGGCATTGCGTTTAAGGTCAGGAAAATTGGATATGTTATAATAAATTCAAATAAAAAAGGGAGGAAACATAAATGGAACAAAACAAATCCCCTTATGGAGCATATGAGCACAAACCAAAGGATACTAACCCCAAACCTCCAAAAAAGAACAAGACAGTTTGGATTATTCTTCTAGCCGTTCTGATTGTAGTTTTAATAATTGTCGGAATTGGTATTGGCGGAGGATTGCTCTATTCCAGAACAAAAGAAATAGTTTCTTCTAATTCACTTTCCAACGAACAGACTGATAAGCCAAGTCTTGAAATTGAAGAAACACCACATCAAGATGTATCTTTGCCACAGAGCGGCCAAAAGCTGACCTCAGTTCAAGTGGCACAAAAAATGATGCCGTCGGTAGTTGCTATTGTGATATATCAAGAGCAGAATGGCAGAATGGTTGCGTTAGGTTCGGGTTCTGGTGTAGTGATGACGAAAGACGGTTATATTTTGACTTGTTCCCATGTTGTTAATGATGGTATGGTGGATAAGATTGATATCCTGTTTACCGATGGTAATGAGGCTTCTGCTAAATTGGTTGGTTTTGATACTCAAACCGATTTGGCGGTCATTAAAACCGATAAAAAGAATTTGACCCCGGCAGAGTTTGGTGATTCAAATGAAACCCAGGTAGGCCAACCAGTTTATGTTATTGGTAGTCCGAGTGGTGTGGAGTATATCGGATCTTTTGCGGGTGGTTATGTTTCGGCTGTCAATCGTGAGATCACTGTTGGTACTCAAAAATATAAACTTGCTTGTATTCAGACTGATGCAGCAATCAACCCGGGAAATTCCGGTGGACCGCTGATCAATGAGTATGGTCAGGTTATCGGTATTAACTCAGCAAAGTTGGTTTCTACGAATGTAGAGGGCATGGGTTTCTCGATTCCGATCAATACAGCGCAGTCGGTAATCGCTTCGTTGATGGAGAGCGGTTATGTTACTGGCAGACCGAAAATTGGTATTACCTTCACAAGCATTAGTAAGGAACTGGCTGAATTAACGGGTATTCCACAGGGTATGCGTGTTGTTGGAATCAGCGAGGATTGCGATGTTGCAAAGAAAAATGTCAAAATCGGTGATATTATTACTGCAGTGGACGGTAAAACGGTGACAGAGTTGAATGAGGTGGCATTACAGCTGAACAAAAAGCAGCCAGGTGATTCGGTAACACTCTCTATTTATCGTGTCAACGAGGATGGCACGGAAGAAACATTTGATGTGGATGTCGTATTATCTGAAAAAACCAATTAAGCAGCACTTTCACAATCCTTTTAAATTTAGATATTCAAACGAAAATGACTTTCAGTTTTCTGTTGACTTTTTTGTATTGCTGAATTATAATAAAGATACAAAAATTGTAGGGGGAGTCATTATGAAATATGTAATTGACCATGACTATCACATTCATTCAAGATTATCAAGCTGTTCGGGTATCCCAGAACAGACACCAGAGCGTATTCTGCAATATGCGAAGGAAAACGGCTTCAAACAAATCTGTTTAACAGATCATTTTTGGGATGAAGATGTGCCGGGTGCAAGTGATTGGTATAAACCACAGAACTATGCACATATCGTACAAAGTTTGCCGTTGCCGCAGGATGAGCAGGTAAAGTTCTATTTCGGCTGTGAATGTGATATGGATCGCTTTTATACTGTTGGTCTTAGTAAAGAAAAGTTTGAAAAATTTGACTTTATCATTATCCCGACCACACACATGCACATGATGGGGTTCACTTTAACCGAGGCAGATGATACATTGGAACGCCGCAAGGAGTTGTATCTGCTTCGAATGGAGGAACTTTTGAAAAAAGATCTGCCGTTTTATAAAGTAGGTCTGGCACATCCAACTGATGGATTGCTGGCACCAAAAAATCCGGAAGATCATCTGGAGGTTTTGGGTATGGTCAGTGATGAAGAATTCACGGATATCTTTACCAAGATTGCAGCCAAAGGTATGGGCATTGAACTGAATATGGGCAGCTTCCGGGGATATAATGCGGAAGGATGGGAGCGTTCACTGCATCCGTACAAAATTGCAAAGGCATGTGGATGTAAATTTTATCTTGGCAGTGATGCTCATGGCCCGGCGGCTTTGGATGAAGCAAAACCGATTTTTGAAAAAATAGTAGATTTACTCGGTTTGGAAGAGTCCGACAAATTTAATCCGTTTGTAAAATAAAAAGAGAGGCGATACCTGAAAAATCGGGTATCGCTTTTTTGTTATTCGATAAGATTCCGCAAAATGTCCCTCTTTATCGGATTTATCGCTAAAACACAAGAATTTAATTGACTTTTTTGAAAATATATTATATCATAAATAAAGTAGAAAGCACAGCTGAATATTCTTTCACTGTACAGAGAGGATGAGAATATGAAAATATTACAAGAGCAAAAAAAATTGCGGACTTTGACTGTGGTGTTTACAATACTGATGATATTGTTTGTGTTTACTGGATGCGGAAAAACAGAGCCACAGTCCGGCAAAACTTCAAACCCACAGATGCAGAATGCAATATTGGAAAATTATAATTTAAATGTACAGGTGCAAGGCAAGCATCGTATGGTGATTACCGAAACACTGACCATAAACTATCGAAATAAAATAGATGGTATCTGCCGTGTGATTCCTTATGAAGGATATCGATTTGACCCAGTGCGGAATGAGGTATCACAATTTCGTATGGTGCTTGATCAATTGGATGTAGATGCCGCTTATTCCATGCGCAAGGAGGCCGGAAAGGCATATTTAAAAATTGGTGCGTTGGAGGACTCCAAGGCTGGTGGTACACAGATCTACACGCTCAAATACCGGTTGAGTTGTTACCAAGATCAGGATGATACGCAGGATACTATGCTATGCGATTTGCTCCCTTATGAATGGGAAGGAGAAATAAAATCTGCAAGCGTTAGTTTGACAATGCCAAAGGATTTTGAAGCGACTGGTATAAAATTGTATCGCTATGCAGGTGGCAGTTGGATTAATTCAAATGTTGGATATACAACAGCCGGAAAGACGATCACTATGCTGCTCAAGGAGAAACAGATTGCCGCCAATCCACAGCTGAATATGTTGATTACACTGCCAGAAGGCTATTTCAAAGGTGAAAAGACTCTGTTACCGTTGCAAATCTTCTTTTATGTTTTATTGATTTTGCTTACGGCGGGTGCCATTGTGTTGTGGTGGTTATATGGAAAACCGATGTCTGTACAGAAGGTTAGTGTCTTTTCCAATCATAAGCTAACGCCACTGGAAGATGCGTATTTGATGCGGCGCACGATTTCCATAACGGATATAGCTGCATTTTTGACCTATTGGGCAAACTGTGGTGTGGTTCGCATCACGCAGAGTTCGGCGAAGGAATACACCATTTCCTGCCTAAATCCACCGGACAAGGCTGCTAAGAATTTTGAATTTACTTTATACAATGCTTTATTTGGAGCAGAAAAGAAAACATATTCTGTTTCAGATGCAGCTGCTATTATGCGGAATTGTTTGCCTAAAATTAAACGACAGACAGCAAGAAACTGTGCCGTACTTTGCGGTGGCAGGTTGTATACATTGGAATCTTATGTTGTAAAATACGGATCCTTATTTTTATCCGTAGTTCCGACAATGATGGTTATGGCAATCGGTGGACATCTTGCATTGGATTACAGTGCTGCTTATGTGGGATTGATTTCCAGTGCAGTACTATTGGTTATACATGGTGCTTTTTTATGGTTGAAGCGTGTCTGGTCCTCTCTCTCCAATAAGATGCACGCAGTTTTTACAGCGATCTATCTGGTGGTAGAACTGACAGTAATGGGCGGAATTATTTATTATGGCACTTCTTCCCTGCACATGAACTGGCAGCTGGCAGTTATGGTAATCGCTACATTTCTGATTTTGGCAGTTTGTCTGTTGACAGGACGCATGACAGAAGGTTATCGTTTACAGCTTGCGCAGTTACAGGCGTATAAGCGTTTTCTGTGCAGTACACAGACGGTATCAGATGATATTTCTCCGTATTATTATGAGAATCTGCCAAGAGCATATGTACTGCGTATCGGAAAAATGTTCAGCAAGAAATGCGACATGTATCTGCTTCAGGAGCATGAGAGTATGTTAATGCGAGGAAAAACGGATGAATTATCTCATTCTACTGGCTTTTATCTATTATATCAAAAGTTTATTGGAAGCTTTTACCGTGCAGAGTTTGAATCTGCGTCGAATGATAACACGGATGTTCCTCAGCAGGACGGCAAAGTTTCGGCTGAAAAATCAACAGGGCAAAGGGGGGCTGGATTTTTCTCTACAATCATGTTTTATATTGTAATGGGATTTCAGAAAATTGCGCATGGAATCAATCTGGGAATCGACTGGGTTCAAGAGCGGTTTCATCGTACGCGCTGAAAAAGAAAGAAACGAGTCAGTCTGATTCGGATCAGGAACCATAAGGGATAAAAGAATGAGCTGTCTGCGGTTTGGCAGGCAGCTTTTTTGATTGCAGATGTAAGTTTTATTTTAAACCGAAGCTGACCGACAGTGCCTGATTGATTTGGTTCATGGCAGAATCATCCAGCATGCCCATACGCTCTTTCAGACGTTTTTTATCCAGAGTTCGAATTTGTTCAAGCAGAACAATAGAATCTTTGGAAAGGCCGCAGGAACTTCCAGCAACTTCAATATGGGTGGGGAGTTTGGCTTTTTCTTTCTGGCTGGTAATGGCGGCTGCAATAACGGTAGGGCTGTATTTATTTCCGATATCATTCTGGACAATCAGGACGGGGCGGATTCCGCCTTGTTCTGAACCGACGACCGGGCTTAAATCCGCATAGTAAATATCTCCGCGTTTGACATTCATTTTTATTTCCTCCTTTTCTTTTGAACAATATTTGGATTACATCTTTATTGTGAGAAGGCAGAAGGATTTTTATACACCGAAAAAATAGAAAAAGACTATGATATAAAATCATAGTCTTTTCTTCATTGGTGCGACTAAGCCTATAAGCCGAGTTCTGTTAAATACGACAATCTATCTCGACGTTTTGTTGCCAAAACGCTCTAGCCACCTTTCGGAACCGTCGGGCCGACGAATCCATTCCTGTCGGTGTTGCATCGGATAGGGTTTACATGGCCGTACAGTCTCCTGCACGCCGGTGAGCTCTTACCTCGCCTTTCCATCCTTACCGTTATAAACGGCGGTATCTCTCTGTTGCACTAGCCCGGGAGTCGCCTCCGGCTGCCGTTAGCAGTTATCCTTGCCCTGGATGCTCGGACTTTCCTCACAGTCCTTGTTTCATGACCGCGCTGCCGTACAGCTTACTCGCAAAAATATTATAACCGTTTTTGTTGGAAAAGTCAAGAAAAAAATCCGGCCAAGAAGGCTTGACCGGAAATCTCTTGTAATTGTAGAATTATTTTGCTTTTGTCGCGATTTCTTCCATTACTTTTGCAATAACCGCATCGACAGTCATTGCGCCCAAATCGCCTTCTTTTCTAGAACGCAGGGAAACGGTACCCTCTTCCACTTCTTTGTCGCCGACAATGAAGAAGTATGGAACTTTTTCCATTTGTGCCTGACGAATCTTATAGCCAATCTTCTCGTTTCTGCTATCAACAGCAGCGCGGATGTTATAGGATTCCAGTTTGGAGAGCAGGTTATCTGCATATTCTTTTGCACGATCAGTTACCGGGAGGATACGGATTTGTTCTGGAGACATCCATAGCGGCAGCGCACCTGCATATTTTTCAAGCAGCAGAGCAAGGGTTCTCTCGTAGCAGCCCAAAGAAGTTCTGTGGATAATGTACGGGGTCTTTTTCTGACCATCTTCATCTACATATTCCATACCAAACTTCTGAGCCAGCAGCATATCAATCTGGATGGTGATCAAGGTATCTTCTTTGCCGTATACATTCTTGCACTGGATGTCCAGTTTTGGACCATAGAAAGCAGCTTCATCGATACCAACGGTATATGCAACACCTAAATGGTTTAAGATATTTTCCATGGTTTTCTGCGCAACTTCCCACTGTTCTGGAGTGCCTTCATATTTATTATTCGGGTTTGCCGGATCCCACTGGGAGAAACGATAGGTGCAGTCTTCTTTTAGACCAACCGTTTCGAGCATAAAGTTTGCCAGTTTCAGGCAGTTTTTGAATTCGTCTTCCAACTGCTCCGGACGCAGAACGATATGACCCTCAGAGATGGTAAACTGACGGACACGGATTAAACCGTGCATTTCGCCAGAATCTTCATTTCTGAATAAGGTGGAGGTCTCAGCTAAGCGCATCGGCAAATCACGATAGGAACGCTGACGATTTAAGAATACCTGATACTGGAACGGGCAGGTCATTGGACGAAGTGCCAGACATTCTTTGGATTCGTCATGTGGATCGCCTAAAATAAACATACCATCTAAATAGTGATCCCAATGGCCGGAGATTTTATACAGCTCGCGTTTTGCCATCAGCGGAGTTTTGGTTAATAAGTAACCACGTTTCTGCTCCTCATCTTCAACGAAACGCTGCAACAGCTGAATAACTCTTGCACCTTTTGGCAGCATGATCGGCAGACCCTGACCGATGACATCAACCGTGGTAAAGTATTCTAAATCACGACCGAGCTTGTTATGGTCACGCATTTTTGCTTCTTCCATGATCTTGATATATTCATCAAGTTCAGCAGAGGTGGCGAAAGCAGTACCATTAATACGGGTCAGCATTTTATTGTTGCTGTCGTTTTTCCAGTATGCGCCGGAAATGCCGGTTAATTTGAATGCTTTTAAGGCTTTGGTGTAGGTTAAGTGTGGGCCGACGCACATATCGATATAGTCACCCTGCTGGAAGAAGCTTAAGGTTGCATCTTCTGCCAGATCACCGATATGCTCGATTTTATACGGCTCGTTACGCTCTTTCATGAGGTTTAACGCATCTTCGCGAGAAAGGGTAAAGGATTTAATTGGCAGATTCGCTTTGACGATTTTACGCATCTCTGCTTCGATTGCTTTTAAGTCAGTATCCGCTAATTTGACATCACCTAAATCAACATCGTAATAGAAGCCTTTTTCGGTGGCAGGACCGTAAGCAAATGCAGCATCCGGATATAAACGGCTGATTGCTTGCGCTAAAATGTGTGCAGCAGTGTGACGAATGACATGAAGTTCATCCTCTTTCGGACATTCACATACAACGCCTTCATTATTAATGATTTTCATGGTGGTATTTCCTTTCTGATAAAATGTTTCAAAACACAAAAAACGCTTCACCCCTGAAAAAATGGGATGAAGCGTAATGACTCCATGGTTCCACCCAACTTATTCTGCATGCGCAGAATCACTTTGGTCAGACAAGGTAACGGGTGTCTGTCCCCGGTACGGTTTGCTTTAAGCTGCCGTACACTCCAAGGTGGTAATCTCGTTTTCAAAAACAAACCGAATGGATTTTCAGCGCGCATCATTTGGGATGCGATCCATTTCTCTGGCGGACGTTTTGCTTTTATAAAGCCGGAAAACGAATCTTCCTTTTCATCGTGTTCTGATATTAGTTTTAATATAACATGGATTTTGTAAATTGTCAAGCGTTAGATTGAAATAAATTTATGTTAAAGGAATAAGAGAAATAGATGTTTGAAAAAAGACTGAAAAACAGTGAATTGTATTATATTTTGTGTTGACATTTTTTTATTGGTAGTATATAATAAAAACAGAAATTACAGAAAAGGAGGGAGATACGATGGTATTTGATACGGTAAGAGAAATCTTGTGCAATCAGCTGGATGTTGATGAAGATAAAGTAACGATGGACGCTGATATCCAGGAGGACTTAGGTGCAGATTCCTTAGATGTTGTGGATCTGATTATGTCCTTTGAAGATGAATTTAGCATAGAGATCCCGGACGATGCAGCAGAGGATATTAAAACTGTTGGTGATATCGTAAACTACATCGAGGAGCAGGGAAAATAAGTACTATAATGGCTTTGGGAAAGTCCTAGGGCCATTTTTATTATAATTCTCAAGCATTGTCAAAATGCACAAAAACAAATCGATTTGATTGTGTATGTTCTCTTTCCCAAAATGCAAATAACCCTTGCGTTTTGGGATAGAATGCGCTATAATAGACAAGGTGAGACTGCACTGGCTAGTAGAGAATAGTCAGTAGATATGCGATGAAGCGAAAGGTTGCTGTGAAGCAGGCAATGCAGATGATGTTTGTAACTTGCATGACAGGTAATTTTCGCCGAGTATGTCCGATTTGAAACCGGGCGGCTATGGAAGTCACGGCAAAATCCTTAAGATGATGCCGAAAGCACCGTGGGCAACAAATTATGTTGTGGAAGCGGATGTTTTCGGATGTTTTATAGGAGCAAAAACGCAACACACGGAAGCGTGTTAATAAAGCGCTAAGCGGTGTGGATAGTGATTGGCAGTTTCGATCACTACAAGCCGGACAAATATGGTTGACCCCCATAATTAACAATTTAAGGAGGCGACGACAGTGGCAGTCAAAGAAAAAATCAGAATCAGATTGAAAAGTTATGACCATGATTTAGTGGATGCAGCAGCAACCAAAATCGTCGAAGCAGCAAAGAGAACAGGTTCCAAAGTTTCTGGTCCTATTCCGCTGCCGACTCAGAAAGAAGTCGTAACCATTCTCCGTGCTGTTCATAAATATAAAGACAGCCGTGAGCAGTTTGAGATGAGAAC
>JAHHTP010000003.1 GCA_020024615.1 Oscillospiraceae bacterium
TTTCTAGCGTTTCTTCGCTCTCACCTGACAGCTTGTTTATTATATCACGCTTACCTCCTTTTGTCAACTGCTTTTTTTGTGTTCTATGTTTTGTATATTTTTAATTATATAATACTCAATATTTATAGATAAATCCACTATAATTATCAGAAACATCCTTTCCACTCTTGTTTTTCACTATTTACATCCACTCTTGTTTTTCACTATTTACAGATGAAAACAGCCTCACCAAAACAGGCGAGGCTGAAAAATATTTTCTATTATAATAAATGTGCACGCAATTCTTCCGGCGAAACTGGCGATAAATCTATCGGTGCTACATCGAACACTGTCTTGCAACCTTTATCACCGCGGGAATGCATCTTATAAATACCGCGCGCAAACGCAACCAGTACACTAGCGGTGAACTCCGGATTGGAATCCAACTTCAGACTATACTCAATTACATGTGTATTTTCATTTTCCCAACCGGTTTTCCCACTGCTAATTACCATGCCACCATGCGGAATGCCAGCATGATTGCGCTGTAATTCTTCCATTGTAATAAAGGTAACAGTGGTATCATAATCGGCAAAGTAATTCGGCATCGTAACAATCTCTTTTTCAATGCGTTCTAAATCCGCACCTTCCTCTGCCACCACATAGCATTCACGGGTGTGCTTTTGACGGGTAGAAAGCTGTGGATTATTACCAGAACGAACCGCTTCTACTGCTTCCGGCACTGGAACGGTATACTGACGAGCATCCACAACCCCCGCAATCCGGCGGATCGCATCCGAATGACCCTGGCTGACACCTCTGCCCCAGAAGGTATAATTGCTGCTCTGCGGTAAAATTGCTGAAGCATATAATCGATTTAACGAGAACATACCCGGATCCCAGCCTGCAGAAATCAATGCGATATGTCCCGATTCTCTTGCTGCCTGATCTACATTATCAAAGTGCTCCGGAATGGATGCATGGGTATCGAAACTATCCACTACATTGAAACGCTTTGCCAGCACTGGCGTCATTTTTGGTAGATCTGTCGCACTGCCGCCACAGATAATCAGCACATCAATCTGATCTTCAAATCGATCCAGCTCATCTGCATGGTAAACCGGAACATTTGAATGTACCTTTACACTTTCTGGTGCACGACGGGTAAATACACCTACCAATTCCATATCCGCTGCTTTACTCACTGCACACTCAACACCTTTTCCAAGGTTGCCATAACCATAAACCGCAATTTTCATAACATGTTCTCCATCCTTGTTATTTTCTGAATTTTTGTACTACTATATTGTACAACATTTCATGCTGAAATTCTACCCTGTTTTCATTATTTTTACGCTTTTTTCTCGAACTGTTCTTTTTTATTGACTTTTACATACCAATATGCCATAATAAAATAGAAAACAATAATGGAGGAAACTACCATGCAGCAATATAAAGTTCTTGCCTGTGATATGGATGAAACCCTGCTAAATGATGACCATTACATTACGGAGAACAACCAAAACGCCATAAAAAAAGCCTGCTCTGAATATAATCTCAAATTTGTACCGGCAACCGGCCGCGGTTATATGACCGTTCAGCGAGAACTCGGCTGGCTTAATCTTAACAACAAACCGAATGAATTTGTCATCTCCTACAATGGCGGTGCTATCACTGAAAACAAAGATAATCGCCAGCTGTTTTTCAAAGCACTGCCTTATGAAAAGGTATGTGAAATCGCTGACTTTGCCAAAGATTATGATGTTGGCATTCACTTCTATACTGTTGATATGATCTATGTCTATCGCTTAAATGAAGATGAACGCCGCCGAAAAGATGGACAGGGTGCTATCTACACCGAAATCTTTGACCTCAACCTTTCTTTTCTAAAAAACACCCCAGTTGCAAAGGTGCTTTTACAAAAGGTAGATATGCCATACCTGTATTCTCTGGAAACCAAAATCGCTCCAATCACCGACGGTTGCTGCTCAATTACATATTCATCCGGTCGATTTATGGAAATCAATGCCGCTGAAGTCAACAAAGGGCACGGACTTGTCTTGCTATCAAAACTTCTCGATATTCCGCTTTCACAATTCATTGCCGCGGGCGATTCCAAAAATGATATTCCGATGTTGAAAAAAGCAGGACTCGCTGTCTGCCCTTCTAACGCGATTGATGAAGTCAAACAAATCTGTGACTATGTGGCAAAAGCCGATCATAATGAAGGGGCTATTGCCGAGATTCTGGAAAAATTTGTATTTCAATAAAAATAACCAGCTTTTGCCTTGTGTCTGACAGGAAAAGCTGGTTTCTGCTTTATAAAATAATAATCACCATCATGAAATCTGCCACTATATATCACTGTCCGAACAGGTCTTTTTCTGTAACAATTTTTGCATAACAATTTCTCGAATCAAGCGTGGATTACCTTTTCCACAGGTCATTTTGATTGCTTTTCCGATCAATGCCTGTGCAGCAGCATCCTTTCCTGCAAGATATGCCTGTACTGAGCGCTCATCCGCTACAATAGCCTCATCTGCTGCCTTCCCAAGAACCACCGGATCAGAAATTTGCGTCAATCCATGCTCCGCAACATACGCTTTCGCATCACAATCCTGCTCCCATAAAGCTACAATTATCTTGCGTGCAGTTGCATTGTTGATGGTCTCATCCGCAAGCATCATGCAAATTTGCGCAAAATGCTCCGCTGCAATCGGAATTTTAACATCTTCCATATACCTGGTTAAAATCTCAGCCTGCATCAGATTGGCAGCAAGCGCATAATCCACTTTATAAGAACAAACCTGTTCAAAATAATCTGCTAAATCCTTGTCCTCAACCATCCATTCCGCCATGATACTAGATAAACCGAATAAATTCTGATATCTCTGTTTGCGTTCATCCGGCATTACCGGCAAAGATTCTCTGATTTTCTCAATCTGCGCATCTGTCAGTATCACCGATGGCAAATCGGGTTCTGGAAAAAAGCGGTAATCACTCTGACTTTCCTTCATGCGCATGGCATATGTTTTTCCAGTCTGCTGATCGTAACGCCTTGTCTGCTGCAAAATTTCATGCCCTGATTCAATTTCTTGTACCTGCCGTTCAAATTCATACGCAATCGCCTTTCCTATAAATGTAAAACTGTTGATGTTCTTCATCTCATTGCGCACACCGAACGCCGTTTCTCCCTTTCTGCGCACCGACAAATTCACATCGCACCGCAGCGAACCTTCATTCATTTTGCAATCTGATACCCCCGCATATAATAATAAAGTACGCAGCTTTTTCACATATGCTTTTGCCTCATCCGCACTGCGAATATCTGGTTCTGATACAATCTCAATCAGCGGAACACCGCACCGATTGCAGTCAATTAGCGTGCCATTGTTCCTATCATGAATCAACTTTCCAGCATCCTCCTCCAGATGGATTCTGGTGATGCCAATGCGCTTACTGCCATTTTCGGTTTCAATATCCAGATACCCATGCTCGCAAAGCGGTCTGTCATACTGGGAAATTTGATAGGCTTTCGGCAGGTCGGGGTAAAAATAGTTCTTCCGGTCGAATTTAGAAAAATGCGCAATCTGGCAGTTTAGGGCAAGTCCCGCTTTTACTGCGTATTCCACTGCTTTCTGGTTAAGAACCGGCAAGCTTCCTGGCATTCCCGTACAAACTGGACAGCATTGACTGTTCGGTTCTGCTCCAAACGCAGTCGAGCAGCCACAAAAAATTTTGGTTTGCGTCTTTAATTCCACATGTACCTCCAAACCGATCACCATTTCGTACTGTGATAACACCTGTTTGCTGACACTCATCTGCTTCCCTCCTGTTCCCACACATATCCAGCACGCAATAAAGTTTTTTCGTCAAATGCTTTGCCAATTAACTGCATGCCAATCGGCATCCCATCCGCATCCCATCCGCATGGTAGCGAAATGGCTGGAAGTCCTGCCAAATTAACCGGTACTGTACAGAGATCAGAGGAATAAATTTCGGTCGGTGAATTTTTCTTTCCAAATTGCCACGCCGTCATCGGCGCAGTCGGCGTCAAAATCAGGTCATACTGCGAAAAAACATCTGCAAATTCTCTGCATACCGCAGCTTTTGCCTGCATTGCCCTGTGATAATATGCCTCATAGTGCCCTTCACTCAACACAAATGTCCCAAGCATCACCCTGCGTTTCACTTCATCCCCGAATCCCTCGTTTCTGGATTTGATATATAGATCTTCCATATCGACATAACCCGTTGCCCGATACCCATACCGCACGCCATCAAACCGTGCTAAATTGGAAGAACATTCCGCAGATGAAATGATATAATATGCAGATAACGCTGCATCGGTAGACGCCAGATGCACCATTTCCACCCTTGCTCCCATTTGTTGTAATTTCTTTGCAGCATCCAATACTGCGTTTTTTACAGCAGGGGAAATCGATTTTCCAAAATATGCCTCAGGCAATGCAATTTTCATACCACTAACCCCCTGATGCAGTCCAGACAGAAAATCTACATCAGGATGTACCACCGAAGTCGCATCTGCCGGATCTTTCCCAATTATGACAGAAAGCAGCATCGCCGCATCCATCACCGTTTTGGTCATCACTCCAATTTGATCGAGCGAAGATGCAAACGCTACCAGACCATTTCTGGAAATCGCCCCGTAGGTTGGCTTGATTCCTACCATACCGCACATTGCTGCCGGAAAACGCACAGAACCGCCTGTATCACTGCCGATCGAACATGCAGCCATATTTGCAGCAACTGCAGCCGCACCACCGCCGGATGAGCCGCCCGGAATACGGGATATATCATGAGGATTTTTCGTACAACCAAACGCTGAATGTTCAGTTGTAGAGCCCATCCCAAATTCATCCAAATTTTGCTTTCCAAGCAGGACAGTACCAGCTTTGTTCAGCATTTTTACCACATGCGCATCATAAGGAGGAATAAAGTTTTCCAACATTTTGGAACCACAGGTTGTACGGATTCCCTTTGTACAGATATTATCCTTAATGCCAATCGCAATCCCAGAAAGAACCGATAATTCTTCTCCGTCAAGCCGCCTTTTATCAATCCGTTCCGCCTGTAAAATCGCCTCATCAGCACAAACCGTCAAATATGCACCGATCATTTTATCGCGTTGTTCGATCTGCTCTAAATATGCTTTGGTGATTTCAACAGAGGATAATTCTCTTTTCGTCAGCAACTTTGATAATTGCTGTATCGAATATGTTACAATTTCATGATTCATTCTGCTTCTCTCCTACCACCTGCGGAACAAAAATATATTCTTCCATCATCTGCGGTGCATTGGCAAACAATTCTTCTCGCTTCATCGAAGGAACAATCCTGTCTTCTCTGATATGCTCCACCATACTTGTATTTTCACACTCTACCTCCATCCCATCCAGATGTGATACAAATTCCACCATCTGCTGCATCTGCAATGTAAGCAGCTCTTTCTGCGCATCCTCTATACGCAGTTTAGATAACGCTGCTATTTTATCAATATCAAACATCATGTACTCCTTTTTATCAAATTTATACTGCTTTCATTATAGAAAAAAGCTGTCCTTTTGTCAATCTTAACAGACCTAAACCGTAAAAAATCAATATTTAAAAGTAAAATTTCTTTATTTTGCAAAAAAATCATAAAAAACTATTGGTTTTTTCTTTAAAATATTGTATAATGATTTTAATATTAAATTTTAGAATCATTGATTCTAAAAATAGGAACAGAAAGGATATTTTACCTATGAACCAGCAAACCCTTCAGGAAGCATACTTACAATACTGCAAAACCACGGATATTTCGGAAATCGAAATCAACGATTCTAATGTATTTTACGAAGCAGAGCCGGTTAAGGCACTGCTTGTCGAAATGGATAAAGACAAACAATTTGCTGAGGATACCCTGACATTGATTGCCAGTGAATTTAAGACAATGCCGCCGTACCGCGCATGCCTGTCCGCATTTCTGATCGGATTATTTGGCGAACGTGGCGTTACCAGTTTAAACGCAGATCGTGACCTGCTCGACTATTATCATATTGCAGTGTCTTTTGTTATGAATTTTATTACCAGCATGGCTAAGGCAACCCAGACACCACAGCTCACCAAAGAATTGATTATAAAATTTTTCCAGCAGCTTGATATTAAAAAAACAACCCAGAATCAACCGGAACTCATCGAGCTGATTAAAGGTCTGCCACGCTTAAGTACTGCTGTGATGAGCCGTATCGGAACCAGCCGCGCTATGCGTTCGTATCTGCGCAATACCAACATCTTTTTAGCCTGTGCCACTGTCGGTGTAGCCATTCCGGCTGTCGGTTTTGTCGCAAGTATGCTAGCCATCACTGAACAGGAACAGCTGCTTGTTTTATTCCCAAGCAATAAAATCGGCTTTGAGGTTACCGTTGAAGAGGTTTCCTCCAACTTCGAAGTATTTTCCTTGTTGCAGGTTGCGCTGGCAAAAGAAGGACATATGGCAAAACTCGGTCTTCCAGATTATAAAATCAATCAGGATATCGAACGCCTGCTGAGCCGTGAAGTCAAAGGTATCGTACCTGGTTCGCATATCATCGACACTGCAGCATTTAACTATTACAACCTGCACCCGATTGTCAAAGAAAACCGCGGTCGCTACCGTATGGACACCGACTATCTCTGCAATGGTGCTGAGAAAATCGAAGCAATGGGCACTTTGGACGGCAGACGAATCCTACTTGCTGATCAATGTACCAAGCCAATTCAATGGGCAGATGCTGCAATCTATGGCATTCACCCGAACCTGCATCCGAAACTGACTATCAACCGTATTCTGCCAAAAGAAGAATTTGAAAAATGGGTTGATGCAGTAGAAGGAATTGGTTCCTATCAGACTGGCAAAAAAGACGATGAGGATGATTTCCGCTTATGATTCGACAAGAAAAAGCAACCGTCTGTGCTGGAATTATCTTCCATGAAGGTAAAATTCTAATCGGCAGACGCTCCTATGGACTAACCACCAAAAACCTTTGGGAATTTCCAGGCGGGAAAATCGAACCAGGCGAAACCCCTGCCGAATGTGTTGTACGGGAATGTATGGAGGAACTGCACATCACTCCAACTGTTGAAAGAGAATTTGACCGTGCATTTTATGCTTATCCGGATCGGGATCTTGATTTTATTTTTATGATCTGTACACTAAAAGACCCCGAACAAGTGTCCTGCATTCAAAGCATTCATTCTGAACTTGCATGGGTTGCACCGAATGAATTAGCAAGCTACGAATTCTGTCCAGCCGATAAAGATGTGATCGAAAAACTAATTAAAACTTATGCATGAAAATGCCCCCGAATGCCTGATAATAGGTGTTCGGGGGTTATATTTTATCAATCACTGTGCCTTATAACAACACATAATTTTTAAGAACCTCTTTTTCTCTCGGTTTATCTCCTGCCGATAATCCGATCGCCAGAGAACCAACCGGTTTGTAACCGTCTGGAACACCGAAACTTTTTGCTAATGCCTTTCCATCCTCTGACAGCATACCTTCAATCACACAGTTAATCCAACAGGTTGCAAGTCCCAACGATTGTGCAGCAAGCATCATGTTCAGCGTCGCCATCGACGCATCCTTCTCTGGCGCAATATTTCCCTCTTTGCCGAAAACCAAAATAATGGTTGGAGCACGGTAAAACGGATTTTTCTCTTCTGGCATATTGCAGGCATTCACGCAGATTTTTCGAATCTGCTCTACTTTTGTGGCATCCTGTACTGCTACCATAAACCAGGACTGCTGATTCATTGCGCTCGGTGCCTGCATTCCGGCATTCAACACCTCAACCAACTCTGATTTGGTGATTTGATGCGGCAGAAAATTCCGACAGCTACGGCGTTCGTAAATGTTCTTCATTGCTTCGTTCATTTTAAAATCCCCCTTATAGTACAAATGCGTTTTTGATTTTTTTCTCCCGAATTTTATAATCCGGAAGTACAGATTTCACAGCACGATAAAAATCTGGTGAATGATTCATCTGTACCAGATGACACAGTTCATGTACCAATACATAGTCAATGCAATCAGTTGGCAACATCATCAGGCGGTAACTTAAATTGACCGACTTCCTGCTGCTGCACGAGCCCCATCGCTTCTGCGCTGAACTAATTTTCACCGCCTCATACTGCAATCCCATCCGCTGTGCAAACAGCGAAAGCCGTCCTGGCAAATATTCTTTTGCAGCCTGCTTGTAAAAAGCAGTCAGTTGTTCCTTGCGATTTTCCTCTGGCAGAAAAATCTCACCATTTGCACAGCGCATTTTCCCAGAAGCCAGCGGTCTGATCAACATTTTTTCTCCCAAAAATGGAATGTATTCTCCATCTTTTAAGGTAGTCTGCGGCATATTCTGTTTCTGCTGTCTGTGTGAAATAATCCAGTTTAAATGCTTCTGCAAGACAAATGCAATATCCTTATTTGTCATCCGCTGCGGTACACGCAGTTCCACCGAACCATCTACCAAGATTTTAACCGCATAGCTTTTTCGTTTGGCACGAATCACAGTATATGGAATATCCGTTCCCGGAATTAGCTCCTTCACTGCGGTAGATGCAGCAGCATACTGCACCATCCATTATCCTCCAAGCGTTTTTCAACCACAAGTCCTGAATCAACCAACGCTTGCATAACTTCATCCGCACGACTGTCAATGATACCCGAAACAATCAGACTGGTATTTTCATGCATAAACTGCTGTACCGTTTCGGATAAGCGAATAATAACATCCGCAACAATGTTCGCACAGATGATGTCAAATTTTCCATTTACCTTATCTACCAGATCACCGCATACAAATTCACAGCGGTCAGTGACCTGATTCAACTCAGCATTTTCGCCTGCAATCTTGACAGCAACCGGATCAATATCCACGCCAATCGCATTTTTAGCACCCAGACACAGGGCTGTAATTGCCAAAATGCCTGAACCCGTGCCAATATCCAGAACCGCTTCATCTCCTTTAACCACTTCTTCCAGCAGAGTCATACACAAACGAGTGGTTTCATGCGAACCAGTACCAAAAGCCAGACCTGGATCAAGCGTCACCTGCACCTGCTCCGGTTTCAAATCCACCTTTTCCCAGACTGGACAAACTACCAATCGTCTACCGATTTCCTGCGGATGATAGTACTGCTTCCATGCGTTCGACCAATCCTCCTCAGTGATGTCACCGAAAGATAACTCCAGACTGCCCAAATCCACAGCTTTGTTCTGCTCTCTAAGCGCATCCAGCCCCGCACGCAGATTGCGCAATGTTTCCATACCGGTTAAATTATCCTCTAAATAGATAACAATGGCAGTCGGTGCTTTCGCCTTTTCCATTAGGCTTTCTTCCACATAGTCCCAATGAATGGTGGTGTCGGTCAGGAAGTTATTGAAATCTTCTGCATCCTCAATGCAAAATCCGGTGATGCCGCAGCCTACCAGATAACCGCTGACAATATCGATTGCTTCGGTGGTTGTATAAATTCTAATTTCCTTCCAATTCATAAAGTTTCTCCTTATCCCAAATGTGATTATCTACATTATAACACAGTTTTAAGCAAAAAGAAATGCCTCTTTCATTTTTCACTTGACATTATAACCAAAATGCAGGATAATGATAAGAAAACGACACAGTTTAAGGAGTTATTATGGCAGAGAAAAAAACAATCGAAATGTTTACTGATGGCGCTTGTTCCGGCAATCCAGGTCCGGGCGGCTGGGGTACCATCTTACGATATAAAGGGATCGAAAAAGAACTTTTCGGTGGTGAACCAAATACCACCAACAATCGTATGGAGCTGACCGCTGTCATTATGGGGCTTTCAGCACTTAAGGAATCCTGTAAAGTAGAACTGACCAGTGATTCTAAATATGTCATTGACGCCATTACATTAGGATGGGCGAAAAAATGGAAAGCAAATGGCTGGAAACGCGGTAAAAACCAACCAGCTCTTAATCCGGATTTGTGGGACAAACTTTTGCACCTGCTCGAACAACATGAAGTTACCTTCCACTGGATCAAAGGACACGCTGGACATGAAGAAAATGAACGGTGTGACAGACTGGCTGTTGCCCAGTCACAGAAATATAAGTGAGGTTTGTCTGGTGAAACATATTTACCTTGACCATGCTGCCACCACGCCACTCTTACCCGAAGTTTTGGAATCCATGTTGCCATATTTCACAGAATATTACGGCAATCCGTCCAGTAGCCATCATGATGGTAGGAGCGCCAAAAAAGCAGTTGACACCGCAAGAGAGCAAATTGCATCTGCCCTGAAATGCCAGCCGGAACAAATTATTTTCACTTCATGCGGTAGTATGGCGAATAATCTTGCCGTACTTTCCACAATCCGAAATCTTCCAGCAAATGCAAAATTGTTTACCACACCAATTGAACATTCTTCGTTGCTTGCTCCAATGCAGTTGTATGCAGACAGGTGCATCTTCGGTAAGGTTGATCGCTATGGCTATCTGCAAACCATGCCAGAGCAGGACACCGCTTTTGCATCCATCCAGTATGCAAACAATGAACTGGGCAGCATACAAGATGTACAAAAAATTGTCAAGTACTGCAAGCAAAATCGAATCATACTGCATGCTGATGCCGTGCAGGCTTTTGGACAGATTCCCATTGACCTGTCGAAAGATGCACCCGATCTTGTCAGCATATCCGCCCATAAATTTTCCGGTCCAAAAGGCATCGGCGCACTGATTGCAAAACAGCCAGGCAAACTTTCTCCTCTGATCTATGGTAATAATCGCAATACACCTGTCGCCGGAACCGAAAACACAGCAGCCATCGTCGGCATGGGAAAAGCAGCTGAGCTTGCAGCCAAAAACCTTACTGTCAATATCGCACACAAACACCATTTGCAGCAGCTGTTAAAAGAACACCTGTTAAAATCCATCCCAAATCTCATAATCTTAACGCCCGAAACAAAGACACTTCCGGGCATTTTATCAGTCTGCATTCCGGGCGTCAATAGCGAAGGTTTATTAAGTGCTCTCGACTTGAAAGGGGTATCTGTTTCTGCCGGAAGTGCCTGCCATGCTGGTGAAAAAACAGCTTCCCATGTCATGACTGCAATTGGACTATCGGAAAATTTACTGCATTCGGTTATCCGCTTCTCTATTGGTATTCAAAATACCGAAGAAGAAATCATACAAGCGGCAGACATCTTTTGCACACTTACCAACAATCTACTGCATTTATCACTGTAATAGAAAGGTTTTATCATGCCATCTTTCAACGCTCTGACCCTGTCCCATCAATTTATGACAGAACATGTTAAACCATCTGCATTCTGTATCGACGCCACCGCCGGTCGCGGATATGATACCGCGTTTTTAGCTGATTTGGCTGGAGATAACGGGAAAATTTTAGCATTTGACATTCAACAGGAAGCCCTTGATTCCACTGCAGCACTGCTGGCAGAACGAAATTTATCCAATCGGGTACAACTGATTTTGGACAGCCACGCCAATCTTGAACAATATGCATCCCCCGAATCAGTTGATCTGATCTGTTTTAACTTTGGCTGGCTTCCGGGTGGCAGTCATGATATTTTCACCCACGCCGAATCCAGTATTGTTGCCATTGACGCTGCGCTGCGCCTGTTAAAACCTGGTGGCGCACTATCTTTGTGTATCTACTACGGACGCAACAACGGTTACAGCGAACGGGACGCAATTTTAGATCATCTAAAAAGCATTGATTCCAAAGAAGCAAGCGTACTGGTCTGCCAGTTTGTCAACCGACAGAATGATCCCGCCATCCCTGTATTTATCCTGAAAGGCATATAAAAAGGGGGACAGGCAAACCTGCATCTCTTACAATTCTGTTCCCATGTATCATCGAATTGTAAGTTCACCTGACTGAATTTTCAGGAAGGTATCATAATCCCACTGTCAATGCGATGTACCGCAGCCTCCGCAGTAAAATCAAGCGCACCATTAAACATACCGCCTATCTTTTCCCGCAGAATAATCTCGGTAAAGGTTGCTCCCCGAAAATTCTTTTCTAACCCACCCGGCTTAATCCCGTTGCACAAACGGCACAACCACTTCTCTCACTGCATCATCCACTGCTGAAAAACAAAAGCTCTGTATATCTGAAAGTTCTGTATGTAAAACTTCATATAGGGAGTTCAAATTATTCTGACCTACTGCATTCTGCATCAATCTTGGTAAGCATAACACATACTGGTATATTTTTCTCCCGCAGTTCTCGTTGCAGAGCGATACCAAATCAATGATTCTTTTTGCAGATACACTGATGCAATACCAAACCACATGAATCTGCATGCCATAATCATTCGGATGTTTGGTGCGCATTAAATCAATATATCCTAAAATATCCTGTCTGAAATGAGAAATGCAACAGCTTTCTGCCTTTATTATACCAAACAACCATAAAAATCCAAAACTTTTCTCATATTTTTACTTTCAACCAACTTTAAATATCTGAATTGTACTGATTTTATCTATATTATCGACTTTTTTTATTGTTTTTAAATATCTATGTTTACAATTTAACAAAATATGCCACATTTGGCTATTTGTTAGCTGCTTTTGTTTTTTTATTTAGTTCGATATTTTTTGTTGCTTTTGCAACAGACAAATAATCAAAAAACAAGTATAATGAGATTCGTCAACCGGGATATAGATACTCGGTCAATCAGACGAAATTTAATCAGACGAAATTTATTTTAAAGGAGAAATAATACCATGACTTATGTATGTGAATTATGTGGCTGGACTTATGATGAGTCAGTAGGCGATCCGGAAAACGGCATTGAAGCCGGCACCAAGTTTGAGGATCTTCCGGAAGACTTCGCTTGTCCGTTATGCGGCGCAGGTAAAGAATCCTTTACAGAAGCTGAATAACGTATCCCAAACCAATAAAGAAGCCGGCGCGTTCAATCTGAATCGTGCCGGTATTCGTTTCGCTGAAATTTACAACATATCAATTTTTTTACCGTTTACAGCGATGATTTTGTCTTTGCAGAGCTTTTTTACCTCGCGCATCAGCGCACTGCGATTGACGCAGAGATAATCCGCAAGCCTGCTCCAGGTCATCGGCAATTCAATGCTGGCTCCTTTCTCACAACCAAGAAAAGAAAAATAGCACAATAGCTTATCCTTTGTGGTACGCTGACTTAAAATCTGTAAATGGGTGTTTAATTTTCTTGCTTTGACAGCAGCCAGACAAAAAAGATTATCCACCAGCTGACTATGATATGAGCAGGCATTTTCGCACCGCTTGATAATATCGCTGTATCGGATAAAAGTTATTTTACAATCGGTAAGTGCTTCCACGACATAACCCCTGTCGGCAAGCGGAAGCAAAAACAACTCTCCGAATACTGCTTGGTCAGAAAGTTCTTCCAGAATAAAGACGTTTCCCTCAACATCAGTTGCAACAACCTGTGCTTTTCCGGATTCCAGCACCCCAATTCGTTCCGGATGGCTGTGATAATCAATAATGGTTTCTCCAGCAAGATAGCTTTTATATTCTGGATTAAAACAGCAAAAGATTTTTTCTTTCTGTGTTTCATCAATATGGTCAAACAGCTTAACCTGACGGTTAAAATTGGGAAAATCGGAAAATTCCGTATTTTTCAAACAAAAAACTCCTTTCATTTTTTCTTTTGTTTTATACCTATTATACTATCTTTTATTTCAGTATGCAACATAAAACTTTTCGTCATTTCTGCCAGTTGCATTTTGATGGAAAGTCTGCTAGAATAGTATCTGCGAATGTCACACAGATCAAATTGACACAGAATAAAGGATTAACCAAATATTGGAGGCCTCTCATGAAGATCATAAAACGCAACGGTAGCGAAGCCGTATTCAACAGCGATAAAATCAAAAAAGCAATCAGTAAGGCAAATAATGTTGTTTCTGAATCTGAGCAACTCACCGAGATGCAGATTGATAAAATTACTGATACTGTTACCCGCCAGTGTGAGGATGCGCTGCGAGCTGTCAATGTTGAAGAAATTCAAGATATAGTAGAAAATGAATTGATGGCTTCCGGTGCATTCCAGGTAGCACGTCAGTACATTACCTATCGCTATACCCATAATCTGTGTCGCATGAACAACACCACAGATGAGCGCATTCTTTCTCTGATTGAACGCGAAAATGAAGAAGTTAAACAGGAAAACTCCAATAAAAATCCAACTGTTAACAGTGTTCAGCGTGACTATATGGCTGGTGAGGTTTCCAAAGATTTAACCCGCCGTATATTATTACCACAGGATATTGTAAAAGCACATGAAGAAGGTATCATCCATTTCCATGATAGTGACTATTTCGCACAGCATATGCATAACTGCGATCTTGTCAACTTAGAGGATATGCTGCAAAACGGCACTGTTATTTCTGGAACCTTGATTGAGCGTCCGCATAGCTTCTCTACTGCCTGCAACATTGCAACCCAGATTATTGCACAGGTTGCATCCAATCAGTATGGTGGACAGAGTATTTCACTTGCACATTTAGCACCGTTTGTAGATGTTTCCCGTAAAAAAATCGCAGCAAGTGTTGAAGCTGAGATGGAAGGTCTTGATATCTCCCCGGAACGCAAACATAAAATGGTGGAAAAGCGCCTGCATGACGAAATTTCCCGCGGTGTTCAAACCATTCAATATCAGGTTGTTACCCTGATGACAACTAACGGTCAAGCTCCGTTTATCACTGTATTTATGTATCTGGGTGAAGCGAAAAACGAGCGAGAGAAAAAAGATCTTGCAATCATCATCGAGGAAACCATTCGTCAGCGTTATATCGGTGTTAAAAATGAAGATGGTGTATGGATTACTCCTGCATTCCCAAAACTGATCTATGTGCTTGAAGAACAGAACATTCATCCAGATAGCCCGTATTACTACTTAACCAAAATGAGTGCAAAATGCACTGCAAAACGCATGGTTCCAGATTATATCAGTGAAAAGAAAATGAAGGAACTGAAAATCGACAAAAATGGCGAAGGCCACTGCTATACCTGTATGGGATGCCGCAGCTTCTTAACGCCATATGTTGATGAAAACGGTAAACCAAAGTATTACGGCCGTTTCAATCAAGGTGTTGTTACCCTCAACTTAGTCGATATTGCCCTGTCCAGCGGCAAAGACTTTGAAAAATTCGAACAGATTTTTGAAGAAAGACTGGAATTATGTCATAAAGCACTGCGTTGCCGCCATGAGCGTTTGCTGGGTACGCCAAGTGATACCGCACCAATTCTGTGGCAGTATGGCGCACTGGCAAGACTCAAAAAAGGCGAAACTATTGACAAACTGCTGTACGGCGGTTATTCCACCATCTCGCTGGGCTATGCAGGACTATATGAGTGTGTCAAATATATGACCGGTGAAAGTCATACCGATCCAAACGCAAAACCGTTCGCTCTGCATGTCATGCAGAAAATGAATGATAAATGCCAAGAGTGGAAAACAGCAGAAAATATTGATTATTCTCTCTACGGTACACCACTGGAAAGTACCACTTATAAATTCGCATCCTGCTTGCAGCGTCGTTTTGGTGTGATCGAAGGCATCACGGATAAAAACTATATCACCAACAGCTATCATGTTCATGTCGGCGAAAAAATCGACGCATTCACCAAACTGAAATTTGAAAGTGAATTCCAACAGCTCTCTCCAGGCGGTGCAATTTCTTACATCGAAGTTCCGAATATGCAGGATAATCTGGAAGCTGTTATGAGTGTTATTCAGTTCATCTATAACAACATCATGTATGCAGAATTGAATACCAAAAGCGACTACTGCCAGGTATGTGGCTATGATGGTGAAATCCAGATTGTCGAAGATGATGGCAAGTTGATCTGGGAATGCCCACACTGCAAAAATAGAGAACCAAGCAAGCTGAATGTTGCAAGAAGAACTTGCGGTTATATCGGCACTCAGTTCTGGAACCAGGGGCGTACACAGGAAATCCGTGATCGTGTTCTGCATCTGTAAGGAAACACTTTATGAATTACGCTACAATTAAATATAACGATATTGCAAACGGAATTGGCGTACGCACCAGCCTGTTTGTTTCCGGATGCACACACCACTGCAAAAACTGTTTCAATCAAGAAGCATGGGATTTTTCCTACGGCGAACCGTTTACCGATACCATCATTCAAGAAATTTTGGATAGTATGTCTCCTGATTTTATAACCGGGCTCTCGCTGCTCGGCGGAGAACCCTTTGAAATTCCAAATCAAAAGGGATTGCTTCCTCTGCTGAGAGCCTTTAGACAGCGTTATCCCAACAAAACCGTCTGGTGCTATACAGGATATACCTTAGAGTCAGATCTATTAGAAAATGGTTCTGTACATTGTGAGGTGACTGATGAAATCCTCTCCTATATCGATGTTCTGGTAGATGGAGAATTTGTTCAGGATTTGTATGATTTGACGCTGCGGTTTCGCGGAAGCTCTAATCAGCGTCTGATTGACCTGCCTGCTACATTAAAAGCCGGGAAAGTTATAATCTGGGAAGATGAAGTTCTGTTTGCCAAACGCGGAATGTAATAATAAAATGCGCATCGTAATGATGCGCATTTTTGTTTGTTGATATTGCAAAACACTCACAATTATATTGGTTTCGTTTTTCTTATCTGTGTAGAATCTTTTCATTTCCCGCCATATAAAGCAGTTTACCAACATTTGAAGCCGTATGCTGTACAGCACGCAAAGAATTTAATCGTTGCGGATAATGATCCCCTTCCCAACTTTTCGGCAGCGGATATCCCAAAACTGTGCCTTCATAAATGACATCTGCTTCCAGCATTTCTTCTAAATTCTCAATGGAGCAAAACTTCGGAACATTGGATATATACCCGCTTGCAGCCAGAGCGTCTGTAACAAATTCGATGCAGGTATAGCTTTTAGAAAGTTTGAAACGCCTGTGAGAAATGTGTGTTGCCGCGGACAGAAGATTGTATACATACTCGTTTGGATGACTTAAAAACGGATGTATAAAGTCACACAGCTTTTGATACTGCTCTGCATGCAGACGAAGACGGCAAACCTTTAAAATTGTTCTGGAATCCCGTGGAAAACGGCGCAGCGACTCCTTGATAAATCCACCATAAAACGGTGTATTCTTATGCTGACGCGCAAAGGTATAAAGAACACGCAGATCCGGATAAAGAGAAAGCGATGCATGATTATACCGATGTTTTGTCATTGTCCGGATTACCTTACCAACTTTCGTAGTTGTTACCATAAATACTACATATATGTAGCGATCATCGCTTTTTTTTTCTAAATTCATTTCTATTATCCTTTCCAAACTCTATTTTCTTCATTTCAGCAATATGAAATATCTATATATCTTTATATTATATCAAAATTCAATTGAAAAATAAATATCGTTTCTGTAAATAAAAACAGCTGTCCGAATTGGAACAGCTGTCTATTATATCTTGTCATACGCCCAATTTAATAATTCACGCTCTTTGAAAATATCTTTTACCGAAACACGATGCTCGGTTAGCAGAATCCGACAATGCACTGGCATGTTATTTAACAACTTAGCAACTATTTCTTCTGATTTCCCATTTTCCTCATTATCAAACCATGCTAAAATCAATTTTGAACTTTTGATGCAATACTGCTTCAGTGCATCAATAAGCTCAGATGACAATGTACGGCAGATACGATACCGACAAACGCAGTAATATAAAACATAAAGTTCATCGTACAAGACACTTTCCAGAACATGTGCATACCGGGAGTGCAGGATATTTTTATAAGGCAGATGATTTTCCTGATTACTGCGCATCAGGCGGACTAATGCCTCATTCCAGCAGAAAGAATCTTCTGCATAAATCGTTTCTTCAATATAGCGTCGGCAAACCCACTGAATTAACTCAGTACGATCTGAAAAATAGTGATAAAACATCTGTCTGGAAATACCGCCAGCTTCAGTTATGTCAATAATCGTAATTTTATTCAACGGCTTGGTTTTCAGACAATGTTAAAAGATGCGGCTATTTCTTTTCTGGTTTGTAAGCGTTTTTCATTTTGTATCATCATGTCACCCTCCATATGTGTTTTCTTTGCGTTGCATTTTCCCCTATTTTCAAACACACTTATCTTGTGTGAAATCACAAAAGTGGTGAAACAACAGCTTAAAACAACGGTGATTCCTTTTTTCATATAAACATCAGATTGATCTCAATCATCTATTCATCCCCATTCAACTTTCGAACTTTATTATAGCATATAATGATGTATAAAACATGATAAATCTTACAAAAATGAAAAAAGAGATGAAATCATCTCTTTTGACTAAACAGTGTTTTATTCTTAACGATGCGCATATTCCTCATATTTAAAATAATCAATCCGATATCTGCTTTCTGTGTACTGAAACAACTCACCTGACTGTAAACGGGTGTAACTTCTGGTTACTGCCACCACCTGTTCATCCCCCAAATCCAGATACATTCTGTCCTCTCGGGTCGCCGGTTCCACTGTGATAATCTTGTGTGCCAGACCAATTTCAAGTCCAAGCTGATTTTCCAGATAAGCATACATGCTGCCTTCACAAATCTGGCGTGTCAACTTCGGTACAACAGAACGCAGCAGCAGATCTTTATCCAGAATTACCCGCTCTCCATTTAATTTTCGAACCCGAATCAAACGATAAATTTCTGTTTGATCATCCGCATTCAACCGCTGCATTGACTGTTCATCTGCAATCAAAATGGAAATATCTTCAATACAAGTTTGACAGACATCTGTCTGCTTATTCTGTTTAAGCTGCTCCGTAAAGGTGGTGATTCTCGAAACGGGGTATTCAAACTGACTGCGATCTAAAACCACACTCTCACGGCCACGCTGTTTGGTGATATAGTGATTTTGTTCCAGCAGCGTCATCGCTTTGCGCAAAGTATCGCGCGAAACGGAAAACTGCTTCATCATCTCACCTTCAGAAAGCATCTTATCCCCTGGCCTCAAACTTCCATTTTCCATCAAATTACGGTAATATTCAAAAATTTCCTTGTATTTGCTGGCCATTGCCTGCTCCTCCTGCTTCAAACAAGTAATACGCATATTCGTCTTAAAATCTGTCTAACATATATGCTTTCCTGCCTTTATTGATGTTGAGATTATCCAATTTACGGCATAATTCCCCTCTCAAATACGCCTTATTACTTCATTATATCACAGTTTTTAACGATTGCAACTTATTATTGAAATTTTTTTGTAATCATTGACAAAAAATTCTAATCCTCTTATCAAAACATTTGCGCTCTAAAATCGATAATAAATTGACAAATATTTCTCAAAATGCTATAATAGCTATGGGAAATATCTATCATTTGAATGGGGTATCCCATAAACCTACTAATTTGACAAGGATGGATTTTATTATGTATCAAGTTAAAAAAATCAAAGAAGATTTATACTGGGTCGGAGCAAACGACCGCCGCTTATCCCTGTTCGAGAATGTATACCCGCTGACTCACGGCGTGTCCTATAACTCTTATCTAATGCTGGATGAAAAAACCGTTTTATTTGACACTGTTGATAAAGCTGTTGACCAGCAGTTCTATGAAAATATCACTCATGTATTAAATGGTCGTTCCCTGGATTATTTAATCATCAACCATATGGAGCCGGATCACTGTGCTTGCATTGAGTCCATCTGCACCAAATATCCGGAAGTACAAATCGTCTGCAATGTAAAAACAGAAGCTATGATCAAACAGTTCTTCAATTTCAATATTGATGGACGCACTGTTATCATCAAAGAAGGCGATAAACTGGAGACTGGCCGCCACACTTTAACCTTCGTTATGGCTCCGATGGTTCACTGGCCGGAAGCAATGGTCACCTATGACTGCACCGATAAAATCCTGTTCTCCGCAGATGCATTCGGCACCTTCGGTTCTCTTGACGGCAGAATGTTCGCTGATGAAATGGATTTTGAGAACAAAATGCTCGATGAAGCTCGTCGTTACTATACTAATATTGTTGGTAAATATGGTCTGCAAGTAAATGCACTGCTTAAAAAAGCATCTACACTGGAAATCAGCATGGTTTGCCCTCTGCATGGTCCGGTTTGGAGAAAAAATATCGGCTGGTTTATCGATAAATATCTCAAATGGGCTTCCTATATTCCGGAAGATAAAGCTGTTATGATCGCATACGGCTCCATCTATGGTCATACCGAAAATGCTGCTGAAATCTTAGCATCCGCACTGAATGATTTAGGTGTAAAAGATGTTATGATGTACGATGTTTCCAGCACCGATAACTCTGTTATCATCTCCGAATCATTCCGTTGCAGCCACCTGGTATTCGCTTCTGCAACCTATAATCTGGGAATTTTCGTTAAAATGGAAGAAACCGTTCATGACTTGGTTGCACACGCTATTCAGAACCGCACCATTGCTGTTATTGAAAACGGAAGCTGGGCACCAAGTGCTGGCAAACTCATCCGCGAGCAAATGGCAAAACTAAAAAATTGTACCGTTCTGGAAGACAATATCTTAGTCAGATCTTCTGTCAAAGAAGACAATCGTGCACAGCTGCTTGCATTGGCAGAGAAAATCGCAGCAGATTTTTAATCACATAATTCCATGACGAAAAAGCCTTTTACACCCGCATCTGTCCTGTGTAAGAGGCTTTCATCATATATTGTAAATCCGGTAAAAATATGATAAAATAAAACAGTAAGAAACAATACAAAGCAGAAACTGGAGGTCAGCAAAACATGGATGCATATTTAAAAGCAATGAAATCTGGACAGAAATACTATCGACATCGCAGTGCCGAAGGTAAATATCCATATCTGCATGTTCTGGACGAAATGATCACCGAAATTGATATTGTTGCCGAAAACAGCCTGGGAACCATAGAAATTCCAATGGAGCTGATTGTGGGAACCAAAACGGTTGGCCGTAGAAATGCTTTTGCCGGCAACTTTATGCCGCTTTTGGATCCCAAAACCGAATTTGCAGCCAAATGGTCGATTTTGTATGAATCACTTGAAACCGAAGGTCTGAATGAACCGATCAAAGCATATGAATATATGGGCTACTTCTATGTACAAGAAGGCAATAAGCGCGTATCAGTCATGAAATCACTCGGTGCGGTCAGCATTCCTGGCTCTGTCATTCGTCTGGTTCCGGAGCGTACCGAAGGCAAATTAAATCGGATTTATTATGAATTTCTGGATTTCTATAAAATTACTGGCGTCAACTATCTGATTTTCCACCATGAGGGTGGATATACCAAACTGATGTCAATGCTGCCGTATACTACTACGAGATGGACTTCTGAGGAACGCGGAGATTTCAGAAGTGTATACTCCATCTTTACAAAAATGTTTTATGAATGTGGTGGCGATAAGCTAACCGATGTATCACCTGCTGATGCTCTGGTGCGCTATATGCAGATTTATGGCGGTTTTTCCATTCTGCATAAACAAACCAGCACTGAGATTAAAAATGCACTTAATCTGATGTGGAAAGAAATCATGGCACTTCAACCGCATGAAGCCGCACAGTTTTCCATGCAGCCGGAGAATTTTGACAAAAAAAATAATTTTATCGCTGGTATGTTCGGAGAAAATAAACCCAAACAAATTACAGCAGCTTTTATTTTTTCTGGTACTTCCCAAAATTCCAGCTGGAATTACGGACATGAGCTTGGTCGAAAAACACTCGAACAGGAGTTCCCTGCCAAAATGCTGGTCACAAAGGTTTACGATAATGCTAATATGGACAATATCGAAGCAAAAATTGACCAGGCGATAACCGACGGCTGTAATGTAGTGTTCACCACCAGTCCTATTTTCCTGCACACTACCTTAAAAACAGCGCTCACCTATCCAAATATTAAGTTTTTAAATTGCTCCCTCAATACCAACCATCCGACCATCCGCACCTATTATGCCAGAATGTATGAGGTAAAATTCCTGCTTGGTATTATTGCTGGTGCGATGACCCAAACCGGCAAGGTAGGCTATATCGCCAATTCCCCGATCGTTGGAGAACTTGCCAATATCAATGCATTTGCCATTGGTGCAAGAATGGTCAATCCAAATATCGAGGTTCGGATTGACTGGTATGGTATCGTTGATAACAATCCAGAGCAGAATCTAATTAATGCTGGTGTAGACCTGATTTCTGGCAAGGATTGGATCGTTCCAGAATCACAGGACAGACATTTCGGTCTTTACGAACTGAACAGCGATAAACCTAACATTGCAATGGCAATGCTTAACTGGGGAGATCTGTACGAAAAAATGGTGCAGTCTATTCTAGATGGTAATTGGGAGGATGAGGCGAAATCCAAGCGCGCAATTAACTACTGGTGGGGCATTTCATCTGGTGTAGTCGATATCATCTGTGGTTCAAGTGTTCCGCAAAGTGTGAAACAACTGGTACACATCCTGAAACTGGGGATTGCATCCGGCGTTGTTAATCCGTTCTCTGGCATTCTGCACAGCCATGATGGAGTAATCCTCGAAAACGAAAACAGTTTTCTCAAGCCGGAAGAAATATTGAAGATCGATTGGCTTCTAGATAATATTATCGGCAGAATACCGGAATCATCCGAACTTAATGTAGCCGAGCAGATTAAAATGCGCTTCCAAAGCATTGAACCACTGACCGATGTCAAAGGCAACATTAACTCACAATAAAAGAGGGGAGAGAAAATATGAAAATTCTGGTTTTATCCGATCACGAAAGCCCGGCACTCTGGGATTATTTTGACAAGAAAAAGCTTGCCGGGGTAGATCTGATCATATCCTGCGGCGATTTGAAGGCAGAATATCTCTCTTTTCTGGTAACATTTACCTCTGCTCCAGTGCTCTATGTTCACGGCAATCACGATGAGCGTTATGAAAAGCAGCCACCAGAAGGCTGTATCTGCATTGAAGACAAGATATTTGTATATAACGGCGTGCGAATTTTAGGACTTGGCGGCTCCATGCGTTATCGTCCAGGAAAATATCAATACACCCAGGAAGAAATGTTACATCGTGTCAAAAAATTAAAGCTTAAGCTCTGGAAACACAAAGGATTTGATATTCTGGTCACACATTCCCCAGCATTCGGTCTGAATGACGGTTCCGATTTAACACATACCGGGTTCAAAGCATTTAATATGCTGATTGATGAATATTCACCACATTATTTTCTGCATGGACATGTTCATTTAAATTATGGCAGAAATCCGAGAATGTGTAAACACGGAAATACCATTATTATCAATGGCTTCGAACGCTATATGTTCGAATACGATCCACTTGCCTTAAAAGAAGAACAAAAAGAAAGTATTTAATGTAAAGAAAAGGCTGTACCCTGAAAATTGAGGTACAGCCTTCATTTTTATAATTAAGCTTTCTCGTATAAATCTTTTGCAAACGCAACAGCTTTGTTGATATGATCGTCATTCAGCTTTTCAGAAGAGAAGAAGCCTTTTTTCAGAGCAATACCACATTTTCCAACAATTTCAACACCGTTTGCTTTCAACATATCCTCAAGTTCCGGAGCATTGCCGGAATCGTCTTTGCCGATTACAACAAGAGCAACGGTAGCTGCTCTTCTCGGAACGATCTCTTTGCAGAATGCCATCAGTTTTTTATCCAATTTACCATAGTTTTCTAAAACAAAAAATACTAAAGTCTGACCTTCACACGGATATGCCGGCGGAACTTTATCACTTTTTACTTTCAGAGCGCGACCCATTGCGGTAGCAATCAAATCCGGATTGCCGTTTACCTCCTCCTCTTTTTTAACCGTATACAATACCTGTACTTTTTTTGCCATCTGATTTTCTCCTTCATGTGCATAATTGGAATTGTGTAATGTAAAAATACAACGATATACCTTTTATATCTTAGCATATTTTCAGATAAAAGTCAAAGCAAAAGGCTCAATTTTTTAGAAATATTTCAAAAATATTACAAATTGTTTTCAGATTTCTAAATAAAAAAGCAATATACTGTCTATCGCTTTATATATTGTTCTGGTATAATAAGGAAAAACAAAAAGGGGTAGACCTATGAATACTTTTTATGTTTCACCACTTGGCAATGACCAAAATCCTGGCAGCAAAACAGCACCTTTTGCCACCCTGCAAAAGGCAGCAGATAAAGTTTCCAAAACTCCTGCTCAAATCATGGTTACTGCTGGCACCTATTATCTAGATACACCGCTAACTCTGACAGAAAAGCATAGCCATATCCATTTTATTTCTGAAAATGCCGTGTTAACTGGTGCAAAACCGATTCAAAATCCGGCGATACACTCTTACTCGGACACCATCCGATTCATTCAACTAAAGCCACATACGCATATAGACGGATTTTTAATTGATGGAAAACAACAGATGCTCTCTCGTTTTCCAGCCTATGATGAAAGCCAGTCATTACAGGGCAGCACCTCTTTGGAGGCGGTAAAACGACGCGCACAAAACTGGACAAATCCACAGACCGGATTTGTCCGCACTCTACATGATCGACTGTGGGGCGGCAATTCCTTCACCATCACCGGCAAAGATGATACCGCGCCGCATGGTCTTTCCTTGCACTGGATTGGCGACAATAATCGTGGAAATGGCATCTATACTGGAAAACATGCCATGGTCGTGGAAAATATTTTTGAAGAACTCCAAAATCCAGGTGAATGGTTTTATGATGAAGTCTCCGGCACTCTTTATTTTATTCCTCCTAAGGACGCAAAAATGCAAACCTTGCAGGTTGTACAAACCGAATGCCTTCTGCAAGTGTCCGGTGAAGACATCACCTTTGACGGCTTTACCTTTGAAAACACCGCCCGCACTATGTTTACACAACCCTATATCCCACTGATGCGTGGAGACTGGTGCGTTGCTCGCATTGGCGCAGTGCTGATGCAAAACTGCAATCATGTTCGACTTCTCAACTGCACCTTCCAAAATATTGGCTCTCACGCCATTTTCATTGATGGACATAACCGCAGAATCACCATTGACCATTGCCATATTAAAAATATTGGCGCTTGTGGTATTTTGCTCGCTGGCCACCCAGATTCTTGCCGAGAACCATCTTTCTGGGACAGCATTCCACCATTCGAAGCAGAAAATGGCTTTGTCCATAAAACCGACATCACCGATACCACAGTAGGCCCTGCAAAAGAGCTGTATCCAAAACATATTAAAATTACCGAAAACCACATTGAAAACATTGGTATCTACGAAAAACAGTCTAGCCATATCGCACTTTCGGTCAGCTTCGATGTCAAAATGCTGCACAACACACTGCACACCGGTCCGCGTGCCGGTATCAATATCAATGACGGCACCTTTGGCGGACATGAAATTGCCTTCAATGATATTTTTGATATGCAGAAAGAAACCGATGACCATGGCATGTTCAACTCTTGGGGACGCGATCGTTTCTGGAGCCTTGGCGGATTTGACACCAACGGAAATAATGGTTTAGAAAAATCAAAATATGTAGATCTGGACATCCTTGCTCCTACTGAAATCCATCATAACCGCATTCATTTTGCCTCACGCTTAGATAGTGGCTCTACCTTCGGTATTGATTTAGATGACGGTTCCAGCCTTTACCATATTCATCACAACCTCTGCCTTGGCATGGGAATCAAACTGCGGGAAGGTTTTCGTAGAAATGTACACCATAACATTTTAATCGGTGCGCCGTTTAACCTGCACTGCACCTACGAAAATTCACAGGATGTTATTACCGAAAATCTCGTATGCTGTGATACTCCGTATGTGCTTGCTGCCACCGATGAACAACGGTTTGCCGTCAGCAACGATACCATTTCCGGCAACTATTTCACTTCAGCACCAAATCTACCTGCATTCTGGGAAAAAGTCGGATTTGATGCGCCAGTACAAATTGTAAAACCGATCTTTGCAGATCCAGAGAAAAATGACTATGCTCTGCTTTCTCCAAAGCTAAAAGGTTTTGAACAATTCGGCCATATCGCATATGGTCAGACAAACTGTCCAGTTTCCTGTCCACCATATGTTTCACCAGCCGATTCAGCCAAAACACAGACCGCCTTCTGGTTCGGTGCGCAGATATCTTCTCTGGATGATGCTCTGATGTCCGCAACTGGAGCTGGAAGCAAAGAAGGTGCCTGCATCGTCTATCTATCCCCGCAATGTGAAGTGTCCGCCCGTGGATTACTTAACATGGATGTTATCCAAAGCATCGGCAATACCCCAATCAAATCGCTTGACGATCTGCTACACACTGCACCGGATGCAGAACCGATCACCATTATTCGCAATCAAAAGAAAATCACAATCTAACACTTACCACCTGTGTCCTTCTGGGATGCAGGTGGTTTTATCATACCAAAAAGCAGGAAAGCAAAAACTTCCCTGCTTGTCATATCCATTGAGCTAGTATTAGTTTTTAAAGAAACTTAAAGCAACCTCTGCTGCACTTGCTGCGTCAGAAGTATAAGCATCTGCTCCGATTTCATCAGCAAATTTCTGCGTTACCGGTGCGCCGCCTACCATTACTTTTACTTTATCGCGTAAACCTGCTGCTTTTAGTGCCTCAATAATCTCTCCCTGGTTTACCATAGTTGTGGTTAGCAGTGCAGATAAGCATACGACTTTTGCTCCACTCTCTTTTACTGCTGCTACAATCTTATCTCCGTCTGCGTCTACACCTAAGTCTATGCACTCGATCCCAACGCCTTCCATCATCATTTTAACGAGGTTTTTACCGATGTCGTGCAGGTCGCCTTTTACGGTGCAGATTACTGCTTTGCCTACTGGCTCTACTCCCTCTTTGGTCAGGTATGGTTTTAAGATTGCTACACCCTGATTCATTGCACGTGCTGCAATTAACACTTCCGGAACATATACTTTGTTCTCTTTGAATTTGTCACCAATCTCTACCATGCCGGAGATTAATCCGTCATTTAAGATTTCTTTTGCAGTGATTCCTTCTTCCAGCGCCTGGTTTACCAGTGCTTTGACATCTTTTGCTTTGCCTTTCTGAAGCATTTCATTGATCTGAGCGGTAATAGACATTGTTCTTTCCTCCATTTGTCATGCCGAACATGCCGGCTTACTTTATTTACAGCCCCTGCCTTCTGTAAAAAGCAGATAAGCCTAAATACAAAAATTATTGAATCCGTTTTGCGCGCCTGTTCGGACAATCATCCAACGGACAGTACATACAGTTTTCATAATGTTCTTCGCTTAAAAACTGAATACCCGACATACTCTTGCTCGGAATCATCAAGAAACTTTCCGCATAATACACACCAATCGTCTTCTTGATAAAATCATTTCCGCCTAATATGTTAAACTGCAATTCCTCACCAGTAATCGGCCATGCCGCTAAAGAACCCGGATTAACCGCAGCAAGATATTTTTCAATCTGATATTCCAATTTCACATAAGTATAATACTCTTTAAACATTTTATCCAGATAGACGATTTTAATCTGATCAGCCCAGTATTCAGCCAACGGATCGTCGCTGTACCCTGTAGACCAGTCATTCAGCTCTGTACCACAGGTGATAATATACGGAAAACAGCGGTGCTTACCCTTCAGCTTTTCAGCAACAAAAGGAGAATCTATCTCAACACCATGAACCTTTACGGTTTTGCTGCTTTCAACCTGAAACACGCCAAACAGTGCCTTCGGATATGCAATCTTTTCTGCTTCAGCAATCATATCAAGAATTTCTTCTTCTGTATCTTCATTGCTGAGTTTCAAAAGTCTCTTGATTTCTGCCTCAGATAACTTGATGTCAGTCAGCTCACCGACATAAAAATCCCCTGTTTTCGTAATTTTCATGATGTTCTCTCCCCACGCTGCCTTTTCTAATCAGCCTTTATAATGACGGAATTTCTCCAATGCCTCTAAAATAGCAGCACAGTTTTCCATCGGAATCTCATAGTTTAATTCTACATTTAAAGATAAACCACCCTGCGGCAGATATAGTGCCTCAACACATTCACCCACATGGTCAAATATTTCACTTCTAGTACCAAATGGGAACATCTGACGGTCAAGATCTAAGTTAATCGGAATCAAATGCTCTTTACGACAGACTCTTACCAGATTATCCAGACCGTTTGCTCTAAACTGCGGGTTAATCATATCAACACCACACTCCTGCAAATCTGGCATAATCTCATGAATGCAACCATCGGTATGCATGTAAATTAAGGTGTTTGGATGTACTTTCTTAATCATGCCATACATTTCTTTATAGCATGGTTTCAAGTATTTTCTCCATCTATCTGCACCGATAGCCAAACCGGTCTGAATGCCCTGGTCATCACCAAATACAGCCATTTCGGAAAATCTATCCATAATCGACTCAATCTGAATCTTATTGTATTCCAGTACTTTAGAAACTAATGTTTCAATTTCCGGACCTTCTTCAGCAAACATGACCATCGCGTTTTCAAAACCAACCAGATCTAATAAGCGCAGATACATAAATCCATGTGGAAGTCTGCCATCTCTATTCTGCGGAATCTGTAAATCGAATACCTGCTCTGGGTCAGAGATTGGGTGCTCAGTAACAATTGCTTCCATACCTTCGTCAACATTATCCCATACACAGCCCCACTCATCCACATGACGACCGACTCTGTAAGTGCCAGAAGCAATCAGTTTTGGGTCAGAATAGTCAACCTTATAGTTTTCACCGAAGAACTGTGGATACTGTTTTACTAAATACTCAATTTCTTTGCCATGATGAATCCACATAGCCGGCAAAACTGCTACAGTAGTTGGAATTACTTCTGGATACTCCAGACGCATAGCCTTTTTAAAATCAACATCACCAAACATAAGAATTCCCCTCACTAAGGCGATTGTCACGCCTTATAATCTGTTTATATTGCCCACCTTTATATCGGCAGAATAACACTGTTATCAGTATAGCAGATTTTGGAAGTCATATCTTTACAAAACTTGCTTTTTATCTTATTTGCCTGCGTTTTGTGCTTCGATTTTTGAGTTATATTCATCTACCATCTTTCCAACCAGGCGGATACGCTCAATATCACCGGTGGAAGAAATCTCATCCGAGATACCCAAAATCAAATGCGGTGCGAACATATCCAGAATCTTACGGACACAATCCTCTAAAACTTCAACTGGATAGATCGCGTCAAAGTAAACAGCCGGAATGCCGTCGAGTAGGTACATATTGTCGCCCAACGCCTCGTGCATCTCCTCCAGCGTAACATCGCCCTGCGGAACTGGGGTAATTGCCTCAACACCATCCAGACCCGTTTCCTGATAATACTCCATCAATCCACGGTTGTCACCATCAAAATGAGAGCATATAAATTTTCCTGCTTTGTGCAAACGCTCACATCTGAGTTTGTATTCTGGCAGAACATACTCCTCAAATAGAGACGGAGACAGCGTACCAGAGTGAATATTGTCACCGAAATTGATAATATGAATTGGAGATTCATTGATAACATCAATCAGGCGGAAATGGCACTCACGCAGTGCGTCAAAATATTCTTCTACTGTTTCCGGATAGTCCATAATTGCATAAATTGCCTGCTCAACACCCATTAAGTCAATATATAAACGCTGAACGGAAGTTCTTGGCATAAAGATCGTCGGCGCGCCTAAATCACCCCACTCTGCTTTTACTCTGTCAAATGTTTCCTGAGAAAATCCCCAGTTGGTATGCTGCTCAATATAGGTGTAAATTTTTAATTCTTCTTCACAGGTAACCCACTCTTTTGTAACAAGTTGTGCCCAGCTATTTGGAGAAACTTTGGATTGGTGCGTAACTGTGCCAATCGGTGTTTCAATGTAAGTTGTTGTGGTGTCACCTTGGGTTTCATGCCAGGTTTTTACGGTATCATCAAAAATTGGGTAGAAACAATCGTTATATTCGTACACACGAGCAGAACAACCAAGGTCTTTATACAGTTCAACCTTGCTCATACCCTCATATCTGCCAGGCAGCTTGCCATCATCAAACATTTTATCATCAATCCAGCACTGAATTCTCGGCTGCCAAATTACTTTACCTCCTGCTCTGTCAAAGCAGACATCCTCATGCAATTTTGCAAAATTTGTATCCATAATAAAATTCCTCCATTTTATAAAAATAGAAATATATATCTTAATTATAACAATACCCAAAGCTTTTTTCTTAACAATTCTTGCGATTCTTATAACCACACTCATTTTCAAATCGCATTTTTCTTTACATTATATAGCAAACTATTTTGGGAATCAATCATTTCAAAACAGATTGTTGAAAAAAGAATAGCAGTGGTCAATTTTCAAAAACAAAAGCGACAGAAATTTTCATTCCTGTCGCCTATTCCATTTATTTCTTTTATTGTACCACGCTTTCTTTCTGCATTGCCGTTTGTTCCCGCTTTTTCAATATTTTCTTCGTCATGATCAAAAACAATGGAATTGAGAGCATCGGCCCCAAAACATCCGAAATCGGCTCAGCATAAAAAATCATAGAAGCATCCATAAACATCGGGATGATAAAAATTGCAATAAAATAAGCTGCTTTACGCCAGCAAGACAGTGGCAGTGACATCTGTACCTGTCCCATTGCGGTAAATCCATCTACAATGGCATACTGCACACCCAGCGGAATCGCGGCAATCGTGCAGATTTTGATTGTCCGACAGGCTTGTGCATTCAAAACCGGGTCACTGGTAAACAGCGAAACAAACGCTGATCCTGCAACACGCGCCAATATAAATAAAATCACCGTGTATCCAACACACATTCCGATAATGTATTTCTGTGCCTTCATCACACGATCGGAACGGCAAGCACCATAATTATAACTTAATATGCTCTGTGTACCGCCGCTGATACCGCCAAGCGGCATGGTCAACACCAACATGAAGCTCTGCACAATGGTATTGCAGGTAATCAGTGCATCCCCCTGCGCACCACCATAATTTTGCAGCAATGCATTCATCGCGATAATCATGACATTATCTGCTGCAATGATGATAAATGGAGTAAATCCAAGGCTAAGAACCTTGCCCATGATTTTTAAATTGTATCCACCAAAGGAAATCGTAACCTGCGCTTTTTTCATCAAAAAGGTCAATACAAAAGTCGCACTGATTGCCTGACTAATCACTGTCGCCAACGCAGCGCCCTGCACCCCCATATCAAATCCAAAAATAAATACCGGGTCTAAAATAATATTGCTGACCGCACCAATTACCACAGAAAACATACCAATTTTTGCATATCCCTGTGCTATGATAAATTGATTCATACCGGTAGAGAGCAGCGCAAAAATACTTCCACTGACACAGATTGTAAAATATTTTTCTGCATACGGATAAGTAGCATCACTGGCTCCGAAAAAACGCAGCATGGATCCCTTTAATAATAAGGCAAGTACTGTAACCACTACAGCCACTACACACATCATAATCAAACAATTCGCCAGAATCTGTTTTGCCTTATCCGGTTTCTTCTCTCCAAGCGCAATTCCCATTAGCGGTGTACCGCCGATACCAATCAAAAATGAAAATGCGCCGATCATTGTAATAATCGGTCCGCAGATACCAACACCTGCCAAGGATATATCACCACACTGCGGAATATTGCCGACAAACATCCTATCCACAATACTATACAGCACACTGATAAACTGTGCAAGCATACTTGGAATCGCAATTCTGAAAACTAGACGGGAAATCTTATCTTTTCCCAGATCATTTTCCATAGCCATAAATAAATGCCCCTTTTATCAAAATTTTTCCTTATCTATTGTACACCATCCTGACAAAAAGGTAAAGAGGTTCACCAGACAAAAATTTAAAAAGAAAAAGACATTCCGATAACCATTACCGAATGTCTTCCTTTTTCTGATTCCGACTCACCCTATGATTTGTCACTCCGCAACGAGAACCAACCACAAAACACTTTCCTGCCACAGAAACGTATACGACCGATTAGGACAACCGGTTAGCGCGCATTTTCTGTTCTTCCTCCAAGTACACAATACCGAAAGAAGCCTGCCGACCCTGCGGCAGGAAACCGCTACAAATGGGTAACGGTCGGATTTGTGTAAAACTGTCTTCTACGAAACATCAAGCTCATCTTTTCCGCCAAATCGAGGGGGGTGATTCTTAAGAATCGACTCCTTTGCCGCCTCATAAAATACAGCTTTATCATTTTACAATTATCTATTCGAATAACACAATCAAAAAATGGGGGTCAAATGCACTTTTTTTGAAAATTTTTTATCTGTTGTTCTACGCACCAAATGACTGCGTCAAAAGAAGGATCAACATATAATATATCGAAAAATAAGCCACAAGCAACACAATGATTACCGCAAAATTAACGCCGCCTTTTGCAGTAAGTTCATTTAACAACTGTTCTCCACTCAGATTCTTGGATTTTATCTTTTTAATTCGTGACATTACATGTCCACGATAGATTCGATTGAACATAAAACCACTTACAAACATCAATACCATGCGCAGTAACGAACACACCAAATCCACATTGGAAATCATCGTGATATTCATAGCAAATGGCATGGTGATGCCCATCATGTCAGCAGCATAGAACAATCCAAGAATAAATGCAGGGATTGACAATAATAACTGCGCAGCCAACAATAAAATACCTGTCCCGTATACCTTGCGGTAAATAAAGTACAGTCCGCCGAATAAAAATGCGGAAAAGTTCATTGCCATGACCCGCTGCTTCATCATCTTAAATCGGGTCAGAAAATAAAACGGATTTTTTTTGATATACGCAGCCGCTTCTTTTACAGTAACCCCTTCTTCCAGCTCATCTTCTGGTTTAAGACCCTCCATCGGATTAAACATCATATTCGGCATCGAAAATGGTGTGCCCGGAAACGGGGATTGCGCTTGGTTTGGCTGTCCCATATTCGCACGAGGGTCGTTTGGAATCTGCTCCTTTATTCCTTGCGGCATTGGAGAACCGCAATTACTACAAAATCGGTTGGTCGGGGGATTGATATGTCCACATGTCAGACAAACAACACCTTCATTCTCTGCTTTCGGCTCAGCTTTTTTACTGCTTTCCCAGGATTTGCCGGCCTCATGCAGTTCGGTATGCACACACTGCTTTGTCTGCGCAACACACGCTTTATGATACGGCGCACCGCATTCCGGGCAAACTACAATTTCATCCTCGGCGGTAAACTCTTTGTGACAAATATCACAGACTTCACCCATCCATTTTTTGTCCATTTGTACGCTCTCTTTCTATTCTTCGATCAAATAAAAGTTGATCTGATTTTCTCTGCTTTACAGTATATCATACCACATTATGACAGTCTTTTCAACCTTCCTCTCATAAGATTCAAACAATATTTACAACCGTTGACCTTATCCACATCCAAAAAGCCGTACCCTTACAAAGAATACAGCTTTCCCTTGTTTATTCCTTTTGCAGTGCCTGCAATACACCGGTGTAAATACAAAATGCGATTTTTTTGCAGTAATCTGCATCCACCAGTTTTGCTGCATCATCTGGATTGGATAAAAAACCACATTCACACAGCACTGCCGGACGGGTAGTATGATAAATGATATATACTTCTTTTCCCACCGGCTTAATTACCCGCGTATTGTCTACCTGGACATTTGCCGTAATCTGTGACTGAATGGATGCGGCAATCTCCTGTGCAAGCGGGTGTGAACCATAAAACATCTGCGCCCCGTGTGAGGATGCCGCGGGATAATGATTCTGGTGGATAGATAACACAAGAGCGTGCTGTGTCTGCTCGAACAAAGCCAGTCGTGCCTTTAAGTCCTCTGTTTTCCGCGCAGCAGCTGACTTGCCATCACTGGATAAATCGGTATCGGTTTCTCGCGTCATAATCACCTGATAACCGGAAGCAGTAAACATACTTTTCAAACAACGCGCAATCTGAAGATTCACAACTTTTTCCTGCAATCCGGATTCGGAACAAGCACCTGGGTCAATCCCACCATGCCCAGGATCAAGAATAATCGTATCCACAACAGTAGGTGAAATGTCCGCCTGAACCGGCAGCTGTTCCTGCTGCAAACTTTGATAAAAAGCCATTCCCCAAAAAAGCACCGCAAAAATACCAAGCAGTGCAACAATGATTCGATAGTGCTTCTGCAACGACAAAAATTTCATCGGCATCTTCCTTTCCATCACAATCTATGCTTATCTTCTCCCGTTTATGAATACGCCGATCTTTCCAAAAATATCCCAAATTTGATTGGATACTAAGAAAAGGACAGGCAATAAACCTGTCCTTTTTCCTATTTACAATAAATGTGTAACATCCACCATCTCATGCCGTACTGTGCTACTGCCATCATGATGAATTTGTATCACTGTACCACCATTGCTTTCTGGTTCCCAGTAACAGCCCTTGCCGGTCTTGGTTGCATAGATTAGATTAACACCCTGATATTTGATCACCCAATTATTGGTATGATCATGTCCTGACACAATATTTTCAGTATGTCCCAGTTCTTTTACCACTGTAAACACACCGTCATCATATGGATAAGAACCAATCACCTCATGTCCAACACCATACGAATCCTTATACCCTTCCTTCCAACAGTCACCTTTCAAACTCTGTTCCATGGTAACGGTTTTGGGGTCAATATCCGATTGGAAAGCAGCTTCAAACGCCTCACGATACGCATAGATCGGAATGTGCATCAGCATACTACTGTGTTTGCATCCATCCTGCCGCAATGCCTCCACCTGATCTTTATACCATGCAAGCTGTGCTTCGTTTAACTTATCATAAGCAAAAACAGTTGGCTCCCCGTTTTCATCCGGCAGATGTGTGCAGTTGTGCGAATCCACCATAAACAGTGCATGAACCGGCTTTCCGTCCTGCATAATAGCAATCACATAATTGCCATTACCCATTGTCGGGTCGCCATCCTCGTGGACAAAATATTGACCCTTGCGATAAATTTTCAGAATATCATCCAAAAATTCCATGCCATCCTGCTGGTCATGATTGCCCCAGGTCAACGCCCACGGAATCCGGTACTGCTCTATATATTTTGAAAATGCCGGGTATGCTTTCTTCTGATCTGCACTGCTGATATCACCGGTTACAGTAATCAGATCCGGTTTTACCCGCTCAATCAGTGTCTTTACCGTGTAATTCATAATGGCATACGCATTGTCATATTTGGGGTCATTCTCATCCCACTGGCATTCGCATAACTGCACATCGGTCAGATTCAGAACCACAAAATCTTTGTTCTTTTCTTTTTGAAATGTAACCATATTAAATTCCCCTTTTTCTGTTTAGAATCAAAAGACAAAAATCTTCTGCCTTGTATAAAATGATAAGGAAAAATCCGCTGTTAGGCGAACCCCTTCCCTTAAAATATCAATCCCTATTTGATATCATTTTCATCAAATGGATCTCCGCACTCCGGACAGAATTTCGGTGGATGGGTCGGGTCTTCCGGCTGCCAACCGCATTTGTCACAGGCATACTGTAAAGCTCCCGCCGGTTTCTTCGTACCGCACTGGGTGCAGAATTTTCCTTTATTGACAGTACCACAGGACGGACAGTTCCAGCCTTCATCTGCTGCCGGTTTCTTCGCACCACAGTTTGGACAGAAATTACCGGTTACCGTCGTACCACAGGCACACCGCCAGCTTCCAGCTGCCGGCTGAGGTGTCGGTTTCTTGCTGCCGCACTGCGGACAGAAATTTCCGGTTGCGGTTGAACCGCAGCTGCATTTCCAACTGTCTGCTACCGGAGCCTGCTGCATTTTTTGTTGCTGCATCTGCTGCTGACGCTGTTGATCCATTGCATAGAAATTCTGTGCATTCATACCGCCAGCATTCATCGCCATATTCATGCCCATAAAGCCCATTGTCGCACCAGCTGAGTTACCTGCTGCCTTCTTCATCGCATCTGCCTGGGCATCAACCAATGTAGCACCAGCCATGCCAGGATCACGCAACATTGCGGTTCTCTGTGCCTGTTTGATCATCTCCGCATCTTCCGGCGGAAGTGTAACGGTCGAAAGTGCCACACTGACAACCTCAAGGCCACGGCTCTCGCCCCATTTCTTGGTAAGCTGCTCACGCATTGCAACTTCCAAATTGGCATTGTGAGCGATAATCTGATTCGGACGCAATTCCATATCGGATAACTGAGCTAGTGCCGGCTGCAATGCGCTGACAAATTCCTCTTTCAGCTGAGGTTCGATTTCCTTACGCAGATATTCATCTACAATATTTCCACACACATTAGCATAGAACAGCAGTGGATTTTCAATACGATAGGAATATACACCTGCACAGCGCAAAGTAACATCGATATCAAGACCGATCTTGCTATCTACCACACGGAACGGAATCGGATTTTTAGTACCGAATTTATTGTCGTGCAGTTCTTTGGTATTGAAGTAATAAACACGCTGATCTTTACCAGTATCACCACCATAAGTAAAGCGTTTACCAATCTCTTTAAAGGTTTCCATGATACTACTACTCAAATCACCCACAAAAATAGTCGGTTCTGTCATACTATTGAAAGTATATTCGCCCGGCTCAGCACAGAACTCTACAACTCTGCCCTGCTCAACAATGATCATACACTGACCTTCAGCAACCGCAATTCCAGAACCATTTGAAATAACATTGTCACTTCCCTTGGTATTGGAAGATCTTCCAGAAACGCGTTTCTGACCTTTGGTCACCATAACATCTTTCGGCATAGAGTCGCAGTAGAAAAATTCTTTCCATTGATCTGCAAGCGTGCTGTTAATAGCACCTTTTATTGCTTTGATAAGTCCCATATTACTTTCCTTTCTGCCACAAATAATTTATATTGATGCAGCTTTCGTAATGATAACTATATTATAGCATAAATCAATCTCAAACTCATCAGAAATCGTAAAATTTAATTCTTTATACATATTTTTCAATAAGATTCCCATAAAAGCTCTTTCATCCTTTTATACCATGCTAACCTATCCGATTTAAATTTTTAAAATAATACTTTTGGCTAATTTCCAAAAATAATAAAGCAGACTCCCCTTTTGAGAATCTGCTTTGCTGCTATTTAGTAATCATCGAAATGCCATATTCCAGACCGCTCTTGTCGATCATGCCCTGTCGATAACTGCGAAGATAACCTTCTTCATCCACAAAGTAGGTGGTCGGCATGCTCATAACTTTATAAATTCTTGCCGCGTCTATATCCAGATCATAATAAACCGGGAAAGTAAATTTAGCCTGTTTCACAAAAGTTTCTGCTGTACTCTGAGTTTCTCGCATTCCGTCGGTCATATTCACCATCATAAACACAACTTCATCGCCGTATTGCTTGTATGCTTCCTCAAAATCCGGCATCTCATGCTGACACGGACCGCACCAGCTTGCCCAGAAATTGAGAACAACCGGTTTTCCCTTGAAATCTGACAGACTTACTGCATTCCCATCCTTATCATAAGCCGTAAAATCAGGTGCTTTTACCTGCTGCTGTGATTCCCCAGATTGCGATGTCTGTTCCATGTTTGGATGGTAATTCGCTGACAGCTTATCATATAAAATTGCCGCACCAATCAAAACACCAATCAATGCGATAATGGATACAATCAATATCACCAGCTTTTTCATAGCATCTATCTCCCTTATCCTAAAATTCCCAATAATTTACCAAATAATCCAGTCATCATCGAAACGCCGACTATAACCAGCAGAACACCGCTGATGATGTTAATGACCTTGTAGTGCTTTTTGATAAAATCAAACGCACCCTTTAATTTGTCAATCAGCACTGCACTAATCACAAACGGGATGCCCAATCCCAACGAATAGCATAGCAGCGTGAAAATACCCTTTAACACAGTGCCCTGCTGGGATGCCATCATCAATGCTGAACCTAAAAATGCACCTACGCACGGTGTCCACCCAATCGAAAATACCATGCCAAACATCAGTGCTGACAAAAATCCAAGGTCTTTTTGACCACCGAACCCTTTTGTTCCACGGAAAATATTCAGCTGGAAAACTCCTAAAAAGTGCAGACCAAAACATACAACCACAAGCCCGGTTATGATGTTAATTATAGTATGATATTCCCTTAAAAAATAGCCGACTGTTCCAGCAAATGCACCCATCGCGACAAACACAATGGTAAATCCAAGTACAAATCCAAAGGAATGGAACAATGTCTTTTTAGTTGTCTGTTCTTTTCCTCCGGCAAAGTAAGACAGATATACCGGCAGCATTGGCAGCAGACACGGTGATACAAAGGTGATAAATCCTTCTAAAAATGAAAGCAGATATTGCATCTGTTGTTGACTCCTTTCTCTATATTTATATTCATTATATCAGATTTTCGCTTCTTTAACCGTAACTTGATCACATTTTTTGCAAAAAAATATTGCCATATTCCAAAAACTATGTTATACTAAAGATGTAAATAGCATATGTCAGAAACACATTTTATCATAGAAAGGAGCGTTCCCTATGCCAAGACCCCGGAAATGCCGGAAAGTGTGCTGTCTGCCTCAAAATAATCAGTTTCTACCAGCAAAACAGACTTCACAAGATCCAATTATCTTAACCGTAGACGAATTTGAAACAATCCGGCTTATTGACGATCAGGGCTTCTCGCAGGAAGACTGCGCTAAATATATGTGCATCGCCCGCACAACCGCCCAGCAAATCTATGGTAGTGCCAGAAAAAAACTTGCCTCTGCACTGGTACAAGGTGCCCCTATTTTAATTGAAGGTGGCGATTATACCCTTTGTGATGGAAATGAACCGTCCTGCGCCTGTGGTGGATGTAAACGCCATCAGGAACTCTGCATGAAATCAGCAGCCGAAATACACAAATAACGAAAGGGGAACCGTGATGGAAAAGCATTTTGAGGATATTTATAAAGAAAAGCTCCCATTTTGGACAAAACTCACCGACACAGAAAAACATACCCTCTGCACCACATCCAGTGTTGTTGGCTATAAAAAAGGTACCAACATCCATAATGCCAGTGAATGTACCGGCATGATACTGGTTCAAAAAGGATGTCTGCGTGCTTATATGCTTTCGGAAACCGGAAAAGAAATCACCTTGTACCGCATATATGAAGGCGATATGTGTGTGATGACCGCCTCTTGCGCATTAACGAGCATCACCTTTGATGTATTTGTAGATGCCGAAGAAGATAGTGACTGCTACTTAATTGGTGGTTCTGCTTTTGCCTCGGTCTGCACCAACAATCCGTATGCTAAAATTTTTGCATTGGAAATGGCTGCCAGTCGATTTTCGGATGTCATGTGGGTCATGCAGCAAATCTTGTTTATGAGTTTTGACAAACGCCTTGCAATTTTTATACTGGATGAAATCGCCAAAACTGGCTCGGATACCATCAATCTAACCCATGAACAGATTGCCAAATATATGGGGTCTGCGCGAGAAGTCGTATCCCGTATGCTGAAATATTTTTCAACAGAAGGTATTGTGGAATCCTCCAGAAAAGGTGTCAAAGTTATTGATAAGAAAAAATTAAGGGAGCTTGCTTTATAGCGGCTCCCTTTGGCTTATTCTTATTAATCCAGCAGTGTCAGAATGCGCTGTTTCGGTGCTGCACCAACCATCTGGTTTACAACCTTACCGTCTTTGAGTACAACTAAGGTCGGGATGCTCATAACGCCGAACTTTGCTGCAAGCTCGTTTTGCTCATCCACATTTACTTTGCCGACCAGATACTGCGGATTCTCCTCAGCGATCTCGTCAACAATCGGGGATACCATACGACACGGACCGCACCAGCTTGCCCAGAAGTCCAGCAAAACAGGTTTCTCGCTGGTTAATACCTCAGATTCAAAATTTTCATTATTTACAGTTAATACAGACATTTCTTTCATTCCTTTCGATCTATCATATTTGCAGTTCAGGCAACCGTTTAACTTGGCTTCCCTTACTGTGATTATATTATACCAAAAACAACACAATATTTCCGTGACAAAGTCACTAAAATAATACCATCATATTATTCAGAACGAAGTGCAATAACCGGGTCTTTCTTTGCAGCGCTTCTGGAAGGGATAATTCCGGCAATCAGCGTTAAAATAACACTAATAATCACTAAGATGCCGGCAGCCTCAATCGGTAGTACTGCATTTAAATTTCCAATTCCTGTAAAATGGTACAGAATCGCATTGATTGGAATACACAATAAATAGGTAACCGCGACACCAAGCACACCAGACGAGAATCCAATCATCACCGTTTCGGCATTAAACATGCTGGATACATTCCGCTTGGATGCGCCGATTGCACGCAGAATACCAATCTCCTTTGTTCTCTCCTGCACCGAAATCAGTGTAATGACACCAATCATGATGGAAGATACAATTAATGATACTGCTACAAATGCTATCAGAACATAGGTAATCGCATTGATAATCGAAGTAACCGAGGACATCATCAACCCGACATAATCTGTGTATGCAATCTGTTCCAGCTCATCCTTGCCCTCATTGTAATCCGAAATCATATCTTCTATGATATCCTTGTTTTCAAAACTCGAAGCATAGATATTGATGGTAGCCGGTTCATCCAAATTGACAAGTCCCAGTTTTTTCAAATTATCCTTGTAGCTGGATTCGGAAAATTCCAGAACTTCATCATAATACTGTACCATCTGTTCGGTAGTGTAATCTTTCATGGCAGCATCCAGCGCACCAGACAGCTGTTTATCATCCAATGAAGCCAGTTTTTCCGTCACTTCCGTAGCATACTGTGTTTTCACCTGCTCCTCTACCATCTGGGTAAAGATCTCTTGAACCTCATCTTCTCCCATAGAATCAGCATAATCTCTAATTTCATCCTCACTCATACCAGTCTGCTGCATAATACCTGTAATCATAGCTTCTTCCATCTGCTCTCTGGAAGTCGCCTGCATAGCCTGCTCCATCATTTTATCCAACTGTTGTGCAGATGGAATGCACATGATCTGACGGTATGTATTTGCTTTCTGTTTCTGGGTCAGACTGCTGATATAATCTTTGAATTCTGAAACCTTTTGGGAATCGGATAAATTATCGGTATTCTCAGTAAATGGCAGTCCGGTGAAAATGTCAATCTGCGGATCTTTCTGCTGTGCTGCAATCGCGTCAGAATCCTTTGCATTTTCAATGATATATTCGGTCAGCATATGCGTATATCCGATCGTGCCGGATAACATAGTGGATGCTACATCCTCTTTCGGACGCAAAATACCGGTTACTTTTAGCGACAAGCCGTTGTCATACAGATATTTCATACCTGCTTCGGTATTGCGCAGATCGGTATAAGTATCCGTTAATTCATCGTAGGTATAGCAGTCTGCATTGAGTACCGTACGAAACTCCATACCGCAAATATCTTCATAGGTATAGCTTTTATGCTCAATTTCCGCAGGAATTTTATCAAGAGCCGCTTTTGCAAGTGCGTCAATGTCTTCTTTTGGGGTCAGACCCAGCGCATACATGGTCAGGTCATCTATTTCGTTGTTCTCATCCACCACAATCACAATCTCATCGTAATTGTTCGGCAAGCTTCCGTAAACGACATCATACTGTTTTTCAAGTATCGGGTTAATCGGGTTTCCATCATCACCAGGCAGAATTTCCTGCCATAAAATCGCATTTCCCGACATCTGACTCATGGCACCACCGCCCATCGGAAATGCCCCCATCCCTTTGATACCATACTGTTCCTGCAATCCGAACATGGTGGATAAATCCATATCAAAATGCTCCAGCATCAGTTCCTGAACCAGTTCATTGGAATCGGATAAGATAATACTGCCGTCCACATTCTTGGTATACACCAGCAAATCCGTTCCATAAGTATACTGCACGCCATTGACCGCTTTGGACACCTCACTATCTTTATTTGCAAGCTGCTTCTCTAAATATTTTTTAAATGAAGCCAGATCATTTTCGTTCGATTCCATCTCGGTCAACGAATTGATCATATCATATAGCATGGTTTTCTGATATACTGCATTCTTGTCATGATTGCCGGAAGACTTCGCATTGCCCATAAATGCCTGCATCATCGAACTCATATCAATATGTTGTGCCTCTAAAGTCAGCGGATAGGCAGAAAGTGTTTCTTCCTGAACCATATTGATATATGCCGTAGTACCCTGCGACACAGCAAAAATCAGCGCAATTCCGATAATACCAATACTCCCCGCAAAAGAGGTCAACAGCGTTCTGCCCTTTTTGGTAAAAAGGTTTTTCATGGACAACCCAAATGCTGTCATCAAACGCATGGAAGGCTTCTTGACGCGTTTTTCCTTTTCACTTGGTGGTGCATAGGCAAGTTTCTCTTTACAGATTTCCGTTTCAGACATCGGAGCGGAATCGCTTGTTACCTTACCATCAATCATGCGGATAATACGGGTAGAATAATTCTCAGCAAGTTCCGGATTATGGGTTACCATAATAACCAGTCGGTCTTTTGCAATCTCCTTTAGGATTTCCATAACCTGTAAACTGGTTTCAGTATCCAGCGCACCGGTTGGCTCATCCGCCAGAATAATATCCGGGTCATTGACAATCGCGCGTGCAATCGCAACACGCTGCATCTGACCGCCGGACATTTCATGTGGCTTCTTTTTCAGCTGATCGGCTAGTCCGACCTGTTCCAGTGCTTTTATCGCCCTTTTTCTGCGCTCTGATCTCGGAACACCCGAAAGGGTTAGTGCAAGTTCCACATTCTGCAAAACGGTCTGGTGCGGAATCAAATTGTAACTTTGAAATACAAATCCAATTGAATGGTTGCGATAGCTGTCCCAATCACGAGCGGAGAAAGACTTAGTGGAACGACCTTCAATAATCAGATCACCACTCGTATAATGATCCAGTCCACCAATGATATTCAGCATGGTGGTTTTTCCACAACCGGACTGACCTAAGATAGAAACAAATTCGCTTTTGCGAAAACTTAAATCAATCTCTTTGAGCGCATGTACAATGCCATTACCAGCAGGATAATCTTTCACTATTTTTTTTAATTCTAACACAGTGATGCCCTCCTCCGTTTTCATTCTATATTAACTTTATTATAGCATAACAAAACAGAAAAAAGGAGATCGTCATAAACATTTTTCAAATTGTTCATAACAAAACTTTTAATAGAAAATGCAGCCTGTATCTTTTCCAATCAGTCCAATTTTCCCTGCCATTCCAATTATTTTTTCCGAATAGAATGTACGCCGAACCAACGGATTGGACAGGCTGTTGATATACAAAATTCCATTTCCATATTCCTGTATCTGTTCATTCAAAAATGTGTTGTCATCCCATGTACCATCCAGCCTCCATGCTCCGCCTGCGTTCCGCGAAAATTTTGCATAACCGACTGCTGTGTCACCATCCTGGAGAACAGTCATTCTGCTCTGAGCATATTCGAATAATCCATCGAACTCCATTTTGGGATTGGTTACATCAGTGGATTCAATGCAAAATACTATCTTTTCTGGCACAACTCTATCTGCTTTCCCGGCATCCTTGAGAAGCTGATTAAATACGGCTTCTTGCAAAACAGCAGATACCCTCATACTCACTGTAATACAGATTACCACACCGATCAGACCGGTTAATAAACTTAAAAACATTTTCGTTTCATATAATTCACTTCCTTTTACCAGCATATTCTGGTATATTTTTATTATATCACATCGATTTTTTAATAAAGTATAGATTATTAAAATTAACATAAAATTCGGTATATTTCCAAAAAATATAGATTATTCAGAAAAAGATAACAAAAAAAACCTCATGGCAATATCACGAAAAATCTTTCCGTAATTCTCACCATAAGGCTCTTTTTATAAACAACATACTGACAGAAAGTTAAAACTTCTCGCAATACTCTTTGCATGCCTCGATATAGGCAACAACATTTTCAACTGGAACTTCTGGCTCCAGTATATGGGTTGGGCAAATCAACAATCCGCCTTTTCTACCTACCATATCCAGATAATGGAATACTGTTTCTCTGATTTCTTTTGGTGTACCAAATGGCATCAGCGTCTGGGTTCCCAGTGTACCGCAGAAGGAAATGCGATCACCGTACTCCTTATGAATTTCTTCAAAGTTCATGCTTTCCGGCTGAATTGGGTTGAGTACATCTACACCTGCTTCAATCAAATCCTCAATAAATGGGGTAACATAGCCACAGCTGTGATAGAATACAACCAATTCCGGATTAATTGCTTTCGCCGCATCAATAATCGCTTTCAAACGCGGCTTTATATAGGTACCGTACAGTTCCTTGCTCATCATGATCGAGGACTGCATGCCGATATCATCGCCTAAATAAATGCCGTCCGCACCTGCTTTGGCAAAATTCACTGCATTGATCATCGAGTTGGCAGTTACCTTGTCCAATACAAAGTTTGCAAGTTCCGATTCTGACATCATGTCCATCATCAGCATTTCCATGCTCCTTGCGTACCATGCAGTTTCCCAGATGGTACACTGCATATTACCCATCGCAAAACGGCCAGCTTTATGTGCTTGTTCAACAGCAGCGATCTGCTCTGGAGTAGGTCCCTCGATGTACTCCGGATATGGATATGCCTTCAGTTCACTTAACTCAGTCATTTCCTCCAGTGGGTGATACATACGCGTCATATGGAAGCAAGCTGCACTACCCGGTTCATTCGCAACACCATACTGATTAAAGGTTGTACCACCCTTAAAATCATGCGAATACTGTTTTTTCCAAAACGCATCATCACGCGGCTCTTTTACACCACTCCACGGAATGTCTGCAAATGCCCTGACTGGTGGAACATAACCAGTTTCCTTACAATACTTCTCAAATCTGTCTGCAAGGTCAGGCGTCATGCTAAACTCAAACGGCATACGCTCATAACCTTTGCGTCTTACCAGCGATATAAGATTCTCTCTGTCTGTCATAATAGCACCCTCCAAGATTTATTTGTAGATGCCTTCTTCCCACCAAATGCGGTTCATCAGCTCATAACGCTCCAATTCCATACCAGTGTATGCACAGTTGGAAGTGCAGAAGATATACCCCCAGCCGTTCATACCGTCACGCAACGAACGACGAACATCAGCAATAACTTCTTCATCGGTACCAGTCTGCAACAGACCACAGTTTACATTGCCGCAGAGAGCAACTTTATCACCATACAAGCGTTTTATTTCTGCTAAATCAACACCGCCCTGTGGGTCAAGCGAATGCAACGCGTCCGGATGACACTGAACCATCTGATCAACAATCGGCATAATGTTACCATCGGTATGTTTGATGGAGTAGAAACCCTGATCATGATAGCCCTTAATAACATCATGCAGATATGGCGTAATATACTCAGAGAACATATCCGGAGTAAAGTACGGATTGACATTAAAGCAGTAGTCGGAGCAGAGGCAGAAACCATCCAATAAACCTTTGTGTTTTGCCATCTCCTCACCGAAAGCAAGTGCATGCTCCATGTTGCGCTGTGCTTCTGCTTTTAAGCCGTCCTCATCCTCGTACATTCTTGCGGTAAAATCAAACATGGAATCACCGTCCGGCATAGCAAAAGTCGGGTCACCGTGCATCATGGTGTAATATTTATCACCGGATTTTTCACGGATCGCTTCAAGCAGACGGACTGCACCATCAATCCCGCCCGGATTCGGATGAACAAAAATCGCACTGTGGTGATATTTTTCAGCAATTCGAATATAGCTTTCAGCCTGATATTCAAAATGCTTTTTCTGCTCGGATTTGCTCATCTGATTCCACTGGCCGAAAGCCATTTGTGCCGGATGAATCATACCGATGGACTCCAAAGTTAAAAAGAAAACCAGTTCAAAAGTCGGGCAATGACCTTCAATTGGCTCTCGTCTCAATGCTTTGATAAAGCGTTCACGTTCAGTCATGATATTCCTCCATTGAATATAAATTTATAATTGCCTCGAAAATTGCTGCCGCCAAAAGACGGCAGCAAACTGCTTTTTACAATCTAAAAATTATTTTAGTTTTTGAAGAAACTTAAAGCAACCTCTGCTGCACTTGCTGCGTCAGAAGTATAAGCATCTGCTCCGATTTCATCAGCAAATTTCTGCGTTACCGGTGCGCCGCCTACCATTACTTTTACTTTATCGCGTAAACCTGCTGCTTTTAGTGCCTCAATAATCTCTCCCTGGTTTACCATAGTTGTGGTTAGCAGTGCAGATAAGCATACGACTTTTGCTCCACTCTCTTTTACTGCTGCTACAATCTTATCTCCGTCTGCGTCTACACCTAAGTCTATGCACTCGATCCCAACGCCTTCCATCATCATTTTAACGAGGTTTTTACCGATGTCGTGCAGGTCGCCTTTTACGGTGCAGATTACTGCTTTGCCTACTGGCTCTACTCCCTCTTTGGTCAGGTATGGTTTTAAGATTGCTACACCCTGATTCATTGCACGTGCTGCAATTAACACTTCCGGAACATATACTTTGTTCTCTTTGAATTTGTCACCAATCTCTACCATGCCGGAGATTAATCCGTCATTTAAGATTTCTTTTGCAGTGATTCCTTCTTCCAGCGCCTGGTTTACCAGTGCTTTGACATCTTTTGCTTTGCCTTTCTGAAGCATTTCATTGATCTGAGCGGTAATAGACATGATTTTTTCTCTCCTCTTTGTCTTTCTTTTTTGATAAAGTCTGCTCTCCTACGCTTTATTTCTGCAAAGAAAACAAGCCAGTGTACAGCTTTACTTTATATAAGGTCATTGTAACATATGTATTTACAAATGTCAATGCACTTTAAAAAAATCACAAAAAAGTTAAGGCAAGATTAGAAAATGCACCATTACTGCCGTTGTTCAAGCTGTAATAACGCCTTATTGTAAAATTCTGATTTCTTCTGCAATTCGTTATCCAACACATCCTGCCCATACCGCTCCGCAAGCGTCTGGGAGTCCGAGAACAGATTGGTACCAAGTCCCAGACGATCACCTGAAATCTCGACACCCAGTGCTGCCAAGGTAGTCGGAAACAAATCAAAAGTACCGAATACACGATCTTTTTCAAAAACTGGTGTTGCAGCAGCATTGATATAACAGTTGTATACCGTTCTCTGGTATTCCGGATCTAATTCCACCAGAAATTTCGGATCCATGGTCAAATGGTCACCTGAAATGACAATGGTCGTATTTTCATAAAATGGTTGTTCTTTGATCCAATTCAGCATCTCCTGAACCTGTCTGGAAGAACATCGCAGCACATTAGCGTACTGGCTCTCATAAATATCTTCACATAAACGGCAATGATATCCATCCGGAAAATGAGTATCTGCCGTTAACATGGTAAAGTAAAACGGCTCATCCATTGCCCCCAAACGCGTCAATTCCTCTTTGGCAAACGCAAACAGTTTTTCATCCTCATAACCCCACCATACATCATAGTCTTCTGGAAGTCTGCCCTGCTTTTTCATCGCTTTAATGTCCAGAATGTCATAATTGCCATTTTCCGTAAAATACACATCTCGACTTGCAAATGCTGCATCTGATCCAAGAAGCAAGGTTTCACGATATCCTTCTTTTTGCAAAATCTCTCCAAGCGAGACAACACCAGGCAGAAATGATTCATCTGATCCGTAGCTTTCTCCTATGACAGGTACTTTGATGATTGTGCCGGAAGTCTGTGCAACCATTCCAGCTGCGGTCCAAGTTGTACCGACAAACGGCACCGCTCCGCCAATTTTCTGATTATTCGAAAAATTGATATTTTCTTCTGCCAGTGCAGTCAACTCTGGTATGTAATCTTCATCCAGCCCTTGAGAATAAGTAGACTCCATGGATTCTAAAATGATGTAGATTAGATTTCGTTTCTTCTCTGGGAATTTCATTGATACCGTATTTGGATCTACATAATTTTCCTGAATAAAGTCAGATTGAGTTAAGATGGTATGAAGATAATATGGGACATGTAAAGTAATACAGAAAAAGCTGATAGAAAAAATCAGCATCGCCAATCCAAATGGTAATAGAGCTTTTTTCCAGAAATCACAGCTTTTTCCCACCATATATTGAATATACCATTTTGTATTCTGAAACATTTTCTTCATTCTGCCGCTAAGCAGCCGATAAAGAAACATCTCTATTGCAGTCAGCAGAAAACTAAATCCTGCTATCCTTATTGTCGCACTAGATACCAAAGTTTTGCCTGTTCCAGACACCGGTGTTTTCAGCTGAAACAGCAGCTGTTCTAACTGAACATCATCATACTTCTGGCAAAGCCAAAGTACAAAGAAAAACAATATATTGCCCAAAATTAACAATATATACCCAAAACACTGCTTATAATTGATTTTTGTTTTTTCTTTTGTCATTAACATGTCATTTTCCTTTTTGAATACACTAAGTCGTTTTCTACATAAAGTTCTTACTAAAATGCCATTGAAACCATTAAAATGTATTTTCACCTTCTTTCCGAATGCTTCTCCTTATAATATATCATCTTTTTAGATTATTTTCTACATCTTTTTTTAAACTTGTCTTTACATATCATACAAAGATTGCTCTTGACATTTCCTTTTGAACCAATTATAATAAAACTAATTATGTCAGAAAGGAACGATTTATCATGACAAACAAATATTCCATACGCAGTTTATGTGAAGGAATCAAACTGAAAAACTGCATCACTATAATTGCATCCAGCGCTTTTCTGGCATTCGGATTATATAACGTCCATTCTATTTCTGGTGTCACCGAAGGCGGTGTGTTGGGATTAAATCTGCTTTTGGATCACTGGTTTCATATCTCCCCGGCAATCACAAATGTTGTTGCCAATTTAATCTGCTACGGACTGGGCGTGAAACTGCTTGGCAGAAAATTTATCGTATACTCGCTGATTTCCACCGTCGGATTTTCAGCCTCTTATAAAATTTTTGAACAATTCGATCCGCTCTGGCCGCAGCTTGCAGATCACCCTCTGCTTGCAAGTTTGATCGGAGCCGTGTTTGTCGGTGTTGGCGCAGGACTCTGTGTTAAAATGGGAGGCGCACCGAGTGGAGATGACGCGCTGGCAATGAGTATTGCACACGCTACCCGCTTAAAAATTCAATGGGCTTATCTCTCCTCAGATTTAATCGTTCTCCTGCTCTCCATCTCCTACATCCCATTAACTAAAATCGCCTACTCCCTGCTGACAGTTATCCTGTCTGGACAAATTATCGGCTGGATTGAGGCATTTCCACACAATCCATATCAAAAACCAAATACCGAAGAATAAACAGAAAGCTGACCGATACAAATCGATCAGCTTTTCCTTTTATCATGATATTAGTCTTCCAGATTAACCGGCAGTTTGCCCGGATAAATGTTGTTTTTCATTGCGTGAATCAAAGCTGGAACAGAAAGTGGAGTATATTCATAACTTGCCACAACAGCATCTGCATCCTTTACAATGCTGTAATCATATGGTACACCCAACAGAACAGCAATCACCGGTTTTCCAGTTGCTTTTACCATCTGATAAATCTTTCGCTGTCCTTCTCGGAATCCGGCATGATACAAGCCAACAACTGCAACTTCATAATCGCCGGCAACCGCAGCTTTTATATCATCAGTTACTTCATTTAAAGGGGTTACCACAGCCTTTGTACCTTTAAATACAGCAGCAAACTGATCTGCAAAACTTAAACTTTCATGACGCTCGTCCTCTGCTCCAGTTAGCGCACTGGAAATCGGCGCAAAGCATGCAATCTTTTTTCCGTCCAGATGTGCAAGAAGCGCATTTGACCGAATGCAGGTGATGCTGTTTTGCATAATTTTCTCATTTTCTGCAATTAGTTGTGCGTCATGCACCAGCTGCATAGCAAGCTCATAATCTGCCTGAGCGTGAGCCAGATCATATTTTTCCTTGACACGCATAATACGCCCATATGACTGATTGATACGCTCCTCGGAGATTCTGCCGCTTTCAACTGCCGCATAAATTGCCTCAACCCCCTCTTTGACCGCTTCATAGGTATGCGAGAAATGCAACACATCCATACCAGCTTCAATGGCACGGACAGCTCCCTCACCACAGCCATACAGATTACGAATTGCCCCCATCTCCATACAGTCGGTGGTAGCGATACCCTCGAATTTCTGCTCTTTGCGCAGAACATCGGTCATAATCTCCTTGGTTAAAGTACCCGGATGATCGGTAATAGCGGTATAACGAACATGTGCCGACATAAGCGCATCTGCCCCTGCCTCAAACGCTCTTGCAAACGGAACCCATTCGGTTTTCTCCAGTATATCTTTCGGAGTCGCATTGATGGGTAAAGCCAGATGCGAGTCGGTGGCAACATTACCATGACCCGGATAATGCTTCACACAGGCGATCATGCCAGCTTTTTTCATGCCATTTACCATTGCAATACCGCATTTGGAAACATGCTCTACATCATCACCAAACGAACGATTTCCGATAATTGGATTACGCGGGTCAATATTAACATCCAAAACCGGTGCATAATCAATGGTAATACCGACCGCTTTCAATACGCGTCCCAATGTATCCCCAACCTTTTCAATCTGGTCTGATCCACCTGCGGACAGAGCCATAGCTCCCGGAATCAGCGCAGCACCCTCATAATAACGGGAAACTGCCCCCCCCTCCTGGTCGATGCCAATCAACGGAGCAATTCCTGTTGCATCCATTGCCAGCTTGCGCAGTTCATTGTTCAGCTTGCACAGCTGTTTTGCTGAAATAACATTGCGAGTAAACAAAATAAAATTACCCACTTTGAAATCCGCAACAATTCTTCTTGCCTGGTCATCCACTTCTGGTGACGGAAATCCTGCACAGATCATCTGACCAATTTTTAATTTTAGTGATTCCTTCATAAATAAATGTACCTCCCCCTTTTATTTTCTGTATCAGTATAGCATAACATTTATAAGTATAGCATAGCGTTTGAAATAAAGTCAATCCATTGCAAGAAAAATCCATTTTATGCACACAGAAAATTCATTTAATCCCATATCTTGTAACTATTTTTTGCCAAACTGTAATGCTTCTTCGCTTGTATTCCATTTGAAAATGCAGTAAAATAATATCAGAAACTGGAAGAAAGGAGGCTATTATGAAGAAACAAAGCATTTTAGTCCTGCTGCTTGCTGTTATCTGCATCATCAGCAGCGGATGTAAAAAAACAACAGCCCCCACAAACAACAGTGCAGCTGTGCCGTGCACTGAACTTTGCAGTTCTCTGATGGAAGACGATCTTTCTCTAGACTGTGATATTGTATGTGGATATGAAGATGAACAGTTTGAAACCTATTTTTCCTATCTATATAATATACCAATGGAAAACATTAAGGACGGCTGCATCATTTATGTATCCAGCGGTAGTTCCGCTGATGAAGTATCCCTTCTGCTCCCGGCAGATGCAGGAAAGGGCGCAGTTATCACAACAGCACTCAACAACAGAATTGAAAAACGCAAACAGGATTACAACGGCTATAATGACGATGAAGTGGAAAAATTAAACCACGCTCTGGTCACACCGATTGGAAATTACATCGCACTGGTTATCTCTGATCAGCCGCAGTCAGTTGTAAAAGCTTTACGACAGAAGCTTTAATCAATTCTAACACAGAAAATGACATGAGGTAATTCAAATGAAAAATCAAAAAACTTTGCTTATCGTACTATGCCCTATACTGGCTCTTTTTCTGATAGGTACCATCGTATTTACAGCAGTACAGGCAAAGCAGATCAATACCTTGACCAATTTTATTGAGGTTAATATGGAAGTTGATCTGAATGAATGGGATGGCAGCAACATCAATTTCGACCATGCGCATCCGATATATGATGACACTGCTATCATCGAGGCTTATAAATCTGGTGATACATCCAAACTGGATGAGGAAGAACTGTTCACCCTCAATACTGCAAAGTCTGTTATTGAAAAACTCGGTATCAACAATAAAATGAGCGACTATGAAAAGGAAAAAGCCATCTATGATTGGCAGTTCGACTATGTACGCTATGACTCCACCCAGCAGTCTGCTATTCCGTCGGATATCAATATCGAGCAATATAACTACTATCCGTACGGTGTGTTAAAATACCATCAGGCTATCTGTGTGGGTAATGCCACTACTTTTAAATTGTTTATGGATATGTTGGAAATCGAAAACAAGATTATCCATTCCACCACTATGGGTGAACATGCATGGAATCTCATTAAGCTTGAAAATGACTGGTATCATGTTGATTTAACCTTTGATGGCTCTGATAATACCAAGACACCAGCATACAATAACTTCAATGTTACTGACTTAGTTAAACAGAATGCAGGCTATCCATGGGATAGTGCGGAATTTCCAGAAGCAACTGGCACCAAATACTGCATGGCAGTCATCGAAAATCAGAAACTGGATACTATTTACGACCTTCCCGCAGCTCTAAAAGCAGCACAGGAGAAAAAGAAAGCAAATGTGTATGTCAGCTTTGCAGATCATTCTCCGCTTGACGTTGGTCTGTTAGATATGATCTCTTCATACATGAAAGATTGCTATCTCTACATCTCTCAGAATTATCCGATGGAAAATGGAGATACCATTTATGCAATCCCTGTTGAATCCACCAATACGGAAGAAGTACAACCAGAAGCCGAAAAGTACTACGATATGGATAAAATGGAACAGACTATCCTCGATGTTTTTGATGTAGAGACAGTTGATTAATTGACTTCAAGCTTTATACTGGCAGGGAATCTTCTCCCTGCCGTTTTTATATATATATTGCTTACATCAAAGCTCAAACAGACAATATACTAAATTGATTTTATGACCTAGCATATGATATAATAAATATCACATAATGATATCATATTCATAGGAGGAAATAGATATGAATCAGTTAACTTTTTCTGTTTTTGCAGATTTACATCATGTTCCGGACGCATTCTGCACCTTTGCAGAACGCAAGCTGACTGAAATTCAGCAGCGTGCAAAAGAAAAAGGCTCGGCATTTATTATTCATGCAGGCGATTTGACCCATGGACCATCGGCACATATGGATTTTGTCAATCGGTATCTTGATTTCGAGATTCCAAGCTATTCCTGTCTGGGTAACCATGACAGCGATAATACCTCATTCGAGGAAACCTTAAAAGCATACCGTATGCCGAATGATTATTACTATTTTGACTGCAAAGGCTTCCGTATCATCGTCTTAAATCTTAACTACTATGAAGAAGACGGTAAGTATATTCCGTACAGTCTTGGCAACTATTACAGCACCACCGGTTCAGTCGGCATGATGCCACCGCATGAGATGGAATGGCTGAAACAGGTTCTCGATGAATCTCCATACCCATGTATCTTAATTGCACATCAAAGTATCGAGCGTGATGCAGACGGCATTCTCAACAAAGAAGAAGTCCGTGAGATCATCAACGAGGCAAACCGTAAACATAAAAACAGAGTCATGATGTTTATCAACGGCCATTACCACAGAGATTACATGGCATTAAAAGACAATGTTCTGTATTTTGACCTAAACTCTGCTGCATACGACTGGCTTGAAAATCCACATAACTTCTATTCCAAAGAACTGATGCAACAGTACAGTGTCATCCAGAATACCGTTTTTGTCAATGAAGGCATCCACGCCGTTATCACTGTAACCGACGACGGAGAAATTAACATAGAAGGTATGGAAGGCACCTTCTATGGCGGTATCACCCGTGAAATGACCGACAACACACCGTTTGATCCATGTGGCAGACCGGCAACTGCACGCGTTTCCAGTGCCCATATCAAACTGCTGTAATATATCCAAAAAAGCTGGGAGAAAAACTCCCAGCTACTGCTTTTTTCTATCTATAAATTATCTGTCATTCGGCACACAAACGGTCAAAATCTGATGCGGTAACAGATGTGCTCGGGTGAATCCGACCAAAACACCATTTTCATATCGCAATACCGTATAACCGCTCTCAAAATTGCTGCGGTTGTATAGTGTGCAGTTGTCACCATCCCACTGCTCGGTAATATCTGCATAAGAAAGCCCATATCCAAACGGATATAGCGGCGTACCAGAAAAATAGCGATAGGTGCGGTTTTCCATGCTGTAATCTTCGAAGTCTGGCAGCTCATCCACACTGTGATAGAAAGTAACCGGCAATCTGCCACTTGGGGAAACCTTACCGAACAAAATATCCGCCAATGCATTGCCACCCTCTGCACCTGGATAGAAACACTGCACCACGGCATCACAGTTCTCATCAGCTTCGGTTAAATTAATCGCACTGCCCGATACATTCACAAACACCGTCGGAACATCTTCTGCCAATACGGCTTTTATCAGTTCTTTCTGTACATCCGGTAAATCTAGGGTTGTTTTATCACCCGAACTTGCACCGTTGTATGCATCACCCTCCTCGCCTTCCATACTCGGATTTAAACCCATACACATAATGACCACATCTGCCTGTCTTACGGCTATGATCGCATCACGAACCGCATTTTGTCCCCAGCCATGTCCCATCGTGCTGTCATAATTTTCAAAAATATGGCAGCCTTTAGCATAAACGACATCCGCACCAACCGTGTCCGCCGCATCCTGAATACCACGCAGCAGAGTGGTATATCTTGACGGAATACCATTATAGTTGCCAAGTAGCACATCAGTCGCATCTGCATTCGGACCAATAACAGCAATGGTCTTTCCCTGCATATCCGAAAGTGGCAGGATGCCGTTGTTTTTGAGCAAAACCATTGTTTCGGATGCCATTTTACGATTTAATTCCCGGTGCTCTTTGCATTCTACAACACTGAACGGAATGTCATCATATACGCAATCGTCATCAAACATTCCCAGACGAAATCTAGCAGTAAACAGCATTTCTACTGCTTTAGTGATGGTTTCCTCAGTAATCAAACCAGCTGCGACTGCTGCCTGCAAATACGGATACGCATCACCGCAGTTTAATTCACAGCCATTGTTGACTGCAAGTGCTGCACTCTCAGCACGGGTTTCAGTAATATGATGATTCTTGTCAATATCGCAGATTGCCCCACAGTCGGATACAACATAGCCCTGAAAACCGAATTCCTCACGCAAAATTTTACGAAGCAGTGTTTCGGATGCACAGCACGCCTCACCATTGGTACGGTTGTATGCACCCATAACTGCTGACGGATCCGCTTTTTCGATGACACGGCGGAATGCATATAAATATGTTTCGTATAAATCCTTTTCATTTACCTGTGCATCAAAAGAATGACGCTTGCTTTCCGGCCCAGAATGCACAGCATAATGTTTTAAGGTTGCATCGCATTTGCGGTATTTCGGATCATTTCCCTCCTGTAAACCTTTTACAAACGCAATTGCCATTTCAGCAGTTAAGTACGGGTCTTCACCATAAGTTTCATGCCCTCTACCCCAGCGTGGATCACGGAAAATATTGATATTTGGCGACCAGCAGGTTAGCCCCTCATAAATTTTTGTGGAACCAAATTGTTTGTACTGATTATATTTTGCTCTCTGTTCATCCGAAATGGCTGTCGCCACACGGTTCATCAATACGGTGTCAAAGCTTGCCGCCATACTGATTGCTTGTGGAAATACGGTTGCGCAGCCGCTTCTTGCAACACCATGCAAAGACTCATTCCACCAGTTATATTCTGGCACACCAAGTCGCTCAATGGCTGGTGCAGTGTAGCAAAGCTGAGAAATTTTCTCTGCTAATGTCATTTTAGATACCAGTTCTTTTGCTCTCGCAGCAAAATCTGTTTTCTTCATCTTAAATCCTCCCCCATTTTCGGTTATCCCTATCACATTTCTCCAAAGATGCAATTCCAAAGCAAAGATGTTTTCTCATCCTTCGATGCCTGTATATATCTAGGAGAAAATAACATAAACATTAGTTGTAATATCCCATGTATCGCTCCATAGAATCCATCAATTCAAACAAAGTTTCCTGCAAATAGGTGTGATAGCAAACTCTGTTAATTGCGAACACCATCGGAATATATTACGAATATTCAAACTGAATGACTCGTAAATAGTTCTCTCTTACATTCATTATATTTCCCCTTTATTTCACTGACAAGCTGCCAGGCTATACCTCCTTTTTTGAGATATTCTGGTGCATTTTTCAAGTTCACCCACCGAGCACTGTCAACCTCTTTGGAAAGTGTAAAGTCAGCTTTTTTGACATCAGCCCGAAATCCAAACATCAGCATATTCTTTTTCTCATGGAAATAGCTTTTGATGTAGGTCAAATTCTGCACATCCAGCCCAATTTCTTCTTCAATTTCCCGTATAGCCGTTTGCTCAGCTGTTTCCCCTTTCTGAATAAAACCGGCCACGCAGACCTCATTCTGCTGTGACACATAGCTTTGTTTGAGCAATGCTACCTGATTATGTTCATTCACAACAGCGCAGATAACGCAGACAGAAAATTCTTCCCAGAACGGTTTCAAACACCGGTTGCAGTATGGAAGCATTCCTTCATCACCGATTTCTTTGGGCGTCAACTTCTCCCCACAGTACGGACAATAGGCAAATGACATCTGACTCCCTCCCTTATGCTTTAAGAGTAGCACAAATCGATTATTTTGTAAAGTATTTTTTCCACAAATGTAAAAAAATGTTCACAAACACAAGTTGACAAGGTATGGAATAAATGATATAATAAGCATATAAATAAAATCGTATGAGGGAGTAGCAAGCGTAAAAACGCAGCAAGTCAACATCACTGGTCTCGTAAGTAGCCTGGCTTGCTTTAATTTGCAAGACTCATGTATAGTATAAAATTCTATACTCGAGTCCTCTATATGTCTGAAACTCAGACTCAAGTATAGCACATAACGTTATACTTGGGTCTTTTTTTATTATAATAAGAAAGAAGGGTATGTAATGAAGTATTACTGCAAAACCAAAGAGGATGTTCTGCAAGCGGTATCAACAACAGAAACTGGATTAACCTCTGCTGAAGCACAAAAAAGGCTGGAACAAAATGGAAAAAACAAACTGGCTGCCGCAAAAGGCAAATCCTTAATCCGCCGTTTTTTGGAGCAGCTTGCCGATCCGATGATTATTATTCTGCTGGCTGCTGCCGGCATCAGCGGCGTACTTGCTGTTGTGGAAAACGAAAGCTTTACCGATGTTATTATTATCCTGGCTGTGGTACTAATCAACGCTGTGTTGGGTGTCTATCAGGAAAGCAAAGCAGAAAAAGCAATCGAGGCATTGCAGGAGATGTCCGCCGCCACATCCAAAGTACTGCGTGACGGAAAAGTTATCACCATCCACAGTGAAGATCTGGTTATCGGTGATGTGATTCTGCTTGAAGCAGGTGATGCTGTTCCAGCGGATGCCAGAATTCTGGAAAATGCCAGCTTGAAGGTTGAAGAAGCTGCTTTAACCGGTGAATCGGTTCCGGTTTCCAAATTTATTGATATTATCAATTTAACGGACGGCGCGAAGGATGTGCCACTCGGCGATCGTAAAAATATGTTGTATATGGGTTCCACTGTTGTTTACGGACGCGGCAGAGCCGTTGTCACCAATACTGGTATGGACACCGAAATGGGTAAAATTGCGGATGCACTGCAAAACGCGCAGGACGGCCAAACCCCGCTCCAATTAAAACTTACCCAGCTTTCCAAAACTCTAACCTGGCTGGTACTGGGCATCTGTATTGTTGTGTTCGGTGTACAGTTAATCAAAGCAGGCAGTTTTAATGTTGACATTTTGATGGATTCCTTTATGGTTGCCGTATCGCTGGCAGTAGCTGCTATTCCGGAAGGTCTGGCTGCGGTCGTGACAGTCGTGCTATCCATCGGTGTTACCAATATGTCCAAGCGTCATGCAATCATCCGTAAATTGACTGCTGTGGAAACACTCGGATGTGCACAAATTATCTGTTCGGATAAAACTGGTACACTGACACAGAATAAAATGACCGTTGTAGATCACTTCGGAGAAAACGAAGCAGATATTTCTGTCGCTATGGCACTATGCAATGACGCGGAATTAAATAGTGACAGTAGTATTACTGGTGAACCGACCGAAGCTGCACTGGTTGACTGGGCAAATCGGCTGAACCTGCCAAAGTATCAGCTGAAAGAAAAATCCCCTCGTATCGGAGAGGCTCCATTTGATTCCGGCAGAAAAATGATGTCCACCATCCATCAGACGGATCACGGTTTTATCCAATATACCAAAGGCGCACCGGATGTTGTCATTGATCGATGCACCCACTATCTCGAAAACGGAAAAATGGTTCCAATGACAGCGGAGTATACCCAGAAAATTCTCACTGCTAACAAACAGATGGCAGATAAAGCACTTCGCGTTCTTGCTTGTGCCGAACGCATATGGGACACCAAACCAGAAAAATACACCCCAAAAGCACTGGAAACCGATCTCTGCTTTGTTGGCTTATGCGGTATGATTGATCCAGTTCGTCCGGAAGTCAAGGATGCAATTGTAGAATGCCGTAGCGCAGGAATCCGTCCGATCATGATCACTGGCGACCATGTAGACACTGCCGTTGCCATTGCTAAGGAACTTGGCATTATCGATGAACACACCAGAGCCATCACTGGTGCGCAGTTAAATGAACTGTCTGACGCAGAATTTGAAAAACAGTTCACCGAGATTTCAGTATATGCCCGTGTACAGCCAGAACATAAGACGCGTATCGTTAATGCATGGAGAAAAGCTGGCTATGTTACAGCTATGACCGGTGACGGTGTCAACGATGCTCCATCCATCAAATCAGCAGATATTGGTGTCGGTATGGGCATCACTGGTACCGATGTTACTAAAAATGTAGCCGATATGGTTTTGACCGATGATAACTTTGCAACCATCGTTGGTGCTGTTGAGGAAGGCAGACGCATCTACGACAATATTCGAAAAGCAATTCAGTTTCTGCTTGGCTCCAATATGAGTGAAGTCTTGAGTATCTTTACCGCCACACTGCTTGGTTTTACCATCTTAAAACCGGTTCATCTGCTTTGGATCAATTTAATCACCGACACCTTCCCAGCACTGGCTTTGGGTACCGAAAAGGCAGAACCGAACATTATGAAACGAAAACCGCGTGATGCAAAAGCGGGTGTATTCTCAGGTGGTATGGGCTTTGATATCGCATATCAAGGTATTATCGTTACCATTCTGGTTCTGACATCCTACTTTATCGGTCACTATATTGAAACAGGCGTCTGGAGCATTACAAACAGCACAGACGGCATGACTATGGCATTTTTGACCATGTCTATGGCAGAAATCTTCCATAGCTTCAATATGCGTTCTCAGCGTCAGAGTATCTTCAAGCTCGGCAAGCAAAACAAATTGTTGCTGTTGGCTTCCCTTGGCTCACTGGTTGCAACTACACTGGTTTGTGAAGTCCCATTCCTTGCAGAAGCATTTGGGTTTGCAACTGTAGAACCGCTAGAGTATCTGATTGCCGCAGGTCTGGGATTGCTGATTATCCCGATTGTTGAAATTGTCAAGCTGATTCAGCGTAAAATCTCTAAAGATTAAGTTTTATGTTTACTGTGTGGTCTAATTTTTTCAGACCACACTTTTTTATTGAAAAAGGCTTTTCTTTTTACACGCAATGTGCTATAATATAAATAATATCTGGGTGTGGCGCAGCTGGTAGCGTGCTGCCTTGGGGTGGCAGAGGCCGTGGGTTCAAGTCCCGTCACTCAGACCAACGCTGAAAATCTTTATTTTTGAGGATTTCAGCGTTTTTTCTTTTGTAATGCACCACGATGTACAAATATAGGCAAATCTATACTATGATTTTTCTTCACCAAAAAAGATGGTTTTCTCTACGAAAACCATCTTATCTACTATGAAAGCAGCTGATTGTTTTCCAGCACAATCGGTGCCAATTCTGTTTCATCGCCGTACAAATCTGCTCTCCCCAATACATGCTGCTTCCGTTCTTCACGATTGTGGAACTTCGTTGCCTGGAACGGAAATTGCGGTCCATACTTTTCAACAAATAATAGCCTATCCTCTATTTCCAGTAAAACACCGGTATGTCCTACAAAACGCACTTCGTTCTTTTTTGCTAAGAATGAAAACTTATCTACCCATTTTTCGCATACAGGAAAATCTGGGGCTATTTCTAAATATAATTGACTTTCCTCTCTATCAATGCTATAATGCAGATAGCAATAACATATAAAGAAAGGAAATTTATATGAATATACTGGTTATTTTTGCGGATCAGCAGCACAAATATGCGCTCGGTGCTGTGGATTCCCAGTTCATCACCCCTAACTTAGATACACTTTGCAAGGAAGGCGTCTTGTTTGAAAACGGTTATTCCAACAATCCTGTCTGTGGACCATACCGCGGCTGCCTTATGACCGGCAGCTATACCAACCACTGCAAAGTCATCAACAATGGTGACCCACTTCCAGATCATCTGCCGTCAATGGCACAAATTCTGCTTGACCACGGCTATATGACCGGATTTACCGGAAAATGGCATCTCGGCGGCAATGGCGCTACCCCGATTCCAGAAAATATTCGTGGTGGATTTGAACGCTTTATCGGCTATCAGTGTTATAACGGCTTTGAACCGAAACCACCATATAACAACGCTGTCGTATTCTTCGATGAAAATAATCAGCCACATCAGTTTGACAAACACCGCACTGATGCCACTACAGATCTAGCAATCTCCCAGCTGAATGAGATGATTGCATCCGGAAAGCCGTTCTTCCAATTGGTTGGCTATCAAGCCCCACATTATCCAGAACAGCCGTCCGAAGCATTTGCAAAACTCTATGAGGGCAAAATTTTTGACAAAACCCCAGATTTTACAGAAGTTGATCCATATACCCCAACTTACAGCCCATTCTCTCCCCGCCCATTTGAAAACTGTCCGGATTATCAACGCTATGGTGGCGATATGGATAAATATCAGCAACTATATGCAGGATTGGTCTCACAGGTGGATGCTGGTGTTGGCAGAATCATTGAAAACTTAAAGCAGCAGGGTGTCTATGAAGATACATTGATTTTGTACACCGCCGATCATGGAGATATGCAGGGAAGCCACGGACTCAAAAATAAATGCCTCCCATTTGAAAAATCCTGTGGTGTTCCATTTGTTGCAAAATACCCGAATGGCTGCAAAAATGTCCGCTCTGCTGCCCCTGTTTCGGGAATTGATATCTTCCCAACCGTCTTAGAAGCTGCCGGCATCACCGATATCAAGGCCGATGGCATTCCACTTATCCCCATTCTAACCGGTCAGGGTAAGCTGGCGCGTAATTACATTGCCGTTGAGTCTACCATTCCAAACAACAATGAACCAGAATGGAGTGATATCCGTTATTGGCGTATGCTGCGGGATGAACAGTACAAGCTGGTTGTTTCTAGTGAAAACAACGAACCATGCTTCCTGTTTGATATGCAGAGCGACCCATATGAGCTGCACAATCTAATAAATGATCCAACCTATGCCAAACGCATCGAACAAATGAACGCATTATTGCAGCAGGAATTAAACTGAATATAAAAACACAAAGCCTGAACTTCGCAGATAAAACTGGAGTCCAAGCTATTTTTATTATTTGCTTGTAAGTTCGTTTTGTGCTAACATCATATCTAAATTAAATACACAGAATCGGCTCATCCGCCGCCCATACAGATGGGACATGCACACCCGGTTTAAATTCACATTCCAGATATATCGTGTCTTTATCCACATCCCTAAACGGTTGGTACTGAATATACCCTTTTCGGTCAGCAAGACGACGCACATCAATCACCCAGTTATCGCCATACAGATAGTAATCAGAAATCATCCTTCCATCCGCCCAGAATCCGGCAAGATTGCCCTGCGCACGAATCACCAAATAGGTTGTCTGAGCATCCCATGAAATCTCATATTCTTCGGTCAGATCCGGAATATTCAAATGCCCCAACAGAAGATTTGCAGAATGGATTGAATCCACTTTCTGCACTGAGAGTTCATGCAACGCAGTCGGCTGATATTTAATCGGTTCCACCAGCAAAATTGTGGCATCATCAATCTTATTCATGCCATCCTGCAACACGATTTTTTGTCCATCTTTCAATACTACCACCGGTTCAATCCCTGGAATTTTCTCAAAAGTCAATTCATTTTCCTGCATCAACACCGGTTGTGCAGTAATGTAGTCTATTTCCAAACCAGCTAGATTCAATCCTACTGGCATGATAAAGCAGCAGTCTTCTGGCACATTAACGGTCATGAAAATCGTTCTATCTTCCAGCACAAAGGCAAATTCTTTCGCTGGATGTGCTGGCAGTTTCAACAAACGGGTATGGTTGTTAACAAATAGAAATCCGCCCTTGCCATCGGTACGGAATGCACACCGCAGTGTTATATGGTCATCGGTATCTTTCGGCGTAATATCTGGTAACAACGAATCCATTGGTGCCAGCATATGACCGAAATTGTGCAGAAACTCATGAATGCGTCCCAATTTGAAATAACTTTCCCTAAACTGTCCCTGGTCGCCGATTGGTGACTGGAAATCATAGGATAACACTGGACAATCGTTGGGGTAACCAGTCGCTTTGCTTTCCTGCATCGTGGTTTTTCCAAGCGGATTGATGCCGCCGTGATACATATAGTACCCCAACAAATTAACACCATTTCCAATTTTCGTTATGATTAATGAAACAATATCCAACGCTGAAAACAGCGGTCTGCGGTGATAGGTCACCTGATTGCCGCCGCCCACTTCGCAGGTCAGATACGGATATTTTCCGGCATATTTGTCTTTCTGCGCTTTAGTTTCTCCAAGCAAATCCGCTCCAATCAAACCATCCCACCGCTGATGCGAAAAGAAAAAGTTGCTGTTTGATAACATCGGATCAATATTCTGGGTCCACGGTGCTTCCGGGTATCCGCCGAACATTGGCAGCAGCGTGTCCGGAAGCTCTGCATCCCCCCATGCAGTTGCCGTAAACAGTGGTGCTTTTAACCCTTCATCCACCACCATCTGACGCACCATTTCCAAATATTCCGGATGACAGGTCATCTCGTTTTCAATTTGAATGCCAAATAGTGGCAGTCCTTTTACCTGCTGGGCAACCGCATGAATATATCGGCGCACATACCCGATATATGGCTCTGTATTCGAACGTAGTGTGTCTTTACACTCTGTACAAAGCCAATCCGGAAAGCCACCATTGCGACACTCTCCGTGTGCCCATGGTCCGATACGTAGACAGAATTCCAATCCCGTTTCATGACATAATTCAATAAACCGGCGAATATTGCGATTCCCCGAAAAATCAAAACTACCTTTATCCTCCTCATGATGAATCCAGAACACATAGGATGCTACTATATCCACACCGCCGTCCTTGAGCTTCTGCAATTCTTCTTCCCAGCTATACGCATCAAAACGGCTGTAATGGAACTCTGCCATAACCGGCAGCCATGGCTTTTTATCCTTTAATAGCATACGATTGGTAACGGTAATTTTATCATCCCCGAATTCCGGCAGAATTTTTGTCGCCGGGCGGGAAAAACTTGCATCAAATTTCATAAAAAGTCCCTCACTTTCTTCTTTTACTATACCACAGATCAAAACACAATACAAGCCCTCTTATGCTTGCAAAAATACCTCCCGCAATTTCCATAAAAATCATGGGAGGTTATATTATGTATCAATATGGCAGCAGGCTGAATTATTTTAAGAATAGTGCCGCCAACACCTCAGCACAGCCGTCTATCCCCAGTCTAGAACTGTCCAGAACAACATCATAATTATCCATATCGTTCCATTTTTTCCGGGTGCAGAAAGCATAATAGTTTGCACGCTTTTTATTGAATCGACGGCAGACAGATGCCACATCTTTTTCAGCAATACCATAATCTTTGATGATTCGCTGCTTTTTGCTCTCATTGTTTGCATGAATAAAAACGCGAAGAACCCCTTCTTTATCTTTTAATGCATGGGAGGCACAATGTCCCACAAAAATAGCTGGACCATTTAAAGCCAGACTTTTAATCACACGAGTTTCCGCAACCCAAAGTTTTGCCTCTGGAGTTGCTAAATCCGGGTCTCCTGTCTGCGACTGGCTCATAACAAAAATCGAATAAAGAAAACTGCTGGAAATATTCTCTTCATATTCTTCCAACTCTTGCAGCGAAACTTTGTGCTGATGCGCCACTGTTTCCATGATCTCCCTGCCATGACAGGAAATCCCGCATTTTTTAGCGGTTTCCACTGCAATTTTTGTACCGCCACTACCATATTCACGCTCAATGGTTATATATTTGAATTTCATTTTATCACTCCCTTAGACTGCCTTTTCAAACTGACTGTTATACAGATCACAATAAAATCCGCCTTTTTCCATCAGGGTATCATGATTGCCGCTTTCGATAACATCGCCATCCTTCATCACCAGAATCAAATCAGAGTTCTTGATGGTGGAAAGACGGTGCGCAATCACAAAGCTGGTCTTATCCTGCATCAGCACATCCATAGCACGCTGAATCATTATTTCGGTTCTGGTATCGACCGAAGAAGTTGCCTCATCCAAAATCAGCATCGGGCTGTTTTGCAACATTGCACGCGCAATGGTTAACAGCTGTTTCTGTCCAGCGGAAATCATCGTGCTGTCAGACAGTTCGGTATCAAAACCATGCGGCAGAGAATGCACAAAATGCGACAATCCACAGGCCTTGCAGACGCGTTCCAATTGCTCATCGGTAATTCCTTCCATATTGTACACCAGATTTTCCCGAACCGTGCCTTCAAACAGCCAGGTATCCTGCAATACCATACTAAACAGCTTATGGATATTCTCTCGCTTCAAATCAGAAGTCGGCACGCCATCAATCGAAATTGAACCGCTATTGACTTCAAAGAAACGCATCAACAGGTTAACCATCGTGGTTTTGCCTGCACCAGTCGGGCCGACAATCGCAACCTTCTGTCCCGGTTTAACCTGAATAGAAAAATCCTTAATGATGATTTTATCCGGATGATCTGGGTAGCTAAAACGAACATGATTAAAAGATACTGCACCGTGAGCAGTCTGTAAAGCAGCCTGCTTGCTACTTTCATCCGATAATTCCTCGGTATTCAGGAAATCAAAGATACGGTCAGCAGATGCGGTTGCAGTTTGTAAATTGGACACACCCTGTGCAATTTGGGTCAGTGGAGCGGTAAACAGACGAACATACAAAATAAACGATATGATAACGCCAAAAGAAATGGTTCCATTGATTGCAAGCATTGCGCCAACAACGCAGACAGCAACATAACCAATATTACCAATTACTGTCATAAGCGGCTGCATCACGCCGGATAAAAATTGAGATTTCCAGTTTGCATCATAAACGGATTTATTCAGTTTTTTAAACTGCTCCTCTACTTTTCTACTGGCACGGGAAATGCGCAGCACCTCATGACCGGAATACATCTCCTCAATAAATCCGTTTAATAAACCAAGTCTTTCCTGTCTTGCAACGAAGTACCGCTGAGAATGTCCCATGACCATCATAAGCAGCAACATACCAACAAAAGTAACCCCCATAACACACAAAGCAAGCCGCCATTCGGTAATAAACATCATAATAAGACATCCGAAAAACTGTGCTGCTGCACTGATAATGCCCGGCAGACTGTTAGAAAGCCCCTGCTGCAAGGTCTGTACATCGTTGGTGATACGGCTTAACACATCACCCTGAGAAGTACGATTGAAATAGCTCATCGGTACACGGTTGATCTTTTCAGATAAATCACCGCGCATCATCTTAGAGGTTTCTAGTGTGACGGTTGCCATAATATAATGCTGTACAAATGTAAACACTGCACTTAACAGATAGATGACCACAAGGGTAATGCCAATTTTACCGATCGCTGTAAGGTCAATTTCACCTGCCAGACCTTTTTGCATCAGGTTGGTCATTTTACCAATCTGATCTGGTCCAACAATGGTCAGAACTGCACCCACAGCAGCCAGTATCAACGCAAAAATCACAATCGGAATGCTGCTTTTCATATAGCCAAACACCTGGTTTAAGGCTGTAAATATATTCTTTTTCTTCATGATGCTTTCCCTCTCTTTACGCCAGTTCCGACTCGGAAAACTGGGACATCGCGATTTCACGATAAACCGAACAATTCTTCATCAGATCCTCATGTCTGCCTTTTCCAACAATCCGTCCCTCATCCAGTACCAGGATCTGATTGGCATGACGAATGGTGCTAATACGCTGGGCAACAATGATTTTGGTGGTATCTGTAAGCGTTTCATTCAAGCCCGCACGAAGCGATGCATCGGTACGGTAATCCAAGGCAGAGAAAGAGTCATCAAAAATCAGAATTTCTGCTTTTCGTGCCAATGCCCGCGCAATCGAAAGACGCTGCTTCTGACCGCCTGATACATTTCGACCGCCCTGCGCAATCTGGTATTTTGAACCACCTTCCAGTTTGCTTACAAATTCGGATGCCTGTGCCAAAGAGATTGCCTGCTGGATATCGGCATCAGTAGTTTCCTGCTGACTCTCGCCGAATGTGATATTATCTTCAATCGTACCAGAGAACAGAACCGCTTTCTGTGTGACATATCCAAGCTTGTTATAAAGTCCGTCAAAGGAATATTCTTTGACATTGACGCCGTCTACCAGCACTTCACCTTTGGTCGCATCGTAGAAACGGGCAATCAAACTGATGAGCGTTGTTTTGCCGCTGCCAGTGGCACCGATAATCGCAAGTGTCTCCCCTTTATTTACCTTAAAGTCCACATCAATCAGATCATCCTCGGCAGCACCTGGGTAACGGAAGGTGACATTCTTAAATTCAACAGTACCGATTTCTTTTCCATCGGTTTTGACACCTTCTTCAATGCTTGCATGGGTATCCAAAACCTGATTGATACGCTCGGCAGAAACCTGTGCAGCCGGAAGCATCATAAAAATCATAACCAGCATCATAAAGGACATGACAACATAGGTCGCATAGGTACTGAATACCACCACTTCACTGAACATGGTCAGTCTGGCTGCTGTATCTGCTGCTGGAATGCCGGCAATCAGCACGGCACCCAACCAGAAAATACAAAGAGACAGACCGTTCATACCAAGGCCCATAATCGGCTGCATTGCAGCAAAGGTACGCTGATTTTTCAGCTGTGTATTCTTCATCTGTGTATTGGTCTTATCAAATTTCTGATTCTGATAATCCTCGGCATTAAAGGCATGTACAACATTGATACCAGTGAGATTTTCACGGGCAATGCGGTTGATCTTATCGGTTAATTTCTGTACAATACGAAAGCGAGGCAGAACAGTGGAAACAATGATGGCAACGGACAGACAGATTGCGACAACAAATCCGGCTGTAACCGCAGAAAGTTCCCAGCTCTTACCCAAAATTTTGATAATCGCCCATACAGCCATAACCGGTGATTTGATCAGTGCTTGCAAGCCCATAACAATCATCATCTGAATCTGGGTAATGTCGTTTGTCGTACGCGTAATCAAACTTGGAACGGAGAACGAAAGCATTTCCTGCTGTCCCAAACCGATTACATGTTTAAACAGATCCTCTCCAACCCAATAGGTAAAACCAGAAGCTGCCTTTGCAGACAGATAACCGCAGGCAACACATAAAACAGCACTTGCCAGCGTACATAGCAGCATGGAAAAACCTGTTTTCCAGATGTCAGCCATTTCACTCCCCGGCGTCTGAATCAAAACAGTCAGTTCACTCATATAATCTGGTAATTTTAAGTCAAAATAAATTTGACCTAAAAGAAATACGGCACAAATAAGGCACATGAGAACCTCTTTGCTCCGCATTCGTTTTAATAATTTTAGCATAATAAAATCCTCCTTTTATTGCTATCCGCTTTCCATACCCTTATGAAGCATATTCATATTTTAAACAATTACTTCAAAATAATTCTAGAATTCCCTGCATTTTTCTTCCCACAATCCCCACATTAGACTGTGGAAAAAAAGCTTCTGTATCCCCCATCCTTTTTTAATATATGCACCATACAGATGTTCCTCCTAGAAACTTTAACATTAAATTGTTCAAATATAAACCATTTAATAGTATACCTCTATCCTATGAAAAATACAATAAACCAAAAATGACCTGTTTGTTAATCTTTTTAAAAGCAAAATGGCACCGCCAAAAAGCGATGCCACTTTATCAAAATGCTATTTTTAAAATGACCTGCACAACTCATATGATGCTATTACGCAGCTTGCACATTTTGATCCTGATTATTTTTTTCCGAACAGAGAAAAGCCCTTTTTCTGGTCAGCATTTTCAACACCTAAAAATGTATAGCCACCTGCTTCAATTACGGTTTTGAAAGCATCGTCCTGTACATCCGAGGTCAAAGTCACAACAGCGTTTGCTTTTTTATGGCTAACTTCTGCCGATGCTACTTCTGGCATCTCCTCTAACATTCCTTTTACTTTTGCTTCGCAGTGCGAACACATCATGCCTTTGATCTTGATTGTTTTTTTAAGTTCCATAGTATTGATCTCCTTTTGTTCTTCCTGTTTATTGTGATATAATTTTATAAAATTCAGACGCAGTGCATTGGAAACAACCAGTACGCTTGACAGGCTCATCGCAGCCGCACCAAACATCGGATTCAAGCTCCAGTTCAGCAGAGAAGTAAATACACCTGCCGCCAGCGGAATGCCAATTATATTATACCCAAATGCCCAGCCTAAATTTTCCTTAATATTACGGATAACCGAACGACTTAATTTAATCGCCGATGCCACATCAGTCAGCCTGCTTTTCATCAGAACGATATCTGCGGAATCCATGGCAATATCGGTTCCGCTGCCAACTGCAATACCAATATCTGCTCTTGTCAATGCCGGTGCATCGTTGATTCCATCGCCGACCATAATGACCCTGCCCTCTTGTTGCAGTTTGCGGATAACCTGTTCCTTATCTCCCGGAAGAACATCCGCAATCACCTCATCCACACCAGCAAGCTTTCCGATTGCCGCCGCGGTTTTGCTGTTGTCGCCGGTCAGCATAATAACCTTCATGCCCATCTTTTTCAGTTCTGCAATCGCCTGGGCACTATCCTCTTTAATCACATCTGCTACCGCAATCATACCCAGGAATCGGTCGTTTTTAGCAAAAAACAGTGGCGTTTTTCCTTCCTGAGCCAACTCATCTGCTCTTTGCAGCATATTCTGCGCAATATCTGTCTCATTTTTTATCAGCTGACGATTACCGCCGCGCAGGATATCTTTGCCGACTGCTGCGGTAACACCGTTTCCAGCAAGTGCTTCAAAAGAGTCTGTATGCACAAAAGCAATCTTCTGCTCCTCTGCATACTGCATAATTGCCTTTGCAAGCGGATGCTCACTATTCTGCTCCAACGATGCAGCTGTTTCCAGCAGCTCCTTCTGATTGGGCATATCAGAGCATACAATATCGGTTACTCGTGGTTGCCCCAATGTGATGGTTCCGGTTTTATCCAGCGCAATGGTTTTTACCTTTCCAGTCACCTCAAGTGCTGTTGCTGTCTTAAACAGGATGCCGTTTTTTGCACCCACACCGCTACCGACCATGATAGCAACTGGAGTTGCAAGTCCCAATGCACACGGACAACTGATAACCAGAACTGAAATGGCTCTTGCCAGTGCATAACCAAATTCTGCGCCTAAAATCATCCATACAATCAGCGTAACCGCTGCAATACAAAGCACAATCGGCACAAACACGCCAGATACCTTATCCGCAATCTTGGCAATCGGTGCCTTGCTGGATGCCGCATCGTTAACCACCTGAATGATCTGCGAAAGGGTGGTATCTACGCCAACTCGCTGCGCTTCACATTCCAGATAGCCCGACTGATTGATGGTTCCAGCAGATACCGTATCCCCCGACTCCTTATCCACTGGCAGACTCTCACCGGTTAAAGCCGATTCATCCACACTACTAATTCCCTTGCAGACAATACCGTCCACCGGAATGCTTTCACCCGGACGAACCGCAAACAGATCACCTTTTTTTACCTGCTCAACCGGTACAGTGACTGCCTGTCCATCTTTGAGCAAAACAGCTGTCTGCGGTGCTAATTTCATTAGCGATTTCAAAGCATTTGTAGTCTTACCCTTTGCCTTGGATTCCAAAAGCTTGCCAACCGTAATCAGCGTTAATACCATTGCCGCCGATTCAAAATACAGCTCATGTAAAAAGACATGGGCACTGTGGGCGTCATGATACTGCGCCATAACAAGCAGTGCTACCGTGCTGTATGCAAAGGCAGCAAACGAACCGATCGAAACAAGGGTATCCATATTGGGAGATCGATGCATCAATCCCTTTATGCCGCTGATAAAGAATTTCTGGTTAATTACCATGATAATGCCAGTGAGCAGCATCTGTAAAATACCGACGGTTATAGGGTTTTCGGTAAAATATCCCGGAAGCGGGAATCCGAACATGGTATATCCCATCGAAAAATACATCAGAATCATCAAAAACGCAATCGAAGTATACAATCTTACTTTCAATTTTCCGTATTCTTTATTCTGTGAATCTTCCTTTATCTCGGTATTATCTTTTGGAGCAGCATCGGCATCATGCAACGATGCGCCGTATCCAGCATCCGAAACCGCCTGTACAACTATTTCTGGTGAAACTGCGCCTTCTATCGTCATCGAATTGGTCAGCAGATTGACCGAACAGGATTCAATGCCATCCAGCTTGGAAACAGCTTTTTCTACCCTTGCGCTGCATGCTGCACAACTCATGCCTGTAATATCGTATTTTTCCATTTCATGCCTCCTTAATTTGTTATGATACATTTATTGTATCATTTAAACGATCTTTTTTCAATAGTGGTTAGCCAAAACAAACTTTTTTTCTTTGATCTAAATTATTTTTCCTCTTTCCAGCAAAATAGACTATATACTCCCCTTGATTCATGCTATCATACACTTAACATAAACCGGGATAGTTGGAAAAAAATCTTCATATAAAGACACCCGGTTTGAAAGACTATTCCACTTAATCCTGCAAATCAAAAATATAAGGAGGTATCCGTTTTTGGATACCTCCTCTTTTAATATTTCTCTGATATGCTTTTTACCAAAACTTATCCGATGCCTCTTGTAACCGGTGCCATCAGTACTTTACCAGTTCCGCGATATACATTAACCAGACCCTCGCCCGATGCGGCAGAACCGACAAGCGATTTACCAGAACGCTCGACAGTAAAGTTCAGACTTCCGCTCCATGCAATCGCCATATTACCGTCTATTTTAAGTACATCGTTATCCAGCGTAATTTCCACCAGTTCTTCTTTCGGACAGTCCGATTCCAGGCAGAGTGTACCATTACCGACAATACCGAGATTAAACAAACCTTCATTTCCAGCAAGCGCGGAAGAAAAATTGGAACGAGCCACCAGCTTATGCTTCAATGTAGATTCACATGCAAGAAACAGACCATCATCCAACACAATCGAACCATTCCACTCTGCTACATCCAGAAGAATGATATGCTTATAGGTCGGCTCCAGAACCAGAACACCATTGCCAGTATATTCTGGTTTGATTGCAGATTCGCCTGTAACCGAACCACGAATTGCCTTGCCGAACAAATCGCCGATTCCTTTTACACCGGTAGTAGCATTCACATCACCGACTGTCCACTGCATAGCACCCGCCTGAACCGTCACATCTGATTTACTCAAATCGCAGATAACCTGGCGTTTACGCACATTCATTTTATTGCAGTAATATGCAATCATTGCTTCAGACGGAGAAACGCTTAGATCTCTCTGATATTCTATAACAGAAAAAGCACCGAGCGTTGACAGAATTTTGACATCATCATTGTTCGTAAAATTCTTTACCTGATACATAATAAACCTGCCTTTCTTTGGCTATCATTTTCATGATATAATCCCTGATTTCAATAAATTTATCTGGTATGCTCATTATATCATATCAAATACAATATATCAACTACTGATACAAATAAAAGAAAAAACTGACACCGTCTTACGAACTTTTTCGGTTTATCACACCGAAATGTTATCAGAATTTTAGAATGCTTATTATATTGCCTACATTTTCATGCATTCTTATACCATAACCTCATCTGACTGATTTGGATCATCAGAAGCCACAAACTCAGTCTTTTTCTTCTCCACCTCCGATTCGGCACAGTCATACTTCCAGTTCCAAGGATTTTTCCTGTAAATTCTATCCACAAACGGAATAAAAATGGAAAGTATACCACAAAACGCCAAAGCCCAGCAATACCACAAATTCGGAATAATATCCGTTGGGGAAATCATAATGTGTAAAGAATTGGTTAAGGATGTGGCAATTAGCAACTGCGCACCATATGGAATGATGCCTTGAAATACACAGGAAAATATATCCAGAAGCGATGCGGTTCGACGGGGATCAACCTGATATTCACGACTAATATCCTTAGACATATCGCCACTGACAACGATTGCAACGGTATTGTTCGCCGTAGCACAATCCGCTAAAGAAACCAGTGCAGCAATTCCCAGCTGAGCAGATTTCTTGCCCTTAATCATCTTTTTCAGTTTCTCAATCAGCCAGACGATGCCGCCGTTATGTGCCACCATTGCAGACATTCCACCGCATAACAGTGTTAAAAAGAATACTTCGTTCATGCCAGTAAAACCTGTCCAGATGCTCTGTGCAAAATTAAAAACATCCAGAGAACCTGTCATAAATCCAATGCCACCAGCCGCAAAAATGCCCAGCGTCAATACCAAGAACACATTCATACCAACCAGAGCCAAAACCAGCACCAACAGATATGGGATTACTTTAATAAAACTGAATTCATAGGTTTCCATAACAGGCACTACCTCAGAATGTCCCACAATCAGTAAAATCACAATGGTAACCAGTGCCGCTGGCAAAGCAATGAAAAAGTTTACACGGAACTTATCACGCATTTCACAACCTTGTGAACGGGTAGCAGCTATGGTAGTATCGGAAATCATAGACAGGTTATCACCAAACATTGCACCGCCTACACAAGCACCCAGCATCAGTGGCACGCTCAAACCACTCTTATCTGCAACACCGACTGCAATCGGGACAATAGCACTGATGGTGCCCATAGAACTGCCGGTTGCAGTGCCCATAAATGCTGAAATGATAAACATACCCACTGTCAGAAACTTAACTGGAACCAAATTCAATCCCAAATTGATGGTGGCATCCAAACCACCCATCGCTGTGGCCACACTGGAAAATGCACCTGCCAACAGATAAATCACCAGCATGGTTAAAACATCTTCATTTGCTGCACCTTTGGAAAATATGCGAAAACGCTCTGTAATACTTCCTTTGGTCATTATAAAAGCCAACAGTACCGCAAGAAACATAGCAGTAACCGAAGGAAATTTATAAAAAGCCATTTCAACGCCCTTATGCTGTAAAATCAAACCTGCCCCAAGGTAGATTGCAACAAATACAACAAAAGGCAGCAATGCCCATCCATTGCCTTTTTTTGTCAAGGAATGCTTCATGTTTTTCTCCTTTATGATAACATTTTTCACCTACATCATTGTTTCAGCGAAATCTTTATTTTCATATTATAACATTTAAACCATAAATCGTCAATAATTCTAAATAATAGAATTTATGTATGAATGGGGAGAGAAATATATTGATGAACGCTTTGAATTGACAAATTCCCAATGTTTAACTCCAAACGAATAATAGGAAACATCATAACCTCAACAAATTTGTTGGGGTCGCATTTTTATTTTTAGAAATTTTATAAAAAGGGTTGACAAATTAAGATTACTGATGTAAACTAAAATTGAGATTACAATAGTAATCTCAACATAAACTTGTATCACCAAAGTATTTTAACGGGGGGAATTTTATGAGCAAAAAAGTTCAAATTGCAGACAGCGAACTGCCTATCATGCAGGTATTATGGAAAAAAGGGGATTGTACCTCACCTGAGATTTTTGCGTCTATGGATAAAAATATCAGTACGCTAAAAACACTGCTCAAGCGCCTTGTCGATAAAGGTGCTGTGCAGGCCGAAGAAATTAATTCCCGCACCTATCGATACAGTGCTGTCGTTTCAGAAGAAGAATATGTAGCAGGGGCAAGAAAAAACTTTTTACAAACAGTTTTTGGCGGTTCCAAGGAGAAGATGCTTCTTAACTTTGTCAAAGAAGAAAATGTCACGAAAGAGGATTTGAAACATCTGCTGGAATTGATTGATAAGGAGTAGTAGCGATGCATAATTTTTTGAATGTACTAAACAAAATCTCATTTTGGGCAGCTCCTGTATTCTACAAACTACTTTTTATGTCCTTAACTGCCGCTTTAGCAGGAATAGCTATTTTATTGATTGAAAAATTGTGGGATCGCAAAATATCACCATTATGGAAATATCTGATGTGGAGCGTCATGCTCGTTGCATTGTTGGTTCCGTTTAGACCGCAAAGTGATTTTTCTGTGGTGGAAAGAATCGAGCAGGTGCAGGACATTTCCTATCGAGATGAATATGATGATGTAAGTTATGAATTGTTTATTTCACAGCAACAACCGAATTTACGGCCAGAAGAAGAACAGCAGATCCAAGAAATGGTTCATCAAGAAAAACAGCTATACTGGAAGTCCTTGATTTTTGATGTATTATTGCCTTTGCTTTGGTTGTTTGGGATGCTGACCTTTCTATTGTTTTTTATTGGAAGCAGGATACACTTTATGTGGAAACTGCAAAAAGGAAGGCATCCAAGCAAGAAATACACACAGATTATGCAACAATGCCAGGAAGAAATGGATATTCACCGAGATATTCCGATTATCGTGCAGGATGTAGTCGCATCTCCAGCATTGACAGGTGTATTTTACCCGAAAATCTTACTGCCCACTTATATAGCAGATATGAACCAAAATGTCCTACGCTTTGTCATTTTACACGAGTTGGGACACTATAAGCGCAAAGATTTATGGCTGAATGAATTGCTGTTGATCTTGCAGAGTGTGTATTGGTTTAATCCAGTTATTGGATATTTGTTTCAAAAAATGCGAGCAGATTTGGAATTGTTGAACGATAGTTTTGTTTTGAAGAAGATTGGAACAGAACAGAGTACGGAGTATGCCCGCTCATTGGTAGCAGTGTTAGGATACAGTCAAAATATTACATTGGTTCCTAAAATGCTCTGTATGGCACAGGGGAAGAAATATGTTGAAAGGAGAATCGGTATGATTAAGTGCAAAGAAGAATTTAAGAAACATCGTATCACAGTTGCTGTGACTGCTGTTGGCCTTATTATTGTGATTGCAGCATTGTTTTTAACAACGGGTAAAGATTCCACAAAGCAGGAAAAACTTGTAGAAGAAATGCTGATGCAGGTATTTACTTTACCGGATGATAACATCATCAAGGCACAAAAGGCAATGGAAGAAGGAAATCCGGTTCCGGATAAAGATCATCCAAATATTGCGGTTGTACCACCTGAAGTACAAAAACAGTTGGAAGATGCGATTGCTGTACATATCGGGGATTATTTCGAAACAGAGTATGCAAAACATCAAACTACAATACAAGGAAGTCTGTTTCCATACATTACTTATGTCGATTATACTGTTGTTCCGAAGGAAGTTTCTTTAGAGGGAGAAAATGGTCAATATAAATACATACTGAAAGTTCTGTGCAGCGATGAAACAGAAAAAAATGTAGAAAAAGAATTTGTTGGACGCGTTCAATTTAATGATAAAAATAAAATAACCTTTATTTCAGTTGATAGCATAAAAGAGGAAATCCGTTCTACAGAACAGATTGAAGAAGCGGGTTGTGCCACTGGAACAGGAATTGAGGAACTCGGTTTTACAATCAGTGAACAGGAAAATGAGCAGATAGCACAACACATCAATCAGCCAGGATTTGTTAACCTGTTTACTCGTTCTTATCCACCACAAGCTCATCAGTTATGGAAACCATTGCAACTAAAAGGCAAGGCGAACATGATTTGTGCATCTGTCAAATTTGCTGATGCAGTTGATGTGGCTGAAGTAGATTTGATGCTTCTATATGCTATTAAGAAAAAAGATGTTGGAACAGAACCATTGATTCGATTGGAAGCTGAGAATTATTTGGCGAACGATTTAGCGCCATATTTGTTTGCTGAAACCGATGAATGCTATATCTACGACTTGTATGCATTTAACAGAGAGCATAATGCAAATACCATGATTCGACAGCAAATGGATTACTTTATCACCCAAGAAGGTGCTCAAGGCATAGATGGTACAAATATCGCAGATTATGCTGGATGGCTAATAGAAGCTAGAAAGTATTTAGAAGCAAATAAAGAAATTCTTCTCAATTAAAACTTTGTTTAATCCAGCGCAAGCAGATGTCTATCTATGCGCTTTTGAAACAATTAAAATATATCTGTTAACAAGCCCTCATAGAAGATAACACAAAACGCCGATCACAATGATCGGCGTAAAACATTGGTCATCACTCATATAATGCGTGCTCACATTTGTGATTATTCCCTTTCCATAAAGACTTCATCGTCCAATCCATATCTGCATCACTCCAGAAAGGATCATCTTCTGATAAACCCAACGGGAGGAACACTTCCGAACACAGGTACAGACTACCAGTGGAGATGTACTCCTCTCCCATATCTGGCTGATGCCCACAAACACCAATTTGCAGCCAACCATTCTCATCAAACATATTATCAAAAGCCATCATATTTTTCATGACTGCTGTCAGCGCACAGCGTACCTGTGCTGGCGCAATGCCATCTTCCAATTTATGGTGATAAGCCGCCATCGCCAGAACATGGAATGCACCAAAGCGATAAGCCAGTGAACGGCCAATTAACGGATAGGTGCCTTCCGGCGAAATCAGATGCTCCTGATGGGTTGCGTAGTGCGATGCACGTTTCCATGCAGCTGCCTCGTAGCCTGCCCATTCTTTATATTGTTCATCTTTCACCTCTGTAATCACATCCAGCAGCATTGGCTGAATGACAAAGCTGTTATAATAATCAAAATGGAAGTCATTTCCATCGCCATACCAGCCATCCCCTTTGTACCATTCGCTATGTTTCAGCAACGCATAGTCAATGCGCATTGGATCCCAGTCCGAAGCTTTTGCATAATGCAGCAAGCATTCAATCATAGCAGAAAACAGCAGCCAATTGTTTCTCGAAGGTCTGCGAGTACGGGTTTCGCGCATTGCATTTAACAGGCGTTCTTTGGTAATATCATCCAGTGGATCCCACAATTCATGCGGTGCGCGTAAAATGCCTTCTGCCAAAAATGCAGCGTCAACAATCGGCTGAAACAGCTCTGAAAAATTCATTTTATCATTTGCATTCGGGTCAACAGCAACAGATAGGCATTTACGAACCAGTGCTGCATATTTCTGACGAAGTTTCTCTTCTTCTCCGGTCGCTTTGCTGCCGATCCATGGTGCCATACCAACCAAAATGCGTCCAAATCCTTCCAGATATGTAACCTTTTGGCATACCTCTATTTCATACTTGCATTCAATTGGCATTTCTTTGCGCAGACAATCTCTGGAAAGTGCATCCAAAAACGGATCTACTATTTTCAACATCGTGTCTAACCAGTATTTTCTTGTTGTGTTCATCTTCATTCCCCCAAATATTTTATAACAAGATACCATCAAGATTTTGCAACTGCAATCCTATCTTGTAATCAATTAGAGTTTATCACAGGAATCTATATTTTTCAATGAAATAATTGTAAATTTCATCATATATAGGAATATAAATCTAATACAAAACCTCCTGCTAAAAAAGCAGGAGGTCATTTGATGATTCATCCCTCAGTTGTCTTTAGAATAATACCTACTGTAAGCCCATGCTGCCTTGCAGTGCTCTCTCTTTCGCGTACACCATCCTAGAAAAGCCAAATATTCGTTTAAGCATTCAACTGTTTGTCCATCATTTTAAATTCTCGCCAAATAAGCAAAATAGAAAGAACCGCTGTAATCCCATCTGCAATCGGTGCAGAATACATAACACCATCAATTCCCATAAACATTGGCAAAAGAATCAATAACGGAAGCAGGAAAATAATCTGTCTGGTCAGAGATAAAAAGACACCTTTTCCCGTCTTACCAATCGAAGTAAATAAATTTGCTGTCAGCGGTTGCATACCATTGATAAAAGTAAAGAACATATAAATGCGGAAAAATCTTTCTGCAAAGATAAAGTATTCTTCACTTCCCGATCCAAAAATAGAAATAATCTGTCTTGGGAAGAACTGGAAAAGAAGAAATGCAATCGTCGAGATTGCAATAGCTGCGGCTGAGGCTTTCAAGAAAGCCTCCCGAACACGCTTGCCATCTTTCGCACCATAGTTAAAACTGATAATTGGCTGTATGCCTTGCGAAATACCAATGACAATAGCAAAGAAAATCATTCCTACTTTGGAGATAATTCCCGCACATGCCATCGGAATATCACTACCATAAATAGATTGTCCGCCATAATATGTCAAGGTGTTATTCATCACGATTTGTACTAACATCATACTCATCTGATTTAAGAACGGTGCAATGCCCAATGACAGAATAGCCCACCAAGCAGAAAGCGACGGAATCCATGCTTTTAATGGAATATGGACCGTTTTGAATTTTACCAAATATAACAGTACCATAACACCAGATACAATCTGACCGATAATGGTAGCCCAAGCTGCACCTGCCATTCCCATATCAAAGGTAAAAATAAACAGTGGGTCTAGAACTGTGTTGATGATCGCTCCGGTCAGCGTACACATCATTGCATATTTGGGACTTCCGTCCGCACGCACAAGGTTACTGCCGCCTGTGGTGACAATCAAAAACGGAAAACCAAAGGATGTAATCCCGGAATAGGTTAGTGCATATTCTAAAACCTGGTCTGTGGCACCAAAAGCGACCATCAGAGGTCGAAGAAAAATTCTGACAACAGTGCAAAGCAACACACCTAAAACCAGCATCATACCAATAGCACCGCCTGCAAAGTGAACCGCCTTTTCTTTTTGATTGCGTCCCATCGCAAGATTAAAATTCGCCGCACCACCAATGCCGCATAGTAAGGATAACGCTGTACAAGTAATCGTCAAAGGAAACGCTACATTCGTTGCCGCATTTCCTAATACACCGACGCTTCGTCCAATGAAAAACTGATCTACTATGTTGTAGAGCGAACTGACCAGCATAGCAATGATGCTCGGAATTGCGAATTTCACAATCAAGCGTTCTATTTTCTCTGTTCCCAAAAGATTTGAATTTGTTTGTTGCATATTACACACCTTTCTGTTCCATTTCTTTTAAAACATATTCCGATTGGATTGCCATTTTTTCAATTCCGGACAATACCTCACTTTTTTCTTCCTTTGATAAAACGCTGGTTACATGACCCCACCATTCACATAAATAACCTTTTAATTGCGGAATCAATTTCATCCCTTTTTCGGTAAGAGAAATTTCATATAATCTTGCGTTTTTCTCTGATTTTTTACGGATGATAAAACCTTTTTCCTCTAGTTTTTTCATAACACGCACAGCCAAAGCCTCATCTACTGCCATGTGCTGACACATATCTTTCTGACTGCTGCCCGGATGTACCGATAAATAAAATAAGAAATTATATTCTGAATATCCAATACCCAATTCTTTAATTTTATGAATCATGTATTTTTGTTCTCTACGATATAACATAGCAATACTTTTCCCTAAAATTCTATTTTCCATACCTTTCTCCTTTCTTGATAAGTCAAGTAATATTGTAATGCCATATACTTGATTTGTCAAGTGATTTTTTTACAGATATCGACTTTTTTAGACTTTATGTGACATGCTCTTTTCCTCCTAATAGACATTATCCTTCATTAGGCACTGCTGTTATAACTTTAATATATCACAATAAGTTATTTAAAAAAGTATCTGCTAACTGCCAATATTTATGATGGTAGTGGGAATAGAATGATGTATCATGAAATATTCATGCTGAATTTATTTTTATATTAGGTCTCATTATTTTCCATAACTAGCTTTACAAAACCAAACAATTATGCTATACTCAAAATAAATTTAATATTGTATTTTATATTTTTATAAATTATTACAAAAAGGAAGGTTTTTCTATGTGGTATCAAAAAGACTATCGTCGTATTTTTATGGATATGCACTTAAATGACAGCAATCCAAAAGAATATCTTTCAAAACTTGATATTAACGATTTCGTTAAACACCTGAAAAAGGCAAATGCAACCAGCGTTGTTGTAAAAGCAAAATCACATGTTGGTCTGCATTACTGGCCAAGCAAATATGGTCGAATGCATGAAGGATTAAAACAACGGAAATTGGATTATGTCGGGGAAATGATTCAAAAATGTCACGAAAACAACATTAATGTCATTGTTTATCTATCACAGATCTATGATAACTATGCGTACGATCATCATCCATCTTGGCGTATTGTCGATGAAAACGGTCGCACCTCTCGCGAACAAGGAGGACGTTATGGTCTGGTTTGTCCAAACAATCCTGAATACCGTCAGTATGTCCGAGAAATTCTGCAAGAACTCAATACCCAGTATCAGTTTGAAGGTATGTTCTTAGATATGCCGTTTTGGCCGAGTGTGTGTTATTGCCCTGCTTGTCGGGAACGCTATTTCAAAGAAACCGGCAGAGATATTCCTCGAAAAATTGACTGGGATGATGCAGTATGGGTGGATTTTGCACATAGACGCCTGAATTGGATTGAAGAATTTATGATGGAGAGCACACAGGCTGTCAAAGAAATTCGCCCACAAGTCAGCATTGAACATAACTTCGCTGGTGTTGGTAGTGACTGGGGATTATCCAATGCAGAAACCGGTCTGGCTGCCTGTGACTATGCTGGTGGCGATTATTACGGCGGATATTTGCAGCAGAGTTTTATGTGTAAATACTATAACAATGTAACACCAAACAAGCCGTTTTGTTATATCACTTCACGCTGTGATCCAAACCTGTATTTCCATACGGTTTCCCGCTCAAAACAGGATCTTCTGATCCACGCCATGAATGCGCTGATGCATAACGGTGCGTTTTCTATCTGTGATGCAATGAATCCAGATGGAACGATCACCAATGAAATATATGAAGGAGATATTGCCGAAGTATTCCATACGACAGCTCCATTGGAATCATATGTTAGTGGTCATATACTGGCAGAGGCTTCTATCCTGTACCATACGCGTCAAAAATCACAACCGAACTACATCCAATCTCCATTGAATATAGCAGATGTCCTGCATGAAAAAAATATCCTGTTTGATGTCATTGGCTGTAAAAATCTCAAAAATCTAAACACATCAGTTTTAAGCATTAACGATGTGCCAGCACTTTCTGACACAGAGATGCAGGAAATCGAACATTATATCAATGCTGGCGGTAATTTATTTATCACAGGTATTTTGTGCCATCCTCGTTTGGAAGAACTGTTAGGTGTAAAAATAACCGGCAAGAGCCATTATCATTACAGTTATTTAAATCCAACCACCTTGGGCACACCATATTTTACGAGTTTTTCCAAAAAAAGTCCTTATCCCATTGAGCACTTTGCTTGGGAATCTGAAATCACAGAGGAAGGTGCCGAAGTATTAGCAACGCTCAGCTATCCGTACACCCTGCCGGATTCTAGTGATTTTGCTGCAATCCACTCCAATCCTCCGGGCATCCATACCAAAATTCCTGGCGTAATTCGTCGCCAAATCGGAAAAGGCTCTATTATGTGGGTTGCTGCTCCATTAGAACTGACACAAGCAACCCACTGTCGAGAAACCACTGCAGCTCTCATAGAGTCTCTGATTGCAAAAAAACATCTTACCAGCAACGCACCTGAATTTGTAGAATTGCTGTCTTGGGAAAAGGACGGTCACCGCTATCTTGGCGTTGTCAATCAGCAGCCAAAAACACCAGTATTCCCAATTTTCGGAATTACAGTGAACATTCCAGAGAAATTAAAGCAGATTAAGCCATTAACACAGGAGGGTGAAGCTTTATCCGTCAGTTATGATGGTGAAAATACCATTCTCAAACTTCCTATCCTGAATGTTTTCCAGATGTATCAGTTGGATTGACATAGACATTGAATCATAGCACAAAAGCACCGTATTACTACGGTGTTTTTTTAATAAATTCAAAACGATAAATTTTATGGACTGCATACAAAAGAAATTCCTATTTCGTAACACTTTTTACAAGGCGTATACCCTTTTTCCATTTTCTAGATATTACTGCAATTATTTTAATTTTTTCCTCAAATCATACGATTACGATAGTCAAAATTCTGCTTTCCACCATCTTTAATATATCTCCCTCTGACCTCCCCCATCGCTCGCCCTTGCAAGTTGCCATCTTGCATGTGCCCTATTCTTTTCTATTTTGGATGTCTTGAATTTCCCTTAGTTATTTGGTATAATAAATTTGAAAACCAAAAATCTCGCTTCCTGTATTTAGAAAACGAGACTCTTTGGAGTGAGTGAACAGTTTTGAACCCTCATCCAAATTTGCAAAGTATTTCTGGCGTATTGAAATTTTATTTTTTCTCGTCAGAATCCTCATTTGCAGCAATTGTCCTTTTAAACAAATGAACAATAACCTGGTTCAGCTGGGTCGCATTCTGTTTCATTATAACTGGAACAGCAGTTTGAACTTCAACCGCTTTCCGTGCATCACCAGCAACCTTTTCGTATTATTATAAAGCCCAGATTGAAAAACGAATTTGTTTATACTATCATATAGTTAACCACAACCAATCGCAAATAAGAAACATGGCTCTGAGAAAGTAGGAGCATTTATCGCTTTACAGAATAGAACCATTTTATGCGATTTGTTCGGCTTTGTGGACATTTACGATAGGAGTCTGTGTGGTATATGGGTGATAGGGAGTTTAAGCAGTATGTATAAGGCAGTATGCTTCGCTGGATAAAATCATTTATGAGAGAAAGGTATGCAGTATGGAAAAAAGTAAATTA
>JAHHTP010000029.1 GCA_020024615.1 Oscillospiraceae bacterium
ACAACAGAGAGAATGGTCAGAACCGCGATGGCGGTAATCGTTCGTACAACAGAGAGAATGGTCAGAACCGTTCCTATAACAGAGATGGTGGTTTTAACCGCGATTTCATGAAAGATAAAGATTCCGGTTCTCAGCGTGTTATCGCACCGAAAACCAAAACCGCTATTCCGGCAAGACCGCAGCTTGAAGGTCCGACTGAAACGGTTGTTCGTCATATTGATACCAAAACTGCCGATGTCAATCTCGACAAATACAATGATCGCTATGAGCAGATGATGGGCGGTAAAGCTGCACACAACAATGATTCGATGCAGCGTAAACAGAAGCTGAATCAGAAATCACAGCAACAGAGACGCAAACAGAAATCCGGTAAAGTGGAAACAGAGGCGCAGAAAATGCAGCGTCTGGCTCTGGAGCGCGCAAGAAAACAGCAGCTTAAAGTTACGATTCCGGATGAAATTGTTGTTTCAGAATTAGCTTCTCGCCTGAAAGTTACGGTTGCAGAGGTTATCAAACGCCTGATGATGCTTGGCGTTATGGCTTCCCAGAATCAGGTAATCGACTTTGACACTGCTTCTTTGGTTGCAGATGAGCTGGGCGCAAAGGTTGAGCATGAGATTACTGTAACCATCGAAGATCGTCTGATTGATGACAGTGAGGATAATGAGGAAGATAATGAGCCGAGAATCCCGGTTGTTGTTGTTATGGGTCATGTTGACCACGGTAAAACCTCCCTATTAGACTATATCAGAAAATCTCATGTCACCACGGGTGAGGCAGGCGGTATTACACAGCATATTGGTGCATATAAAGTAAAACTGCCGTCTGGTCAGCAGATGACCTTCTTAGATACCCCAGGACATGAGGCGTTCACTTCGATGCGTGCGCGTGGTGCAATGGTTACCGATATTGCAATCCTGGTCGTTGCAGCAGATGACGGTATTATGCCGCAGACTGTTGAGGCAATTAACCATGCAAAAGCTGCTGGTATCAAAATTATTGTTGCAATCAATAAAATGGATAAACCGACTGCAAATCCTGAGCGCGTTATGGAAGAAATGACTAAGTATGAGCTGGTTCCGGAGGAATGGGGCGGTGATATCATCTGCTGTCCGGTATCTGCATTAACTGGTGACGGCATTGATAACCTGCTTGAGAATGTTTGTTTGGTAGCAGAACTGGAGGAGCTGAAAGCAAATCCGAACCGTCTGGCAAAAGGTACCATTATCGAAGCAAGACTAGATAAATCCCGTGGTCCGGTTACTACTTTATTGGTTCAGAATGGTACGCTGCATGCTGGTGATGTTATCATTGCAGGTACAGCTGTTGGTCGTGTCAGAGCAATGACCAATGACCGTGTTCAGGTTGTTACCGAGGCAGGTCCGTCTGATCCGGTTGAGATCATCGGTCTGGATGAGGTTCCGCAGGCAGGCGATACCTTTAACGCAGTTGAAAACGAGCGTCTGGCAAGAGAACTGGCTGAAAAACGCCGCTTTGAGCAGAAAGAGGAACAGTTTAAATCCTATCAGAAAGTTACACTGGATAATCTGTTTGACCAGATGGCAGCAGGCGAGCGCAAAGAACTGCCGATTATCATCAAAGCGGATGTACAGGGTTCTGCGGAGGCTGTAAAACAGTCCTTAGAGAAACTGTCCAATGAGGAAGTTACTGTAAGAGTTATTCACGCTTCGGTTGGTGCTGTCAATCGTTCTGACGTTATGCTGGCACAGGCAGGTGGCGCAATCATCATCGGCTTCAATGTTCGTCCGGATGCAAATGCCAAAGAGCTGGCAGCTGAAGAAGAAGTTGAGCTGCGTTTGTACCGTATCATCTATGATGCAATTGATGATGTTAAGGATGCAATGAAAGGTATGCTTGCTCCGAAAATCCGTGAGATTGAGCTTGGTACTGCTGAGGTTCGTGATGTCTTCAAGATTTCCGGCGTTGGTACCATTGCAGGCTGCTATGTCACCCATGGTAAGGTTGTCAGAAGTGCAAGCATTCGTTTGGTTCGTGATGGTGTCGTACTCTGTGAGGATAAGATCAGTTCTCTGAAACGTTTCAAAGATGATGCAAAAGAGGTTGCACAGGGTTATGAATGTGGTATCGGACTGGAGCGTTTCAACGACATCAAACTCGGCGATATCTTTGAATCCTTCCAGCTGGAAGAGTACAGAGATTAATCTGCCAGATAAGGAGTAAAGAATGGCTGGATTTAAGAATGATCGCAGAGCGCAGGATATTCGCATGGCTTTGCAAAAAATATTCACTGAATTAAAAGATCCGCGTATTTCTCCGATGCTGAGTGTTTTGAAAATTGATTTGTCGAATGACCTTTCTTATTGCAAAGTGTATGTTTCGGCAGTCGAAGGAACTGAAAAAACCGATGAATCGGTAAAGGGCTTGAAAAGTGCGGCGGGATTTATCCGCCGCGAGATTGCCCATAGACTGAATTTGCGAAAAGCACCGGAATTTAAATTTATTGCGGATCATTCCATTGATCACAGCATGCATATTAATGATTTGCTTCATCAAGTTATTACTGCAACCGAGCCAGACACGACAGAAGAATCCGAAGAGGAATAATCAGAAAGAGGGATATCGGGGATGAAGCAGGAAGAGCAACTCGAAAGTATACAGCATCTTGTTATGGCCTTTATGCAGTATATCATTCTCCCGTTTGAAAAATGTATGGGGCTGCAACTAAGTGTCATGCAATTTCGTGCCCTCTGTTGCCTTGCTATGAGCCGGAATCAGAAGATGACTGAACTTGCTGAGCATCTGTGCATTTCAAAACAGCAGGTTACTCAGATTGTTGACCGTATGACCGAAATGGGTTTTTTAAGGCGTGTGGAGGATACACACGATAGACGATGCATCAGAGTTGATTTAACTGAATTTGCCAATCAGTATCTGAACGAAAAGCTTTCAGATTATGCAACGGTTTTCTGCTATGATTTAAGGAATCTGTCCAAGGCACAGCAGAAGAAATTCTGGACTGCTGTGGAGTATATTATGGATATTTTGCCGCAGATGTCTGGTCTGGCAGAGAGTGCAGAAGATGTTTTTCAAAGTGAATAGAGATTGGTCCGATCCTTTGTTGCAAAGGGTCGGATTTTGTTTTTCGTTTAAATATTTTAAATATCCACAGATATGAGCATGGTGCATAAATACCAATCATTATAACAACGTAAGTTTTCTATATATTCTGGAAATTTGGTATTGATTATTTGAAATATATGGTGTATAATACCATTATAAAAGATTGAATTCTGGCGCTTTATGAATAAATAATGAACGAAAGGGAATGAAAAATGGGAAATCAGATTGATCAAAATCGGCTGAAAGCACTTTCCACAGAGGGGCGAAATCAGAATACCTTAAATATTGATACAGCATCGGCAGAAGAAATCGTTCGTATGATAAATAATGAAGATAAGACGGTTGCATTTGCGGTGGAAAAAGCATTGCCACAGATTGCGTCAGCGGTTGAGGCAATCCATGCTGCGTTGTCAAAAGGTGGCAGGTTGATTTACTGTGGGGCTGGCACTTCTGGAAGATTGGGCGTGCTGGATGCGTCCGAATGCAGGCCAACATACGGCGTGGACGATAACACCGTAATCGGCTTGATTGCAGGTGGAAAAGATGCAATGTTTTATGCAAAAGAAGGAGCCGAAGATTCACAAACACTTTGTGTCGATGATCTGAAAGCAATTCATTTTAGTGAAAAAGATGTTTTGGTTGGCGTTGCTGCTTCCGGTCGCACGCCGTATTGTATTGGTGGATTGGAGTATGCCAATTCCATCGGTGCGGTTACTGTTTCGGTTTGTTGCAGCAAGGATTCCACTATGAGCAAGATAGCGCAGATTCCAATCGAGGCGGTTACTGGTTCGGAGAGTGTTACCGGCTCCACACGGATGAAAGCGGGTACAGCACAGAAAATGATTCTGAACATGCTTTCCACCGCATCGATGATTTTACAAGGGAAGGTGTACAGTAATTTGATGGTGGATGTCCAGCCAACCAATGAAAAGCTGATTATCCGTGCCAGAAATATTTTCATGCAGGCGACCGGCGCAAATGAAGCAAGGGCAGAGGAATTATTGGAGCAAACACACTATCATGTCAAGTTGGCAATCGTAATGGAACTGTGCGGATTGGAAATGCAGACTGCACAGGCATTGCTTGAAAAAAATCACGGCCATATCGGCCACGCAATTTTAGATGCAAAATAAAATAAAGGCAGGAAAATATTCATGATGGAACAATATATGGTGAGTGTAGATGCTGGCGGTACAAAAACCAAGGCATGCGCGTATGATAAAGCCGGAAATCAGCTTTGCAGCAAGGTGACCGAATTCGGCAATTTGTCGCTCGACTATGATCTTGCGTATGAACATATTCTAAAAGCTGTAACCGGTTGCATTGATACATTGAATGGCAAATGTACATATGTTTGTATCGGCGCGGCAGGTATCGAAACTGGAAATATTAAGGCTCAAATCAAACAGGATTTGGAAGCTGCTCTGAATATTCCGGTGTATGCAACCAATGACGCAGTTATGGCATTGTATGCTTCGTTGGAAGGAAAGGATGGTGTTCTGGTTATCTCCGGAACCGGTGCAATCGCTTCCTGCAAGTGGAAAGGGGAAATTTCCCGTGTGGGTGGATGGGGACATTTGATCAACGATGACGGATCTGGTTATTCCATCGGCGCAAAAGCAATTCGCTGCATCACTGATAACTATGATACCGACAACATTGGAACGGCACTGGAAAAGGGGATTTTTGCTCATCTGGGTATCACATCTTTACGAGAACTCATTTCTTATGTGTATTCCCATCAGAAAAGCGATATTGCGTCACTGTTGCCGGTAGTAGAACTTCTGGCAGAAAATGGAGATGACCAAGCTGCGGAAATTTTAATTTGGGCAGGTGAGCAGTTGGCACAGCTGGTATACCGTATTTGTACCCGCCATCAGATTTCAGAACCGCTGATCGGTATTTCAGGCAGTGCAATTACCAAAACCCGTATGACCCGAATGGCGTTTGAACAGGCAGTTCGAGCAAGATTTGCCCATTATGAAATTGTCACCTGCCAGAGTGATCCGGCTAAGGGCGGTTATTATATCTGGCTGGAGCAGACCGAGAAAAAATAAATATGAGATAGAGGGAAATGATATGAAATTTGTCAAAGCAGAGATGGAAGATGCCGCAAAACTTTGTCTGTTCTGGAACCGTTTTGCGGAGAAAGAAATTCTGCATAAGCAGATGGACGAGATGGATTTTTCTAAACTTTGGATGGAAAATAACCAAACTACGCAGAAAATAACCTTGATGGCAATGGATGGACAGAAACTGATTGGATTTGCAAACGGCTGTTATGTGGAAAATAAGCCTTTCGGTTATATCACATTTGTTTTGGTAGATCCAGAATATCGCCACCAGAAAGTAGGTACAATGCTGCTGGTTGCACTGGAACAGGAATTGCAGAAAATCGCTTCGGCACAGCTGGAATATTATGATGTGATTTTCTTTAATCCAATCAACTTGGAATGGATTATACCAGGTACACCGCGTCATGACCATCCAAATGCACCGGGTGTGGATATGGGAAGTGATGGTTTTATCTGGCTAAAAAACTGTGGTTACCGCGCCCGTACTTATGAAAATTCGTTTTATCAGCCAATTCAGAACTTTGCGTATTCGGATGCGATTTTGCAGAAAATGAAACAGCAGAAGCAGCAGAGACTGGGCATTGCATATTATGATTCTGATAAGCATTATGGTATGCGGGAATTGATGGACAATCTCGACAGCGATGACTGGAAGCAGCATATTTACGGTAATTTGGAGAAGGAGCATCCAGACCCGATTTTAATCGCATATTCTGAAAGATCGGAAGATTTGGATGAAAAAGGTAGAGCTAAAGCAGTAGGTTTTACCGGTCCACTCCGTGTACAGCAAAGCGGCAGAGGCTTTTTTGCTGGAATCGGCGTACATTCGGAATACCGTCAGTACGGGCTGGGCAAGGTATTGTTTTCCGGTTTGTGCAATTCACTGAAAGAGATGGGAGCAGTGTATATGACGCTGTTTACCGGCGAGGAAAACCCGGCAAGAAATATCTATGAATCAGCTGGATTTAAAATTGTTCGAAGCTGGTCAACTATGCGCAGAAAGGTATCACAGCATGACCAGTATAATCGTATGACAGCAAAGAAAATGCTGGCAGATTTATAAAAATGGGGGGATATTAAGATGGCGGAAAAACAGAAATGTATTATGGCAATCGGTGGTCATATCGGCGATGCTGAATTGACCTGCGGCGGTGTACTTGCGACCAAAGCATTGCAGGGATGGAAAATCGTTACAGTCGGTGCAACCGGCGGTGAAAAAGGCAATCCGCCGCATTTGACCGTGGAACAGTACCGTAAACAGAAATTAGAGGAAGCCAAGAATTTTGCAGAGATGCTTGGTGGTGTGGCAGAAGTACTGCCGTATGCAGATTGCGAATTGGTCGTAAATGATGAATCCAGATATTTGCTCTGTGATTTAATCCGCAAACATAAACCAGATATGCTTTTGACGCATTGGGAGCATTCGATGCACCGTGACCATATTTTGACCAGTCAGCTGGTTCGTGAAGCGCAGTTGTTAGCAGGTCTGCCAAGTGTGGAGCGTGAGCTTCCGGCACATTTTGCAGCAGGTCCGTATATGGCAGAAAACTGGGAGGATGCAGACGGATTTGTTCCGCATACTTATATGGAAGTAACACCAGAGGGTTTTGAACTGTGGTGCAAAGCAATTGACTATCACTGGTTTGCAGTCAACAGCAAGGATTTCCACTATAAAGAATATTATAAAGCACTGATGCGCGTGCGTGGCTTGGAGGCAAAATTTGAGTATGCCGAGGCATTCGCTTTGCAGGAGCATGAAAAACGCGTTAGAATTGCTGCAAAATAAGAAAAGAGGGTGCGCTTGATTCGTACCCTCTTTGTAAAAAGGAGATAACACAATGTTTGAACATGCAATGAATTTGTTGAAAGAAAGCTGTGCCCGCCATGATTTCCCATGTGCAGCGGTGGCAATCGGCTGTAAAGACCAGCTGTTATATAAAGATTTCTTCGGCAATCGTCAGGAACAGCCTGAAATTCTGCCATTAAAAGAGGATACTCTGTTTGATATGGCATCTCTATCAAAAATTATTGGTACCACTATGGTGGCTCTGCGTTTTATCGAACAGGGTAAACTGGGACTTTATGATGAAGTTGGTATGTTTTTTGACAATGCCTATGATAAAGGCGGTATCACCATCAAACAGCTCATGACCCATTGTTCCGGCTTACATCCGTCGCTGCATCTGTGGGAGCTTGCAGAGAATCCAGATATGGCGGCAGATGCAATTCTGAAATCTGATTTTACCTACAAAACGGGCAGTCAGGTTTCATACAGCTGTATGGGCTATGTTCTGCTTGCCAAAATTTTAGAGAAAATTGGCGGTGCACCACTTGATGAATTGGCAAGAAAAGAAGTATTTGAGCCACTGTCGATGAAAACTGCCTGCTATAATCCTAAGACCGAAAATGTCGTTACCACGGAGTATTCTGAATTTCATGGCGGATGGACAAAGGGCGAAGTGCATGATGAAAATGCCTGCTTTCTAAATGGTGTTGCAGGAAATGCTGGTGTGTTTGCTTCGATTGATGACATGATTCGTCTTGCTGCTATGCTTTCAAATAATGGTCAGATTGACGGGGAAACTTATCTATCCAAACGCATGCTCGACCTTGCAACCAAAAATTATACACCGGGAATGGGCGAGGCAAGAGGTCTTGGCTTTCAGTTAAAAGATAACTGTTATTCCGCAGGCGGCGATATGCTGTCGGATGGTTCATTCGGTCATACCGGATTTACCGGAACGGCGATGTATATTGATAAGGAAACCGGATTGTATGTGATTTTGCTGACCAACGCCGTTCATTACGGTCGTGAGGGGAGAGGTGGATTTTTCCGCACCAGACGACTGTTTTACAATGCGGTTGTGGGTGAATATATGCGTGAAATCAACAAGTAAGGAGTAGTTTATGCAGAAAAAAACGGTATACACAGGCGCAGATCGCATCGGTGTAATAGATGCGGTGTTAAAAGATAAAAGACTTGGTCTAATCACCAATCCGACCGGCATAAATCGAGAACTGCTTTCTACGGCGGATATTCTATATAAAGGCTATCAGCTTTGTGCGATGTTCGCTCCAGAACATGGAGTGCGCGGTGATGCACAGGCTGGCGATGCGGTGGAATCTTATACAGACAGTAAAACAGGTCTGCCGGTGTATAGCATGTATGGTAAGGCAAGAGCGTTTGCCGAACAGCAGATGGCACAGTTGGATGTGATTGTTTTTGATATTCAGGATGTCGGAGCCAGATTTTATACCTATCTGTACACCATGACACAAGCAATGACAGTTTGTAAAAAAGCAAACATTCCGTTTATTGTGCTTGATCGTATCAATCCCATTGGTGGAAAATGCGAAGGAACCATTCTTGATCCACAATTCTCATCATTTGTCGGTAAATATGCTACTCCGACCCGAAGCGGCATCACTATCGGTGAATTTGCCCGTTATATCAACGATACTGAGAAGATCAACTGTGATCTGACCGTTGTACCGTGCGAAGGATGGAATCGGGAAATGTATTTTGATGAAACCGACCTGCTGTGGGTATCCCCATCCCCGAATATTCCGGGCGTGGACACCGCTTTGGTTTATATTGGAACCTGCCTGTTTGAAGGAACGAATCTTTCTGAGGGACGCGGCACAACCAAACCATTTGAAACAATTGGTGCGCCATGGATGAAGCCACAGGTTATCATTGACGAGATTGCAGCAAAAAATCTTTCCGGTTTTGTGCTGCGGGAAACCTATTTCACTCCAACTTTCTCCAAGCATGCGGGAACCCTCTGTGCAGGCTTGCAAATTCATGTGCAGAATCGCAACGAATTTGAGCCGTTCAAGCTGGGCGTTTATCTGGTGGATGCAATTCGCCGCAACTGTCCGGAATTTGAATTTCTCGAAGCCAATTTCATTGATAAACTCTTAGGTACCGATGCTATCCGCAAAGCGGATTTTGACGCGGATGCTTTTCTGAAATCCACCCAGGCACCGCTTCAAGCATGGAAAGAAAAAGTCAATCCGTATTTGATCTATTGATATATTGCGCTCGTGTTGTTTGGCATGGGCGTATCTTGTTTTCTTAGGTGTTTTTCTTGACAAATGCTTTGCCAATTGCTATAATGACCATATATAATTTTATTCTTAGGGGGAATAGCTGTATGAAAGAAATGAAAGTTTTACGCGCACCAACTGCTCGCCCGAGTGCCGCACAGATTGGCTGGCATAAGATGGAGCGCAGTATGTTTATCCATTATGGTCCGTCTACCTGGCAGTATAATGAGGGAGATGATCTTTCCACGCCACTGACTGAAATCAATCCGGTCAAGCTGGATGTCCAGCAATGGTGCGATGCTGCCAAATCCTTTGGCGCAAAGCAGATTGTATTTGTTGCCAAACATGTCGGCGGATTTTGTTGGTGGCAGACAAAAACCACCGATTATGCAGTTTCCGGTATTCCGTGGAAAGATGGAAAAGGGGATGTTGTGGATGAACTGTACCAGTGCTGTCAGAAAAACGGCCTGCATTTTGGTATTTATCTCTCCCCACAAGATAGAAGTCAGGATGCTTTAGTTGGTGGTCGTGCCAAAGACCCAGAAAAACAGGAAGCATATAATGCACTGTACAGAGAACAGTTGACCGAACTCTGCTCGAAATATGATATTGATGAGCTGTGGTGTGATGGCGGTATTATTGTGCCGATTGCAGATATTGTCAAAAAATATATCCCGAATGCGGTTGTGTTCCAAGGTAGAGAGCTGGCTTCCATTCGCTGGTGTGGCAATGAGGAAGGCTGTACGCCGTATCCGTCCTATGATACGCTGAAAAAGGAACATCTGGAAACAGGTCTTGCCACTTCGGTTCAGTCGGACCCGAACGGAGATGTGTGGGCAGGACTGGAGGTTGATACCCCCCTGTATAATCATAATTGGTTCTGGGCGCCGGAAAATGAGAAAAAACGCAAAACGCTGGATGAACTGATGAAAATTTATTATAATTCGGTTGGCCATGGTGCAATGCTGCTCTTAAATGCTACACCGAACACCGATGGTCTGATTCCAGTGGATGATATGAAACGCTATGCTGAATTTGGTGCAGAGATCGAACGCCGTTTTGGAATACAACTTGCAGGCAAAAAGAAATTTGTTGCAGAGGGTGCGCAGATTACATTTGATGGTATGCAGAAAATCAATCATGTGCAGGTCTGTGAGGATATTTGTTTCGGTCAGCGTGTCAGAAAATTTGAATTGGATGTTCATACCGCAGATGGCTGGAAAACCGTTTATGAAGGGAGTACCATCGGCAATTGCCACATTGCTGTATTTGATACGGTTGAAGCGGATGCTGTGCGAATTGATGTGCTGGAAACGGCTGGAATGCCAGTAATCTGTGAAATTTCTGCCCATTATGTTACCGATGTGAATATTCCGGAATGGATTAAAGTCATAACCAAAGAAACACATTATTATGATGGTTTGCGTGAGGTTGTTCATTCTATTAAAGTGGGGCCACTAAAAGAGGCGATGAAGAATGGCGTTTATGCTGTTGATATGAGTGAGCATATTACAAAACCAGGTCAGTACCATGTATTCTGTGAATGTGCGTGGACCGATGTCCCGTTGCAGCAGCCAAATGTTATTCTGGATGGCGCATTGGAACCTGAAATGCTCGGTTCAGCAGAACGCGGCGTGATTGTCAACCGTACTGCAATGGTTCTAAATGGCAGTCAAAGCGTGTTGACCGCCACGATACAGCTTGACCCACATTGGCCGGATGATTACGATGTTACCTGGTATATTGAAAGATGTTAATACAGTAGGCGAATGTATATGAAATTATTGCGAAAAATGTCAAATCACTTGACTTTTTTCTGGAAAAATATTATGATAATAACAAGAGTGTATCTCTTTCAAAATGATATTTCGTAAGGAGATTTATGATGAGTAATTTTGTTTTGCCGCAGTATTATCAGGATTTGACCACTGTTAAGGTTAATACCTGTGAAAACCGCGCTTATGTGATTCCGTCTTCCAAAGAGCAGAAATCTGCAAATAAATGGGAGAGTGACCGTGTTACTATGCTGAATGGTGACTGGAAATTCAAATTTTTCAATGCACCGGATGAGTTTACCTTTACCCCGGACGAGTATGATACCATTCCAGTTCCTTCTGTTATTCAAATGCACGGCTATGATGCACATCAGTATACCAATGTGCGTTTCCCTATTCCGTTTGATCCGCCATATGTTCCGAAAGAGGATCCGACCTGCCTGTACCGCAGAACCATCACCACTTCTAAAAAAGAGGGGATGCGTTATTACTTAAACTTTGAGGGTGTGGATTCCTGCCTGTTTGTTTATATCAATGATACTTTTGTTGGTTATAGCCAGGTTTCCCATAATACCGCTGAATTTGATGTCACTGAGGTTTTGCATGACGGTGATAATGATCTGGCATGCGTTGTATTAAAATGGTGTGATGGTACCTACTGTGAGGATCAGGATAAACTTAGAATGACCGGTATTTTCCGTGATGTTTATCTGCTGGAGCGTCCGGAAACTGCAATCAGAGATTTCTTTGTACATACCAAATTAAATGGCAAAGATGTTGCAGTTAATGTAGAATTCCTGCGTGACAATGGCACAGCTAAAAAAGTTACACTGACTGATCCAAACGGCAAAGAAATCGGTGTAGTTGAAACTTCTGGCGATAGTGTTGATTTTGATGTCAAAGACGCATATCTCTGGAATGCAGAGCAGCCATATCTGTATACTTTAGAGATCGAAACCGAAAACGAGTATATCAGAGAAAAAATTGGTCTGCGTGAAGTTACCATTGAAAATGGCGTTTTCAAAGTAAATGGTGAACCGATCAAACTGCGCGGTGTAAACCGTCATGACTCCGACCCGAAAACCGGTTATGCAATTTCCATTGATCAGCTGAAACAAGATTTTACTCTGATGAAAGAGCATAATGTCAATGCAATTCGTACCTCTCATTATCCGAATCAGCCGGAGTTCTACCGTATGTGTGATGAATATGGCTTCTATGTCATCTGTGAGGCGGATATGGAGTCTCACGGTTGTGCAACCAAGGATGAATATGAGGAACCGGTACCGTATTTCGGTCATTACGGCGATATTGCTGAGGATCCGAATTTTGAATTGGCTATCACCGACCGTTATCAGAAGATGGTTCATCGTGATAAAAACCATGCATGCGTTGTTATGTGGTCGCTGGGTAACGAGTCCGGCTACGGCTGTGCAACCGACCCAGGCTGTCATTGGATCAATGAATTTGACCCATCCCGCCCAATTCACTACGAGTCGATAATCAACCGTGAGCATGGTGCATATCATGGTGAATTCTTCCCACTGTTGGGTGTATTCTCCAGAATGTACCCAGATACCGGATGGATTGAAAATGAATTCATGACTGACGAGAACGAAAAACGCCCGCTTGTTCTCTGCGAATTCTGCCATGCAATGGGAAACGGCCCTGGCGATCTGCGTGAGTATTATGACCTCATTTATAAATTTGACCGCTTTATTGGTGCGTTCGTTTGGGAGTGGTGCGACCATGCCGTATATCTTGGTGAGGAAAATGGCAAGGCAAAATACGGTTATGGCGGTGACTTCGGCGAATTCCCGCATGATGGAAACTTCTGCATGGATGGTCTGGTATATCCGGACAGAACCCCGCATACCGGCTTGAAAGAACTCAAACAGGCTGCGCGTCCAGCTATGATTACCCATAAAGATGGCAAATATTATATCACCAACCGCTTAAACTTCGTTAACCTGAAAGATTATATGAATATCACCTATACTGTTTTACAGAATGGTGAGAAGATTGATGAGGGTGTTGTCGGTGCAGTTGACTGCGCACCGGGTGCAACTGTTGAACTTCCATTTGCATGCGATAAGACTGGAAGCAGACTGTATGTTCACTTCACCTTTAAGACCATTCATGAAACAGAATTGGTTCCGGCAGGACATACCTGCGGCTTTGAGCATTTTGATATTTCCACCGAGAAATATGTTGAAACCTTCTGCAAGGGCAAAAACGCTCCGATTGTTACTGAGCAGGATAAAACCTTGACCATTATTGGCGATGGCTTTACCTATCGTTATAACAAACGCACTGGTACTTTTGATTATATCGAAAAAGATGGTTTGCTTGTAACCGATCGTCCGATGGATTGGAATACCTTCCGCGCGCCGACTGATAATGACCGCAATGTTGTCAATAAATGGAAAGCAAGCGGCTATGATAGAACCATGCCGTACACCTACTCTACTGAGATTGAGCAGGAGAAAGACTGTGTTGTCATCACTACCAAGCTGGCATTACAGGCAATTTATCTTGCAAATATCGCAAAAGTAGATGTAACATGGACTGTTTACGGTAGCGGTGCAATCAAGGTTAATTACCATGTATCCCGTGAACCGAAAATGGTTTATCTGCCACGATTTGGTCTGCGTGTATGGACAAATGGCAACTACAAGACCTGTAATTACTTCGGCTATGGTCCGACCGAAAGCTATCGTGATAAGAATCTGTCTACCTATAAATGCAGCTTCACTTCCGATGTTGAGAAGATGCATGAGGATTACATCAAGCCGCAGGAGAACGGTTCTCATTATGATTGCGAATATGTTGTTCTGAACCATGCAGACGGCAAACATCAGCTGAAAGTTACCGCCGACAGATTTGATCTGAATGTTTCCGAATATTCTCAAGAGGAACTGGCTTCCAAGGATCATAACTATGAGCTGGAGAAATGCGGATATACTGTTCTGTGTGTAGACTATAAGAACAGCGGTGTTGGTTCCAACTCCTGTGGTCCGGAGTTGCTGCCGCAGTATCGCTTAAATGATGCTGAATTTGATTTTGAGTGTGTGTTTACTTTTTAATGAACTGAAATCATTAATCATTTTGGGAGATGCTATTTTGGCATCTCCCTTTGTTTATATCTGCTATAAAATTCGGTATAATCTCCCACGCGTGTGCGCACACGAATATAAGATTACAGCAAAATATATAAAGTCTACAGCAAGATATATAATAACGCTTGCGTATAAAATGTGGTATGATAAGAATGTAATGACTGGCACAGTGGTTGTCAGATGAATTTGTAGGAGGATATATAAATGCAGAATTTACCTGAAGTTAAATTGGGTCTGATCTCGGTTTCCCGCGACTGTTTCCCGATTGCACTTTCTACCCAACGCCGTAATAAAGTGGCAGAGGCATATGGTGCGAATGTTTATAACTGTCCAATCACCGTTGAGAATGAGGTTGATGCACAGAAAGCGGTTGCTGATGTAAAAGAACACGGTGTAAATGCTCTGGTTGTATATTTAGGCAACTTTGGTCCGGAAACGCCAGAAACCATGATTGCTCGTTTCTTCGGCGGTCCGACTATGTATGTTGCAGCTGCTGAGGAAGGCAACCTGATTGACGGCCGTGGTGATGCTTACTGCGGTATGCTGAACTGTTCCTATAACCTTGGCATGCGCAAGATTAAAGCATTTATTCCGGAAAATCCGGTTGGGACTGCTACTGAAATTGCTAAACAGATGGGGGAGTTTATTCCGTTTGCAAAAGCAATTTTAGGACTTAAAAACTTGAAAGTTATTGCTTTCGGACCGCGTCCACAGGATTTCTTTGCATGTAATGCGCCGATCAAACCGCTGTTCGATCTGGGAATTGAGATTCAGGAAAACTCCGAGCTTGATCTGTATGATGCTTACTTGAAACACAAAGATGACCCGAGAATTCCGGAAGTTATTGCTGATATGGAGGCGGAACTGGGTGAGGGTAATAAACATCCAGGCGTATTATCCAGACTGGCACAGTATGAATTGACCTTACTGGACTGGGCTGAAGCAAATAAAGGCAGCAGAGAATATATTGTATTTGCAAATAAATGTTGGCCGAGCTTTGAGCGTTACTTCGGTTTCGTTCCATGTTATGTTAACTCTCGTTTAACCTCCAGAGGTATTCCAGTCGCTTGTGAGGTTGATATTTACGGCGCAATTTCTGAGTATATCGGTACCTGTATCACTGGTGCGCCGGTGACACTGCTTGACATCAACAACACCGTTCCATCCTATATTTATAATGAAGATATCAGCGGTAAATATGATTTCCGCTTAAATGAAACCTTTATGGGCTTCCATTGCGGCAATATACCGATTTGCAGACTGGCAAAAGGTGAGATGAAATATCAGCTGATTCAGAAACGCGTTCTGGAACCGGACGGCGAGCCGGACATCTCCCGTGGTACCTTAGAGGGTGATATCGCAGCAGGTGAGATTACCTTCTTCCGCTTACAGTCCACCGCAGCAGGTGAGCTGAAAGCTTATGTTGCACAAGGTGAAGTTCTGCCAGTTGCAACCCGTTCCTTTGGCGGTATTGGCGTATTTGCTATTCCAGAAATGGATCGCTTCTATCGTCATGTTCTGGTTGAAAAACAGTATCCACATCATGGTGCTGTTGCGTTTGGTCATGTTGGAAAAGTTCTGTTCGACTTATTCAAATATTTGGGCGTTAAAGATATTGCGTACAATCAGCCGAAATCTTTACCATACCCAACTGAGAATCCGTTTGCGTAAGATTATTTTTGCATAAACTATATAGATATGCTCGGCTGTTTTCCATTTGGAGAATGGCCGACTTTTTCAAAAGAGGGGAAAATCTAATGAGAATACATGGTGCATTTATTGATGAAGGACCGCAGGATTGGCAGATCATTCAGCGACATGGTAGTGCAGCGGATATCGCACTTTCCGGCGTCTGGAGTGTACCGGAAAATAGCGGTGTGACAGTGGAAACGGTCATTGTTCGTGTTGTAGAGGAGAATACCAATAAGCCGATTATCAACTGGCAGAATGCCGATACGACATTTGAAGCGGATGGCTTGAGTGGCAGTTGGAATTATACGCTGAAACAGGTGCCACAGGGCGGTCTTTACCGCATTGAAACTAAGATTTATGCAGGCGATTATGTTTGGGGCTTCCGTGGTGATATGCGTCACCATATTGGTGTCGGGGATATTTATTGCATCATTGGACAGTCTAATTCCACCGGTTATGGTCGCGATCATCTGACAGATGCACCAGAACTCGGGGTGCATCTGTACCGCATGAGAGGGCAGTGGGATCTTGCTACGCATCCGTTTGCTGATTCCACCGATACCATCTATCCTGATAACAATGAGGGTGGAAATACCGGTGCATGTCCGTATCTAAGCTTTGGTAAAATGCTGAAAAAAGCTTTGCATGTCCCGATTGGTTTGATGCCGGCCGCATTGGGCGGAAGTCCAATCTCTACTTGGCTGACATCGCAGGATGGCTATTTATATCAAAATATGCAAAAATACCTGGCAGCGATTGACAACGATTTTACTGGATTTTTGTGGTATCAGGGTTGTTCAGATGCCCATTCTCAGTGTCATCCGGAAAAATATCTTGAAGAATTCAGCGAATTGGTGGATAATTTGCGCCGGGACTATGGTATGAAACCGATTTTGACCACACAGCTAAATAAGGTGACCACCGATTATCGCACGCAAGGCAGCGACTATAAGCGTCATTCTTTTGGTATGATTCGTGGTGCACAGCGAGATGCAGCACATAAAATACCAGAAATCTATGTAGTGCCTTCGTATGATTTGCCAACCAGCGATGAAATTCATAATAGTTGTAGTTCCAATCTTGTAATTGGAGAGCGTTTGGCAGAAGTGGCGCTGAATGCCGTTTATCATGTTCCGGGTTATGACAATGCCTTTGCACCAGATGTTAAGGATGTGCGCAGAATTACAGATGATACCGTGGAAATCTTCTTTGATCATTGTGAGCATCTGTGTGTGTTGAATGTTCCAGCTGCGGAAATGCCGTTTACCTGCACCGATGAGCAGGGGATGATTTTTCCAGTTTCGATGCAGAAAACAACTGAAAACAGCATGACGGTCACCTTTGAACGCGCTATTGGTGGAAAAGCGGTGGTGAATCTTTGTCCAGAAGAAATCGGTGCTATGCGAAGTGTTCTCGATCAGAGCTCCTATCTGCCTGCACTTGCCTTTTATGCTGAACAAATAAAATAGAATTATATTCATAAAATGGATGCTTTATTCG
>JAHHTP010000030.1 GCA_020024615.1 Oscillospiraceae bacterium
CTATTGCTGTCACAGCTTGTATGTATCTTATTTATCAGCTTCTATAATCTGTTTGGAGTGTCAGACCTATTCGGGTTTCCTTAACAGATAAAGATCACCAGACCTTGAGGGGCGTTTTGCCTTTCAAGGTCTTTTTCTGTTTTGAGGCAAATAGCGCTGGAATCGCAAACTTCAAAGTAAGCTGCTTCCATTGCCTTAAGGTTGATCCTCATATTCCGGCAGGTGCTAAGCTGTACTGAGATGCGCCGTTTTGCTAATTAAAACGGGATGTTCCGTAATTCACGGAAACCATAAAAAATACATCATACATCAAATTTTACATCAAACGATGTCAAAGTTTGATTTACAGAAAATTTTAAAATTTAGAAATGGGCAATCTCTTGATGGGGTTGCCCATTTTTGTTACAATGTAATTTGAGTTAAGTGTTAAATTTACCAAAATAATCCACACGACTAAATTCATAAACAGCCCTCCCTTTGTGGTGGGCTGTTTTACCATAAAAATATATCACATGGAGTTGTAACACTTTCAAAAGTGGTGCGTTAATTATATAGAGAGAGGAGGACGAGTATGGACTTTGATCAAATATACAACGATTATTTTCAAGATGTTTTTTACTATTTACGAGGTTTATCCTCCAACAAAGAGATAGCAGAAGATCTTACACAGGATACATTCGTAAAAGCAATGAAATTCCTTGATAAATATGATGGGAGAAAAGATATTCGAGCGTGGTTATTTACGATTGCCAAAAATTCTTTTATTGATCGCTACCGCAAAGAAAATCATTATGCAAGGGAACCGCAAACAGAGGTGTTTGCAGATTCTGAACCTTGCTTTATTGAGAAAATTATGGATCAAGCTGACGCTTTTCAAGTACATAAAATCCTACATGAGATGTCAGAACCGTATAAGGAAGTGTTTTCATTAAGAACATTTGGCGAATTGCCGTTTGAACAAATTGGGACTCTATTCGGGAAAAGCGCCGGTTGGGCAAGAGTAAGCTATTACCGGGCAAAGCAAATTATTTTGAAATGTTGGGAGGATGCAGATAATGAGTAAAATTTCATGCAATGCTGTAAGAGATTTACTTCCTCTGTATATAGACGGAGTAGTATCAGAAGAAACCAGGAGTGAAGTCGAAAAACATTTAAACGAATGTTCAGAGTGTAAAAATGAATATGTATTGCTAAAAAAAGAAGTTGTACTTCCTGCTAACCCTGATTTACACAGCGAAAGTGCAAATGCCCTAAAAACCATGAAGCACAAGTTAACCAAAAAGAAAATTGCCATTTCTGTCGTGTCTGTTCTTGTGACTCTGGCTTTGGTCATTGCAGGATATTTCGTTGTTTCAGAGGTTGGCCCGGTTCATAACTATGTGTACCCGGAAATGCACGCAGTTGTAAATAATATTCAATCTGATGATTGGCAGCCTGTGATGTTGTATAGAGATAGTGCTGGAGCTGAAACAACGAGTACTTTTGTTTTTGACAGTGTATTTTATAACAAGAAAATTGTTAATGATGGCAACTCTGATTCTGAGGTTGTGATTAGGGTTCTTGATGTAAATGGCAATATAGTAATTGATAATCTGGAAGTGCAGCCTGGACACTCAGCATCACTTGATCAGCTTGATGATAAGAAGGAATATAGGATTGAAGCAAAAATAACTGGAGATAAAGTCATTTTAAATATCTTTTGATGAAAAACATGAAAGAATAATCTGACAAGGCGTCTACTAAGGGTGTGGTATCGTGGAACAAAATCCGAAACCAAAACGGATAGGCATTTATCCAAGAAAAATTGAGAACTGCTTGGAGGAAGTTTGCATATTTTCAGGCAACCAACTAAAGATAATTGCCTTAATACTCATGGTGGTAGAACACTTTTTTAAGATATTTACTCCTTGCATTATCGAGTATTATGGAGCCGTATATCCAAACATAGTTGAAATTCAAAATTTTGCCGTTCGCCATTTGTACCGTATGACGGCTATTTCGTTTCCGATTTTCGCTTTTCTGCTAACAGAAGGATTTATTCATACCCACAATTGAATGAAATATATGAAATCGATGCTGCTGTTTGCATTAATTTCTGAAATACCTTTTGATATAGCTTTTTTCAGTACGTTCTCAAAGAGTGCCGGGACATTTCCATTTTATTTTGGATATCAAAATATCTTTTTTACTTTGTTGGTTGGTCTTTTATGTTTAACGGTATTAGAAAAGCTTCCACACTGTGAATCAGGAAAAAGCCGGAAAGAGAATTTAATAGCAATTTTACTGCAGGCAGGTGTTATTGTTGGGATGGGTGCAATAACGGAATTATTGAAATGCGATTATGGTTTCAGCGGAATCTTGCTCATTTCACTTTTGTATCTGTTCCGGAATAATCGATTAGCTCAGTGCCTGGTTTATCCGTTATTGATGATTGTCTTAGATGGCGAGCAGCCTAATATATGCACTCTTATTTATTGCTGTTTAATCCTATTTTATTCCGGAAAACGAAATTTCAAGAAAAAAACTACGTTCCAGCCTAAATTAAAGTACCTTGTTTATGCTATTTATCCCTGTCATTTACTTGTTTTTGCAATACTAAAATTATGGGGAGAAGCAAAGCTGTTCTAATGAGTAACCGCAAATATAGTTTATAGTTCACTCAAGGGGAAAAATTAACTGTTCTACTCTTCAGATTCTTACAGTTAGATCTCTCAAAACCCATTATATGTAATCCGTCGTGTATGGTTCTGTACCGTACACGGCGATTGCATATTGTGATTTCAATAAAAAGTTGAGTATGCTGTATTATTTTATTTTAACAAAATAAAGGATAAAGAGGGATATCTGTTAACTTGTTTGCGATTTTATGTTATAATATAATCATTGACAGGCAGGTAGGAGAAATAAAATGGCATATTTAATCTTGATTGTTGAGGATGACAGTTACATTGCTAAATACATACAGTCCTGTTTAAGCATTGGAGGATATCGCAGCGAAACTTGCTCAGACGGGCAAACAGCTGTTGAGAAAATACAAACAGGTCGATATGATTTGGTGCTTCTGGATATCATGTTACCTAAGCTGGACGGCTTTGAGGTTATGGAAAGAATTAAGGGTGGAGAGACTCCTGTAATTTTTTTGACAGCTTTACAGGATGTTTCCAGTAAAGTGCGAGGGCTAAAGTCGGGGGTAGATGACTATATTGTAAAGCCGTTTGAGGCTCTGGAATTATTAGCAAGAGTAGATCTTGTAATGAAACGTTACCACAAAACAGAAACCCAACATCACTATGGAAAAATTCAAATAGACATCGAAAAGCACACGGTTCAAAATGATGGAGTGGAAGTCTCCTTAACGCCAAAGGAATTCGATGTATTTATCTTTTTTGTTCAGCATCAAAACATTGTGATTACCAGAGAACGGTTGCTCTCCGCTATATGGGATGATTATTTTACAGGGGAAACCCGAACCGTTGACACCCATGTTCAGCAGGTCCGAAAGAAACTTAACTTACAAGGACAGCTGATAACAGTCCCGAAATATGGTTATAAATTGCTTGGGCAAGGAGAATGATATGAAACTCTGGCAGAAAATATTTCTTCTAACATTGCTTCTAACCATATTGGCTATTAATACGGTCTCGGTTGTTTTGCTGACAAGAAATCAAACCAACGCTCTTTCGTTGGCAAAGGATAATGCGCAAATGCTTTGCAGCTCAGTGGCATCAGATTTGCAAAACGAGATACTACACAAAAAAACCATACTTGGGAAAAATATACTAACAGAAAAAGAACTGGTTGATTGCCTGACAACTACAGCTGCAGAATTGGAAAATGAGCAGTACCATATTTTGGTATCACAAATAAAGGCAGATTACGGTTCACTGAGTTCCCTTCCTAGGAAGGACCAGTTTGCCAGTACGCTGCTTGTCCAAAGTTCGGAAGGCACTCAAATTCAGGCGGAAACAACTACATTTTTGGAGGGGCATTTTTTTAGAGTATTAATACAGTATTCCGTTTCTCAGTTGTTTGCTCAGTTTCATGATGATCTTCTTTTCTGCCAATATTACAGTGGTGTTGTTTCCTTTGCTGTGGCCGTCATACTGTTGATTGCTATTATGGCCATTACCAGACCATTGAATCGTCTGGAGATTGCCGCTAAAAATATTGCCGGTGGTAATTACCAAAATCGGATTGAGGTAAAAGGTTCAGACGAGATTGCAGAGTTATCCAAACAAATGAATATGATGTCGGCAGCAATTAAAGAAAAGATCACCCAAATCGAGCAGATATCGGAGAATCGTGAGATTTTTATCGCCAATATGGCACATGAACTTAAGACGCCTTTGACATCTATTCTTGGATTTGCTGATCTTCTCAAGATAAAAAGTAATGTTTCGGAGGATGAGCGCAGAGAATTTGCATCCATTATAGCAGCGGAGGCAAAACGACTCCGATTATTGTCAACGAAATTAATGGAATTGGTTTCGTTGGGAGAAGATGCTTTGCAATTGACACCAACCCCGTTAAAGGAGTTATTAGAGAAGATTATAGAAGAATTTGCCCCAATCAGCGAGGAGAAGCACTGTATGGTTGAATATGAATTAGAGAATGTCACAATCAATGCGGATCCAGCACTATTTACATCTTTAATTCTGAATCTTATGGATAATGCACGGAAGGCTTCCGAATCGGGGCAGGCAATTGGTATACGGCTTATGCGTAAAGAAGGAAACGCCGTCATTCTTATCCGGGATTACGGTAGAGGCATCCCAGCAGAGCACCTGCAACATGTTACAGAAGCCTTTTACATGGTTGATAAAGCTCGATCCAGAGGCGCAGGCGGCGCAGGTGTGGGATTATCCTTATGCAAGGCCATTACAGAAGCGCATCACGGAACTTTCAAAATCGATAGCCAGGAACACGTCGGTACAACAGTGACACTCACATTTCCGATTATAGAAGGTTCGCTATGAAGAAAAAACAAATTATATTAACGATTTTCGCAACAATTTTATTCCTAAGCTTAGGAATTTGGGGTATTCGTTTGATTTATGGAATCATATTTCATCCGGAAACAACGGTAAACGAACAGATTCCCTTGTCACAAGAATTAGAAAAAGCACCGGAGAACTTTATCGATTCCCTAAAAATATCAGAAACAGAAACCTCCCAAAACCTCACGAGGGAGCAAATCTCAGATTACATTACAGACAGTTATTGTTATGTTGATAACAGTTTATATGAACAACTGTTTGAAACGGTAAAAATCACTTATGAAGACAAAATCTGGTCCCAATTTTCAGGCAGCGTAAATGAAAACGATGAACTCCTGATTTCCGGCAATTTTCAGAACAGGGACAAGCTTAAGATGTTGAAGCTGTTATTTCGTGGTAGAATTCCGGTTGCATTTGCCTGTGATGATGGGATTGCTCCAACTGAAAATCAAATGCAGCAGGCTGTTGCCAAATTGAATGGTTATGCTCGATCACCAAAGAATTCGCCGATTGAGCTGTATGTCCGGCAGATTGATCTGATCTATCAAAATTGTCCTGCGTATCAGCAGGCGGTTACGCAGATACAGTTTGCCGGCTATACAGGAAATGATGAGCTTTCGCCGATGCAAACACTATGGGAGTGTTGCAGTTACGGCACATGGCAAGTGTATTCAGCCAGTCAGGATGTTGTGGTACTCTGCACGATTGGTGATCAGTACCTAACATTATACTACGATGCTGTTTCGCAAAATTTTGTTGGATTTCATCTGAATTTTTTCTCACCTGATATATAATGACACGTTTAGAAATGCAAAGGCTCCGGCCTTTGCATTTCTTTTGCATTTTTTGGGGGATTTTCTTTCAACACCTGATTATGATGAAAATAGAAATCGAAAGGAGACTGATTCTATGAAAAAATCTGCTGTAATTATGACCGCGATTCTCTTGGAGTTGCTGATCTCGGGATGTGGTATCCAACATGCCGATCTGAATAATACCACCCTTCAGGGAAATGCAGCCAATACTATTCAGGATGGAACACAAGACGCAGGACCGACAGTATCTGTTCAGGATGACAATCTCGATTATGAACCTGACTTTATGATTCAGGAAAAATGCATCCTACCGAAAGGAACTACTGCGCTTATTCAAGAAACAGGAATTTCTTATTCCGTGCTGAGCGTGGAATGTTCTAAGGAATTTGGCAACCGCTCGCTGGAAAATCTTACGGATTTGTCCTCTGGCTTGACTGACGATGAAGGTAATCTGTTGGGAAATGAAAGGTATTTGTTCGCTACGATTAAATTTGAAAATATGTCAGATGAAAACCTCGAGATCAACCGAAACAGCGGCGGTCCCTGTGTGATCACTTCTGATTATAAATGTTTCCCTTGCGGCGAAGCGGTATATGTGGATCAGGTGTGGACCGATGGTACACCGGCAGAAGTTTTTCATTGGATTCTTAGACCCGGTGAATCCGTAACAAGCGAGGTCGGCTGGCTTATTTTTGAATGGGAAAATGTACAGCTGCCACTTATTTCAGGAAAATACAAGAATCTGCAAGGTGAGCCACTGTACTACCATGCATTTCTAAGTGATATACCGGCAGACTCAGGCAATCGGTATATCGATTTGGGCTTGAGGATGGGAGAATCATGAAGCATTATTTTAGGATTGAATTTAATCGGGCGTTTTACAACAAAGCAATGTTGATATCCCTGCTGCTTGGGTGCGGGTTAAGTATTTGGCATTTTTTAGATTATATCTGGCCGATACGAGAATTTGTCCTATCCTCTGAGTATCCATTATCTTCTTTTGATCGATGGCTGGGAGGCGAAAGCTATTCCTTCCAATCTTCCCTTTATTATTTGGTACTACCGATTTTATGTGCATTGCCTTATAGTGCAAGTTGGGTCTTTGACTATTCAACAGGCTATGCAGGGCAGCTGATTGTTCGGAATTCGCATAATGGATTCGTGCGTGTAAAATATCTGATGGCTTTCCTTAGCGGCGCATTTGTAGCAGTATTTCCACTTCTATTTGACTTCTGCCTTACCAATCTGTATATTCCGGCAATCTGCCCTCAAAAAGGATACGGGCTTTCGCCTATTGTGGACTACGGAATTTGGGCGGGTTACTACTATACACATCCATTGCTTTATTTGCTGGCCTATTTAACATTAGATGGAGTATTTTTCGGATTGCTAAACACATTGTCTTTTACTGTTTCCAATTTTAACCGCAATCGTTTTTTTGTGAAATTTGTTCCGTTTCTGGTATACATTCTGTTGTATGCCATTGGCAATTCATTGGGATATTTTGCCATGTGTCCTGCCGGCTTCCTGACTCCGAGCCAGAGATTTGTTACAACTTGGCCTTGGATTATAGGATATATTGTGTTCTTGCTTTTGAGCTGCGGAGCGTCGATTTATTACACCGAGAGACAGGAGACAGGGTTGATATGAACAGAAAAAATTTTCATTCATTATTTGCCTATGACCTAAAATATGGATTTTGGTCAAATCGCTTTAAATGGTTTTTTGCGCTGGTAATTCAGCTTTATTTTTGCATTATGATGGATGCCTACCCGGGAATTTGGGATCAGATAACGGGGTTCTTTCTTGGCTTTCCGGAATATCACTTATCGGAAACCGGAACTTTTGACCTGCCGTTCCCCTGGCTCATTTTTCATTCATATTTACTTTTCTTAGTAGGTTTTTATCCTGTAAATGACCTCTCATATAGCGGTGGGCAGGCATTTATTCGGGCAGGAAACAGAAAACAATGGCTATACAGCAAGCTGGGCTGGACATTGATAACAGTGCTAAGCTATTACCTGATGCTTGCGGTGGTTTCATTGACATACAGTATGGTTACTGGAGACCTTGAAGGATCTGCCGCCTATATGAAGAATGTGATTGGGCTGGATTTTGAAAACATTAGCGCAATCCATATTTTTACATATTGGTGGCTGATGCCAATGCTTACGTCCTTTGCGTTATGTACAGTGGAGGTCATCCTTTCGTTGTTTATAGATCCGGTTTTGGCATTTCTTATCTTGTTTGGTGTTTTGATTGCTTCCGTATTCTGGATGACGCCTGTGCTTTTAGGTAATTTTTCAATGTTAATGCGAATGGATTTTATAAGCGGGAATCAAAGCATTTCATTTTTGAATTGCCTGATTGGATGCTTACTCACAATATGTATAGCCTGTATTTGGGGAAGCATTGCATTCAATCGAAAAGATATCTATTTTTCGCAGGGAGGACAGTCATGAAGATTACTATCAATAATGTATCTAAGAATATCAATGGTTCTATGGTTCTGAAAAATGTAAATATGGAAATGAACGGAGGAGCCGTATACGGTATGCTTGGAAAGAACGGTTCAGGAAAAACGATGCTTATGAGAGCAATTTGCGGCCTGATTAAACCAAGTGAAGGGACCATTGAGGTAAACGGAAAAATTATCGGTAAAGATATTTCATCTCCACCGGATATGGGGATGATACTGGAAACACCGGTATTCCTGCCAGACAGAACAGGTTTTAATAACTTACGGCTAATTGCATCTATTCTAAAAAAGGCAAATGATTCTGATATATATGAGTCATTAGAGCGGGTGAGATTAAATCCCTCTGATCGCAGAAAGGTTAGAAAATATTCTCTCGGTATGCGACAGCGTTTGGGAATAGCCTGTGCAATTATGGAGAATCCTTCTCTTTTAATTCTGGATGAACCGTTTAACGGACTGGACGAAGCCGGAAGTCATTTGTTGAAGCAAATCATTTGCGAATATAGAGATCAAGGCTGCTTAATCATATTGGCGTGCCATGACCGGTCTGAACTGGAATCCCTTTCCGATTATATTTTCCAGGTTTCTGCCGGGTCGTTTTCGCTAATCCGGGGAGGAGAAGACTGAGATGTGTTCTATAAAGAAACATAAATTTCGGTCGGCTTTCCTATTGTCATTTATCATACTGGCAGCACTGGCCATAGGTGGGCGGCTATATTGGATAAATGCACACTATCCCAGTCCAAAAGTAGAAATATATGAGCTAAAAGATACAGTTCAGTTGGGAAGTTATGAGATTACTTTTTGCAACTGGCAATGGGGAAATGGGCAATTAATGCATCAGGTATATCCGGGGTATAGACTTTTACCTGACGAGAGCGGAAATGATTATCCGGAAGAATTGATGCGGTTAGGCATTGCTGAACTCCGGATAACTAAAATAAAAAATGATGATAGTACTGTAGATTTAACAAAAATATACTATGAATCCGGTGCCTGGGGTAATATGTTTGATACAGAGCTTATGTATGGAATAAACCCTGAGCTTCAGAAATTGGTTTTTAAGCTTGACAAAGGCGAAAGCGTAAAAATACATATGCCAATCACTATGATCGATCAACAATTCTCTGATAAACACTGGCGAGAGATAGACAGCCGAACATTCTGTATCGTATTACAGTATTACCCAGATAAAATCCTTTTTAAATGTCCAGTTTCTAATTGATGGGTAAAATACTGAAGTTTGTACCAAGCCGGCCATAAAGAGCCACTATTAAACTGCGGTAAGCAGCTGGTGGCAAGACAATTCAGCTTGTGCTGACGCCGCTGCTCCCAGAGCATGATAGGCTTGTTTTCACTATCCGGCATGGTCAGGTATAGAAAATAATGGTCTCCGGCAGCTCGTACATAAGGCCGCCCGTCTCATCATATTTGTACTTGTCCATTCTAAAATCCTCCAGTATAATATATCCACACATATGCCACTTATCTGCCGATTGCCACGCTCTGTTATAACTATTTATGGAATTTCCTGTCCCTTGAGACCGCACTTGTGAGCTTTCGGAGGGAAGTATAAACAGGGGTGAAGCCGTATAAAGGGAAAAGGCGGGCTGCTTGCGAAAAAACCTTTATTATCAGCGGGTTTGGAAGATTTTGTTAAAGCTCTGCCGCATCTAATAATCGTAGATAAACCTGCGTAGTTTAAATCAGAATAAACCTAACAGCCAGACTTATCGGAATTTGCTAAATTAAACCTGTGGTGTGTGTCAGAAATATTAAAAATACTGTACAATATAGCCATGGAAATGGAAAGGGGTGTTTATATGAACCAGGATAAAATTGGGAAATTCATTTCTATGTCAAGAAAGAATAAAGGGTTAACACAAAAGCAGTTGGCAGAGGCGTTAGGGGTTAGTATAAATGCGGTTAGTAAATGGGAGCGAGGACTAAATCTCCCAGATGCTTCATTAATGAAGGAACTGTGCATGATATTAGACATAACATTAAATGAATTGTTCGAAGGCGAAAAATTAACCGGTGAAGACATAATTATGAAATCAGAAAAAAAGATTCTGTCATTGATGATGACTTTAGAACAATTGAAAATCGTCGAGATACTGATACAAATACTAATTGGCTTAGGAATTGCTTTGACAATATCATCCGGATTTATATTAACAGCTCTGAATCATAAAATAGTATTTATTATCATAGGCATTTTTGTTTGGGCGTTTGGGATATTTTTAAAAGTCAAGATTAGAAAGACAATAGATTTATTGGAACAGTAAGGTTAGGACGAAAGCATGTCTCCTTTGAATATATCAAAAATCTACCCTGAATACCGTAATCTGCTACAGTATTGGTGTCTTTATAGGCCACAGCCTAACGGTTTTTACCGTTTACAGGCAGTACCATGATTTATATACAATGCAATCAGCGCCTTGGCATAGCAGTATTCTTACTTATGGAATTTTTACCGCAGTAATTGTGGTAGTGGATTTGATTATAAAAGGTATTATTGCCCATAAGAAGCCAAAGAACGATGGAGGAAGCAAATGAATATTACATATCACTTCAAGCCTACAATTCCTTATAGTTTACATGATATGAGAGTGAATCACATTGAGCGGGTGGGGACTCATCTTAGATTTTATTTTGAAACGGGTTATATTGAACTGAAAGATAATTTCCGGCAGGTGGATGGAAATCTGCTGATTGAAGATGTTGACATGAATTTTTCTGATGTCCATTTTTTAAGTGAGAATGGTGCCTATGGAAAATTCAACGGTGAACGGATGGAGCTTGAAGACTTCTTGAAAAACTACGAAGATTTCTCCTTAGAGATTTTGGATGAAACATATGGGTATAATACAGTGGTTTACCAAGGCTATCTATCTTTGCCCAAGAAAAATAATGTGATAGATATGACAATGTCCATTTACTATACGGGAAATATCGTATATGAGGTAAAAGAGTAAGAAATCATTCAATAGATATATCTGCGACAGAAAATATTGTTGTCCTTAATGTAAATCGTTTATTATATTTTTGTTGCCCGAAGCAGGTGTTCCACTATTAATCCAGTGTTCAATAAATACAGAATAGTACTTATTGAACACTCAGGAGGAAATATTTCGCATATATAATCTACGAAAGAAAGTGATTGTGGGAGCTTTCTTAAATGATGCTGTCGGCGGTGCACCCCTTTTTGCACTGATTTCCAGCATTGCTTGCATCATTCAGAAAATCAATAAAAAGCCAACTGACACGGAAAAGCAAAGTGTTACACCTATTCCAATAATTCTAACAGATAAAGCTCAAAAGACCTTGAGAGGCAAAATGCCTTTCAAGGTCTTTTTCTATTTTGAGGCAAATAGCACCGGAATCGCAAACTTCCAAGCAAGCCGCTTCCATTGCCTGATGGTTGATCCTCATATTCCGGCAGGTGCCAAGCTGTACTGAGATGTGCCGTTTTGCCATTCAAAACGGGATGTTCCGTAATTCACGGAAAGCATAAAAAAACTACATCATACATCAACTTTTACATCAAATGATGTCAAAGCTTGATATACAGAAAATTTTAAAATTTAGAAATGGGCAGCCCCTTGATGGGGTTGCCCATTTTTGTTAAAATGTATTCAGAGCAATGTGTTAGATATACCAAAATAAATCCAACAGACAAATCTGTAAAACGGAGAATTTTGTGCCATGGATAAAATAATTGAATACCTAAAAGAAAAATACGACTCAACCGCAATAATTGTTTATGGCTCTTATGCGGACGGAACAAACAATGCAAACAGTGACTTTGACGCATTGGTAATTGCAAAGCAGCATGAAAAATTTCACGATATTTCGGTTGTGGATGGAATCCAACTGGACGCATTTATTTATCCCGAAAGCTATTTTCAAGATAATGTTTCGTATGAAGACTTCTTACAAATCAGTGATGGTATTGTTGTGTGGGACACACAACAATTCGGTAAGAATTTCAAATCACAGGTTGACGGATTTATAAACAGTTTGCCCCGAAAACCTGACAGTGATATTCAGAAGGATATTGAATGGTGCAAGAAAATGCTGTTAAGAGCAAAGCGAGGCGATGCAGAAGGTGCTTATCGGGGACATTGGGTACTGGTAGACAGCCTTGAAATTTTCTGTGAAGTTATGCACCATACTTATAAGGGACCCAAGAAAAGTTTGATATGGATGGAGCAGGAATACCCCGAAGCATTTTTTTATTATTTAGAGGCCTTAAAAAATTTTACATTCGAGGCAATAGAAAAATGGATACAGTATCTTGAAAGGGCTTTTCTGGGTCAAAAGCAATAAATTGAATGGTTTTATATGTTGTGCCATAGGAAAAGGGGAATTATCTGTCAAACCTATTCTAATTTCCCTGACAGTCAGATATATCAGAATATTTAAAACAGATGCAGAAATGGGGTAAGTTATGAAGATATATACGAGTAAAGAAGAGTTAAAGGACGAAATCAAAAAAACATATGCCAAATTCATTTCTGAATTTGACAATATTCCGGAAAATATGAAAGATCTCCGTGCTGAGGGGGTTGACCGCACTCCGGCGGAAAATCTGGCTTATCAGGTAGGGTGGACCACCCTTGTTCTAAAGTGGGAACAGGACGAAAGGAATGGTCTGGAAGTAAGAACACCTTCCGAGCAATTCAAATGGAACCAGCTGGGCCAGTTGTATCAGTGGTTTACGGATACTTATGCAGGACTGTCCATCCATGAACTCAGGGGAAGACTTGACGATAATATTCAGAAAATTTATGATATGATCGACTCTATGTCTGATGAAGATCTCTTTTGCCCTCACAGGCGTAAATGGGCAGACGGCGCAACAAAATCTGCCGTGTGGGAGGTTTACAAATTTATCCATATCAACACTGTGGCACCTTTCGGTACTTTCCGTACAAAAATCAGAAAGTGGAAAAAACTAATGCTGTAAAAGTATTAAAACATATCCAATAATAAAAATTCATAAAAGCAAAATAATCCGGACAGATAGTGAAACTAATCCTGATAAAAAACGTCAACAACAGTAGTAAACTATTTAGAAAGGGAATGGTTATATGAAAAAATTTTTAGCAGTTGTTTTAGTCCTGATTATAGTTCTTGCCTTCGCAGCTTGCGGGCAGCAGACAGAATTTGAAATAGGAATTACAATTCCGGCTCACACAACAAAAGACTTTTCTTATCAGGAGGATTTCATTTTCTCAGAGGAAGAAATATCTCCCAAAGGCGGCAAAATTATTATTACGGCGGGAAAAGGCTTAGGTGATACGCAGGTGGTTTTAATGCCGGTTGATGTAAAGAAAGAAAACGCCTATGAACCGACTTACCTTACACCCGGTATGCCGGTAGAAATGAAGGCTGAAAAAGGCGGCTGGTTTAAAATCGGTGTCGCGGTGAATAATGACAGCGATGAGGATACCACGGTATATGTCAATGTAAAAGGCGTTGCTGTAAGGATAGAGTAATGAAGTTAAGCTGATTTTGATAAGCAGGACAAACAAATTTTAGAAAGTGAGTGATTAGGATGAAGGGCATAAAGCTTGGAATAATTGCAATTTGTATCGGTATAATGGGAATTAGCATAGCAACAAATAATTTTTATGCCATTTGCGGCGGCGGGGTGTCCGTTCTGCTGTCTGTTATCGCATATTTTGTGGATAATAAAAATCAATGACAACTGAATAAATTTTGGTTTTAGATGTGATAGCAGCTTTGAATTAAGTACATAATGCTTTAAATAGAAGCAGCCATGTTTAAAATTTATAAGTAAAGTGTGGACTCCTTAAAAATAACTGGAATTAGGTCGGAGTTTGTGGTAAAATTATTCTCAATTTATGATTAAGGAGCATCAACTATGGCCTCAAAGGTTTATTTTACTGATTTCAGAGCAAACTTCCGTGAAAACTTGCAGCAAAAGCTTACCAGACTTATGAAAACTGCCGGTATGGGAAATATCGATTTCAACGAAAAATTTGTTGCAATCAAAATGCATTTTGGAGAACCCGGAAATCTGGCTTTTCTCAGACCAAACTGGGCAAAGACCGTTGCAGATTTCATAAAGGAACGTGGCGGTAAACCTTTCCTTACAGACTGCAACACCTTGTATGTTGGAGGACGTAAAAACGGCCTTGACCATTTGGAAACAGCTGCAATGAACGGCTTTTCACCTCTCTCCACCGGATGTCAGGTTATTATAGCAGACGGAATTAAGGGACTTGATGAGACCTATGTGCCGGTTAAAGGCGGAGAATATGTAAAAGAGGCTAAAATCGGCAGCGCAATTATGGATGCTGATATAGTGGTTTCTTTGACCCACTTTAAGGGCCACGAGTCAACAGGCTTTGGCGGTGCTCTTAAAAATCTGGGCATGGGCTGCGGTTCGAGAGCTGGTAAAATGGAGCAGCATAATTCCGGCAAGCCGGAGGTAAATCAGGAGCTGTGCATAGGCTGCGGAATGTGTACAAAAATATGCGCTCACGGCGCTCCGGTGGTTACAAACAGAAAAGCTGCCATTGACACAAACAAGTGCGTGGGCTGCGGACGCTGCATTGCGATCTGCCAGAAAGATGCCATACGCAATAAAAACAGAGAAAGCGAACAGATTTTAAACAGAAAAATTGCCGAGTACAGCAAAGCCGTTGTAGACGGCAGACCTGCTTTCCATATTTCACTGGTTATTGATGTTTCTCCTAACTGCGACTGCCACAGCGAAAATGACGCTGCAATAGTCCCCAATGTGGGTATGTTTGCGTCTTTTGATCCGGTGGCGCTTGATATGGCCTGTGCTGATGCAGTAAATGCCCAGCCAATACTCAGAGGTACTGCTTCCGATGAGGGAGACCATTCAGACCATGACCATTTCCACAGGATACATCCAAATACCTGCTGGATGGATTGCATGAACCATGCGGAAAAGATAGGCGTGGGAACAAAGGAATATGAGCTGGTAAAAATTTAATGAATTACTCAGGAGCCGTTTTTTACTGCGGCTCCTTTCTTTTATAGCAGAGATATTAGAAAATTTAATATTTTGGTATTTAAATAAATAAAGCTTTACATTGCAAAAAAATGTGCTATAATTAGCCATGACACTTTAGCGGTTTAAATGAAATATCAAGTTTTTGTGATTATTTTGTTTCAAGAGGAGAAAAAGATGGAAAAGAAACTGCATGAAAGAAGTTTTGCAAGCCGCTGGGGCTTTATACTGGCTTCAGTGGGCTCGGCAGTAGGCATGGCTAATGTCTGGGGCTTCCCCAATAAAATGGGTTCAAACGGCGGGGGAGCATTTCTGCTCATTTATCTGCTGTTTGTGGTTATTTTCAGCCGTGTTGGCCTGCCGGCTGAGTTTGCAATCGGGCGAAGAGCAAAAACAGGTACTTTGGGTGCTTATGCCAACGCATGGTCAACCAGAGGGGAGAAAATGGGAAAGCTGGGCGGAGTTCTGGGCTGGCTGCCTCTCATAGGCTCAATGTGTATAGCGGTGGGCTACGCGGTCATCGTTTCCTACGTTCTTAAAGCTTTGTGCAATTCCCTTACAGGTATGATTATGGAGGTAGAGCCGGAAACGTGGTTTAACAGCTTTGCCTTAGAGTCCTATTCTGTGATACCGTACCACATAGTGGTTGTTGCGGGCACTCTGCTTACTCTTTTTCTGGGCGCAAAGAGCATAGAAAAGACAAATAAAATAATGATGCCCTTGTTCTTTGTTATATTTATTGTTCTTGCTGTGCGTGTGGCCTTCCTTCCGGGGGCTTTTGAGGGATACCGTTTTATGTTCATTCCTGACTGGCAGGCTCTCAAAAATCCCATGGTTTGGATTACGGCTATGGGGCAGGCCTTTTTCTCGCTTTCAATAACCGGCAGCGGCATGATAGTTTACGGCGCATATCTGGATGAAAAGGAGAGCGTTGTACCGCTGGCAGAAAGAACAGGCTTTTTTGATACCGTTGCTGCTATTGTGGCGGCTGTTGTGATTCTGCCCGCCTGTTTTTCATACAACATAGACAAAGCCGCAGGTCCGGGGCTTCTTTTCGTTTCACTGCCTACGATTTTACAGGATATTCCATTCGGAAGGATTTTTAATATAATTCTGTACATAGCGATGATTTTTGCAGGTGTAAGTTCCTTGCAGAATATGTTTGAGGCAGTGGGAGAATCCCTGCAGCATAAGTTCCCAAAGCTTAAACGGAACTGGGTTCTGGTCATTATCGGGGCAATATGCCTTGGCTTCGGACTAAATATGGAAGCTATTTTCCATTGGGGGCCGTGGATGGATTTTGTGTCCATTTATATAATTCCTATCGGCGCCCTTCTGGGTGCGGTGTCATGGTTCTGGGTTATGAAAAAAGAGGATTTCCTTGCAGAAATCAACCGTGGCTCAAGCAAAAAGCGTGGTGAACTGTGGTACGGAATAGGAAGATATCTGTATGTTCCCATGACGCTGATTCTGTGCTGCGTAGCTCTTTTTATGAAAGTTGCGTTTTAAAAAAACGGGAGACATAAGTCAGAAAAATGTAGGCGTAAAAAAATATTTAGGGTTTTGGCTTAAAAATGGACAGAAAATTGTGGTGAAACGTTGAAAATATCGTTATAATGCTATAAAAATACGGTAAAATAATTTAGAGTATACTCTAAAAATCATTGTTGACAACAGGTGGTCTTTGTGTTACAATCACCAGCGTTGTCAGTTGGAAAGAGTTTTCCAAAGCAAATCAGACCGCCGACGAAAGTCGGCCAAGGCCATACGGACAGCCGGGTCGAACGCCGAACACCGTGGAAACACGGTCGGCAACTTCTGTTGCCTTATTGATTGAGTTAAAAGCTCAGTTTTATAAGTTGGT
>JAHHTP010000031.1 GCA_020024615.1 Oscillospiraceae bacterium
AAATATAATAAAACACAGGAAATTTAAGGTAAAACCTGTGTTTCTTCGACAAAATAGATACCATTTCAGATGAATTTTACCAATCAGCCTATTAATATTTTGCAGAAAACGGTCGATGTTTGTATAAAGTGACTGCGTTTTGTCAAGAAAAGTTTTACACTTTGAGTGTGCATGAAAACCCAAACGGCAAACTTAGAACCATTATAGGTTCACTGCAATCTAAACGATCACTTTTCATAATACTATATTTTTTATCGGCTTACTATAAATAAAAATAAGTAATTCAGATAATTTTTTGGAGGGATAAAAATGCCCGATTTATTAGGTGCGACTAATCCGGTTCCGGGCTATGATAAACCGGTCAATAATCGAAATACACAGACGCCGTCTCATTATGAACAGCTTGAGAATGTTCCAGATCTTACAAAGGTAAATGGTCCGGATCGGCGTACGGAACAACAACAAAGTGATTTGCGTGGAGATCAGAATATCCGATATGGTTCCAACTTTCAAGCGTTTTTAGAGCGATTAAGACAGGCTCCAGACATGCTCGAGAGTTTATCGGATATTTTCTCAGGATGGGCAGCTGATACAAAGTTGTCTGAAATGCAAGAAGGCATCACACTGGAAATGGCCAAAATCCTGGAAATGCTGCAGATGGATGAGAGTCAGCTTCAGGATTTTTTGCTGCAACAGGTTAAAACTGGTACGATATTTAATGGTGATTTATGTGAATTGCTGCGAAACGCTTACTCCAAAGCAGATTCTGAAACTATAAAAAACAGTATCCTTCAATTCTTAAAAAGTTACAGTGATTGTATGTCGTCGGAACATATCGAAAAAAATATGTTGCGCAATTTACAGCGAATGGCAGACGCTATGCCTGCCAGATGGACAGAGCAGCTGCGTGAAATGACAGCTCAGCTGGAAAATAGCATAAAAGCCGGCGACCGTATGGACACACTTCGTCTGCTTCAGAAAGGAATTTTTCCTTATATGTCCGACTATGTTGAGCGTACGCATGATATGGGACTTCCACGGCAGCTTTTAACCCAACTGGCATTGGATATTGTTCGATACGAGAATGGTTCCGAGCAGAAGGTGCTTCAACTGTTTCACCAGCTCAGAAACTGTGGGATTTTTAGAAATAACATGGAATTTTTGGATGATGAGGTGTTGGCAAAGCTTGTGGATGAGGTGCAGAGACAGCGTGGTTCTGTAGCAATGCAGTTTTCAAATGCTCTGACATCCGCTGCATCAAAATTCCTTCAGGACGGTGGAAACCAGCAAATTCAACAGGGATTTCAGAATCTGCTTGCGGCAATGCTGTTAAATGAAAGCGTATACATGCCGTTGAATCATTACATTGTGCCATTGCAGTGGCAGGGAAAAATGTTGTTTTCCGAGATGTGGGTAGACCCGGATGCTGAGAATGAAAATGGTCAGTCTCGTGGCGGTTCAGATGAAAATGTACGCCGCATGTTAATAAAGGTAGAGATACAGTCTTTAGGGGCATTTGATATTGTGCTGACCAACCAGAAAAAGGATGTAAATCTTCTGATTGCATGCCCAGAAAAGGTTGGTTTTTTCCACAAGCAGATTGAGCAGGCGGTTACGCAGATTTTAATCAGAAATGACTTAAATCCGCTGCAAATATCGGTGACTAAAATGGAAAAACCGATGACAGTACTAGATGTATTTCCAAGAAGTTTTCAGGGGAGGAACGGTGTAAATGTCAAAGCCTGATGGTATGAAAAAAGCAGCGGCTAAAGCGGTTGCATTGCAGTATGGAGAAAGCGATATGGCACCGGTTATAGTCGCTTCCGGTATGGGGTATATGGCTGAGAAGATTGTGGAAACGGCGCAGGAGAGCGGCGTACCAATTTTTGAGGATAATTCTCTTGCCACAATTTTGACACAGTTGAAGTTGGGACAGGAAATTCCGCAGGAGCTGTATAAGGCGATTGTAGAAATTTATGTGTATTTTTTGAATTTTGATACAGATAGCAGAAATACAAAGAAATCAGATGAAAATATAGAATCCGTACCAGAACAGTTACCAAAAAAGTAAATACAGTGATGAGTCCATGTGCTGCAAGTATGGGAAAGGAGTAGTATCGTATGGATGTTAAAATGTATCTCTTGTTGACGGAAGATCAGGAATTGATTGCCAAAGGTGTTTTAAAGGGCGTTTCTAATGTTGATGGCACGATACAGTTGAGTATTACGGAAGGAATAGCTGAATTTGGCGATGAGTTTGAGACGTTTAAACTAATTGGAAGCGAAGCAGATGAACCGCCGATACAGTGTCAGCTTGTGCGTCAGAATGGTGATATGATCGTGCTGAAAAAGCTGAAACCACTTAATATTGAGTTGCGCAAAAGTTTTCGAGTGCCGTTTGAGTTTGAAAGTTTTGCATATCCAATCAGCGGAAGTTGGAAAGGCAGAAAGCCGTTGCATCTATTAAATCTCAGCTGTGGCGGAATTGCCTTCCATTCTGCGAGTGTATTGGAAATCGGAGAGATTGCAGAAGTTGTGATACCGAAATCTTACTGTCCAGTTATTGTACAGATGAAAATCCTGCGCAGAGACCAGATGGAAAATGAGCAGATGAGCTATGCGGCAAGTTTTGTCAATATGTGTCCAGATGAAGAACAAGCAGTATGTCAGGCTGTGTTTAGTGTTCAAATGAAAAAATAAAGAAATATATACCAAATAGAATTTGTACAGAATATCAAAAAACATATCGTTCTACAACAGACTGATTTGTAGATAATATAAAAAATCTCAATCAACAGTTGACGAAAGTCGATATTGGTGTTAATATGATAAATATATAAAATGCAGAAATATGTAAAAATTTGACGCAGAAAGTCGAAAAAATATTGTTGATAAGTATTTTCGATTACACCTGCAAGAAATACAGAGGTGCACAATGAGCTTTTTAATCAACAATTCCAGTCTTATGATGGAAAAATCTATGCGTTTTCTTTGGACAAAACAAGCTGCAATCCTGGATAATATCACAAATGCAGAGACGCCAAATTATAAACCAAAAGTTGTAACATTTGAAGATAATTTAAAAGAAAAATTGGAAATGGCACAGGCAGATGCAGCTCCAAAGCATGCTGTGCGCGATGTGCTTTCATCTACCGATTTTGCTGTAGTTGAGCAGCAGGAGAGTACTCGAATGGATGAAAACGGCGTGAATGTGACCGAACAGAGTACGGAAATGATTCGAAATGCTTATCAGATGCAGTACGTAATGCGTTCGATTAGTGATGATTATGCTCGGCTTCGGACAGCAATTCGTGGACAATAAAGGAGAGTAATAGGGTATGGCTTTTTTGAATTCAATCAATATTATTGCTTCTGGCTTGACAGCGCAGCAACTGCGTCTGGATATTGTTTCTGAAAATATTACCAATTCGACCACGACCCGTACGGAAAAAGGTGGGGCGTATCGCAGAAAAATGGTTGTTATGGAGTCTGTTTCTGGACAGGAAACATTTCAGGATGCAATGCTAAAAGCAGCAGCGGGTAGTGCACTGGCTGAAGGTGAAAATGTCGGCGGTGTGCGCGTAACGCAGATTGTTGAAGATCCGTCTGATTATAAGTTAGTGTATGATCCGGCACACCCGGATGCAAATGAACAAGGATATGTGGAGATGCCGAATGTGGATACCATTAAAGAAATGGCAGATGCTATGGCGGCAACACAGGCATATTCTGCTAATGTAACTGCTTTAAATGCATTAAAAGCGGTTATTGCCAAAGGACTTGAGATCGGAAGATAATGAAAGGAGTGCGTAGACAACATGATTACACCTATTGATCAGATTGTTGCAATTTCCGGTGGACAATCGACTCATAATAAAGCAGCTGTTGCAGATCAGTCTGGCAGTATGTTTGGAAATGTACTGCGTTCTGTAATTGAAAATGTAAAGGAAACAGATGCAGAAGTTTCCAAGAAAGAGTATTTGATGGCGACCGGTCAGTTGGATAATCCGGCAGAGCTGGTTCTTGCACAGATAAAAAGCACCACTGCTGTGGATATGCTTGTTCAGTTGCGCAACAAGGCTATGGATGCCTATTCTGAGTTGACACGTATCAACCTGTAATAGCTTAAATTTAGAATAAATATATACCTGCCCCCGAGAAAATATTTCGGGGGCAGATTTTGAATGTAGTAAAATTATTTAGAAAATGAGGAGCTTTATGATACCAGAAAATGCAAATAGCATGGAATATGGCAATGTACTGAATGTCATTGACCGCAGCAAAAAAGAGTCGTTTCCAGATTCACTTTCTAAGGTCCCGTTGGGTTTTCCGTGCGGTATTCTGCACTGTACTTACGAGAAATATCCGAAAGTGCTTTATGCCAACGAATGGATGTTTTGCTTTTGGGGAATCCAGCCAGACAGCGAAGAATGGAAAGAATTTATTCAATATAATGTGTTTTTTATGGTTCCATCTGCGGAAAGAGATCTTTTTAAGCATTATCTTGATCAGGCAAGCGAAAAAAATGTGCCAGTCTGTATTGAACATTGTGTGGAAAACCATTCCGGCGAAGAAATTCGTTTGACGGGATGGGTTCAGGTAATTCGAAATCCACAAGGAAAAAAGGAATATCTATTTCTTTATCGTCGTATTTCCCAAGAACAGCTTACACTGTATAAGAAACGCGAAAATGCATATCTGCAAATGTTGGAAAACGCATATGATGGTATTTTTAGAGTTGAAAGGAAAAAAAGAGTCATTGAATGTGTTTATATGAGAGATACTTTAAATACACGCTTTTTTTTCATGCGTGGAATGCGTTTGGTTTTCGATTGTTTATTTCAGGAAGATTATTTTATGATAATTTACGAAGAGGATCGAAAGAAGGTGAAAGAGTTTTTCCATACAGTTGAGAAGGATATTGGATTGGGTGGACAGACGAGCTGTCAGATTGAGTTGCGTACAATCGAAAGTGATGTTCTGAAAGAGTTTGTCATTTTTGCATCGGAAGTGGACGAACAAACTGTATTGTTATGCTACCGCGAATTAACAGAAGAAAAATCTGCAAAGCGCAGAATGCAAGAACTGAAGTATATCCGTTCAATCAACACAGAGATGAAGGAAAACGAGAATGAGTCAGCTTCTGTTATTACGACTTATCGTGTGTTAAATGAAACCGTTTTTTTGCGGGATGGTGTAAATTCCTATTTACCGATTAGTGGTGAACCTTTATCAGAATTTCTTCGTAAAGAGCAGATTTCGCAGGAAGAATATGAAGAAGCTGTTGAAAAAGGAAAAGTTGTTCTGGACAAAGTGGATGCCAAGTTCCAAAATAAACGGTATATGTATCTCATGCAACAAGAAAGCACTTCGGATGAAAACAAAGAATATCTCATGGTGATTTATACTTCTAACAAATTCGATGTAAAAGAGGAGCAGAACAAGCCAAGGGTTGCTATCCATACATTTGGGTATTTTGATGTTTTTGTAGATGGAAAGCCAATTGTGTTTCATTACGAAAAGAGCAAAGAAATGCTAGCTCTGCTGGTGGATCGAAAAGGCAGCTTTGTAGGTAATCCGTATTTCATCAGCCGCCTTTGGGAAGATGAACCTTATAGTGAAAAAATACAGAACCGTTGTCGACAGACGGCTTTTCGCATGATGGAAACGCTTAAGCAGTACGGTGTAGAAAATATCATCGAGAAGGTGGACGGACATCGCCGTATTGTTCCAGAAATGGTGGATTGTGACTATTTTAGTTATATAAGAGGGGAAAAGAAACAAGGGAGTACCTTTAACGGCTTTTATATGTCAGATTACAGTTGGGGTGAGGAAACGCTTTCCGCGCTTATGAAGGAAGCTAGGTTCGCTGTAAAAGGAAGCAAGCGTTACGATTTGTAAGCAGCAAGTCATTCATTTTATGATACACAATGCAGTTTTTGGGCATAAAAAATATATTAAGTTAATGCTTGACTATCGTTTTAGATAAAAACAAAAACGACTTGTTTTATAACGAAATAATAACGAATAAATAATAAAAATGTCGAATTTTGCAGAAAATATAACGGTTAAATGATATAATAATAAAGAGCCAATCAAAAAATGAATAGTATATGAAACGATTTGATTGCTGAAATTATAATTAAACGGAATATTGGGGAACGGAGGTATGTTCCTGTGGGTGAAAAAATGAAAACGTACTGGCAAAAAGCTGGTACTTTAAAAGAAAAAACTGGTACCTTTTTGAAGAAGGTGCCAAAAAAGGTGTATATTGCGCTAATTGTATTGCTAATTGCGGCTGCTGGACTTGTTATATGGTTGAACAACCGACCTTATGCAGTACTCTTTACAGATTTGAATTCCTCGGAAGTTTCGTCGATTTCTTCATATTTGGAAAAAAACGGAATTCAGGAATATAAAATTGAAAACAGTGATACCATTCTGGTTCCTGAAAATCAGGAAGAAAAACTGAAAGCTAAGCTTTTAATGGAGGGATATCCGCAATCGGGATTTAGTTATACCTATCCTGAAAATTCCAATATTTTTTCTACGGAATCCGAACGGAAAAGTATGGAATTGCGCAACTTACAGGATCGCATGGGTGCTGTTATTAGATGTTTAGATGGCGTTAAGGATGCTGCTGTAACGATCAATGCTGGTGATGATAGCGAATATATTCTGGATAGCAAAGACGCACTACAAGCAAGTGCGTCTGTAGTGGTGTCTATGTTAGATGGTTTGGAATTGAACAAAGAACAGGCCGATGCAATCCGTAATCTTATGGCACATTCTGTCAAAGGATTGAATATTAATTCTGTCAATATTTTAGATACTGCTGGGAATTCTTATGGTACAGGAGATAATGTCACAAACGGAGATTCCTCTGCCTTAAAGTTGCAGTTGGAGGAAGAATGGGAAAATAAAATCCGAACCAATGTATTGCAGGTATTAATTCCTTATTATGGAAAGGAAAATGTAAAAGTAGGCGTAAACTGTACTGTAGATGTCAACCAGACAGTGGAAGATAGTACAGATGTTCAGTTGCCAGATTGGGCTGCGGATGGAAGCACCAATGGTCGTGGAATTGTTGGTTCTCAAATTTATAACTATGTTATTGTGCAGGATGGAAATGATAAGACAGGTGGTCTCGTTGGCACACCTTCTAATTCTGAGTTCCCGGAATATGCAGAAAAACTTCCTGAATTGAATGGTAACGAATCTGAGATAAAGGTAAATGGCCAGATAGATTACGAACATTCCAAGAGTAAGAAACACATCATACGCACCGCAGGATATCTTTCGGACTGCATGATTTCTGTCAGCATTAACTCTACGGCAACCGGCCCGGTCAATGAAACTGAGATTGCTCAGCATGTAGCAAAAGCTGCTGGCATTAAAGGTGAGTATGACAAGAAAACAGGTCGGGAAGATTTAAGCAGTAAGATCTCCATTCTTGCCATGCCGTTCTATAAAGACGCGCTTGTACCTCAGCCGGGTGATCCGGAATTTGCAATTCAGAGTTGGATGATTTATGCAGGTGTGATTGGTGCGATCTTTATTGTACTGCTTATCGTCATTATAATTGTTGTAGTGACTCGTCGTAAAAAAGCAGCCCGTCTGAAAAAAGAAAAGCAGAATCAGGAAAAATATGATATAGAAAGCATGCGTGCAGCAGCAGCAGTTCAGCCTGAGACTCCTCCGAATGAAGGCGCGGACATTATGAATCTTAAAACGGAAAAAAGCGTAGAAATGAGAAAGAATGTCCGTAAATTCGCTGAGGAAAATCCAGAAATAGCCGCACAAATGATTAAGAGCTGGCTGAAAGGAGAAGATGAAAATGCCTGAAGCAGCTTCGGACAAAAATACTAGTAAAACAATGACTGGTGCACAAAAAGCGGCAGCTGTAATTGTCGCTTTGGGTGCAGAAAAGGCTTCCTTGCTTTATAAATATCTGGAGCCGGAAGATGTAGAGCGATTGACCGTTGAGGTTGCTCGCTTAGGATATCTAGATGGCAATGAAACAGCAGATGTCCTGAATGATTTTTATAAAATCTGTCAAACCAATAAGGCTGTTACAGAGGGTGGTGTCGAGTATGCGCGTGCTGTTCTGGAAAAGGCTTATGGTGAGCAAGCCGCAATGGACTTGCTCAATAAAGTTACCAAGACATTAAAGAATAGAGAGTTTTCTTTCCTGAACAGAGCGGATGATAGAGCACTGTTTTCCGCTTTGCAGGGTGAGCGTCCACAGACCATTGCCGTAGTGTTATCTTATCTGGATGCGGATAAGGCAGCAGCAGTTCTAGCATTATTGGATGAAAAACGGCAGATTCAGGTGGTAAACAACATTGCAAAAATTGACACGGTTTCCCCTGAAGCAATCAAAATCATTGAGAGTGAGATGAACAAGAAATTCTCCAATATCATGAGCAGCAGTAACGTTAAAGTTGGCGGTATCGATTACGTTGCGGATGTTATGAACAATCTGGATAGAACCAGTGAAAAGAATATCTTTGAAGGACTTGGAAGCCGTGACCAGGAACTGGCTGATGAAATCCGCAAACGTATGTTTGTCTTTGAGGATATCGTTACGATGGATGATCGCTCGGTTCAGCGCTTTCTGCGTGACTGTGAAATCAGAGATCTTGAACTTGCACTTAAAATTGCTAACGAAGAAGTTGCCAACAAATTGTTCAGCAATATGTCCAGCCGCGTAGCGCAGAATATCCGCGAAGACCTGGAAATCATCAAGAATGTACACTTGAAGGATGTAGAGGATGCACAGCAGCGTATCGTTGGCATTATTCGTGACTTGGAAGAGAAAAATGAAATTATCATTCTGAAGAACGGAAAGGACGATATCATTGCCTAATTTATGGAAGTTTATATCCAAAAATAAAACCGAAACCCCGAATGTTCAGGAATATACATTTTCTCCAGCCGAAAGCACGAATTTTGAGCCGGAGGAGGAATTTATTCCGAAATCAGTTGAGTTGGATGAAAATTTAAAACAAGATCTGATAGATGGAGAAACACCAGATACTACATCAAATCCGCTTGCGTATGCACAGGTGCAGAGCGACCTTATTTTGGAGCAAGCAAGAAATCAGGCGGAACAAATCATCCGTGAAGCTAGAGAGCAGGCAGTGCAGCAAAGTAAAACGATTCTATCACAAGCGGAGGAAGTTGGATATCAGGCTGGATTTCAGAAAGGCATGCAGGATGGTACGGCAAAGGCACTGGAAGAAGGAGCCCAGATGAAGGCAGCACAGGAGCGTCAGTTGGCCGAGTCAGCAGATGCTTTTATAAAAAATGCAGAAGCCGCTTTGAGCCGCCAGCTGAATGATAATCTTGATGAACTGCGTGATTTGTCAATTGCCATTGCAGAAAAAGTAATCTGCACCAGCCTCAAAAGCAGTAGTGATGTCATCAGCAAAATGATTCAAATGGCGGTGGATAAGCGCAAACGTTGTGAATGGGTACATGTTTATATTGCTGAGTGTGATGCAAGGCGTATGACGACCCTGCCCCCAGCGTTGGCTAACGCTTTGGCAGAATTGTCTGATCATGTGCGTATCATCCCGATGGTAGATGAAGAATCTGGAACTTGTATTGTAGAATGTCCTGGCGAAATTATTGACGCCAGTGCTTCAACACAGGTTCAAAATGTGCGTAATTTATTAAATGCAACTCCTGTGGATACGGAGCCGCCGGCATTATTTGGAACCAGGAAAGGTTAGTTATGTTTCGTCAAATGATTCGTCAGGTTTACAATGCTGAAACATACAGCCTGACAGGAAAAATTGAAAATATTGTCGGAATGTCTATTGAGGCTTCCGGTGGACATGCCGCAGTCGGTGATATTTGTCGAATTTATAATAAGGATTCGGGAACACAGGTAACCGCGGAAGTGGTCGGATTCAAAAATAATAAGATATTGTTGATGCCCTATTCTGAAATGAATGGAATCTCTGCGGGTAACTTTGTAAGAAATACGGGACAGCAGTTAACGCTGCGTGTAGGAGAATTTCTGCGTGGCCGCATTATTAATGCGTTGGGTCAGCCCTTGGATGACAAAGGTCCTTTGGAAGGCGGAACCTCTTACTGTATTTCGGGAAGTCATATCAACCCCTTATCCAGACCGCCGATCCGGGAACAGATGGAATTCGGAATAAAGGCGATTGATGGTATGATTACCATAGGAAAAGGACAGCGTATTGGTATCTTCGCGGGTTCTGGCGTAGGTAAAAGTACACTGATGGGTATGATTGCCAAAAATGTAAAGGCAGATATCAATGTTATTGCTCTAGTTGGAGAGCGTGGACGAGAGGTTCTGGAATTCGTTCAGAAAGATCTTGGTGAAGAAGGAATGGCTCGTTCCATCCTTGTAGTAGCAACTTCTGATCAGCCTGCCATGCTGCGTATGAAATGTCCGAGTGTAGCAACCGGTATTGCGGAATATTTCCGTGATCAGGGTTACGATGTCCTTTTGATGATGGATTCTTTGACGCGTTTTGCCATGGCACAGAGAGAAATAGGTTTGGCTATCGGCGAACCACCTGTTTCGCGTGGATATACCCCCTCTATCTATGCGGAATTACCGAAACTTCTGGAAAGAAGCGGTAACTTTAATCATGGTTCTATTACCGGTGTTTATACTGTACTGGTAGAAGGCGATGATACAAACGAACCGATTGCAGATACGGTTCGCGGTATTTTGGATGGTCATATCATTCTTTCTCGTACACTGGCAAATGCAAACCATTATCCGGCAATCGATGTAAGCGGAAGCGTTTCCCGACTGATGACGGAAATAGTTCCACCATCGCATCGACAGCTGGCTTCAAGAATACGAGATATTCTTTCTGTATATGAGCGAAATGCGGACTTGGTTTCCATTGGTGCGTACAAAGCGGGCACCAACCGAAAACTGGACTTCGCTCTTTCTAAAATCGATGAAATCAATGCATTTCTAATGCAGCAGGTCAATGAGTCATTTTCTTATGAGGAAAGTGTAAAATTGATGGAAGAAATCTTGAAGTAATGAGCAGGGAGGTTGGATTGTTTTTTGAAAAAATTTAAATTTTCCTTAGCGACAGTTCTCTCCTATAAACAACAGGTCCTGGATTCTTTACAGGCGGAGCATGCTGCGGCAATTTCCCAGCTGCGTAAGCAGGAAACGAGAATCTCAGAGCTAAAAAAAGAATACAGTAATTTTTCAAATGAATATCATACCCGGTGCATGGATGGTTTGGAAATCCGGGAAGTACTTAGCTATCAAGCGGGGCTTCGCGCACGAGAGAGAGAAATTGAGCAGGCGACCTTGCGTTTAACCGAACTACGGAAAGTAGAAGAAGAAAAGCGCGCGGCAGTTGTTACTGCCAGACAGGATACTTCATCTCTTGAAAAATTGCAGGAAAAAAAGCGCAGTGCATATAACGCTGCTATATCCAAACAGGAAGAGCAGTTTATCGAGGAATTTATCTCATCCAAATGGAATCAACACGTAGGTGTTTGATTTTCTGCTTGGAATGCGCTTTTTATAGATAATCTCATGAAAGGAGGTGAAAGAGATGGAAAACATGCAAAATATGCTCCTGAATATGGTACAAACAAAAGTGGCAGATAAAGTTTCAGCAAATTATCGTCCTAAAGATCAGTCCACAAAAAGTAATGAATTTCAGCAGTATATGGATGCACAGACAAAACCTGATACCAGTACAGATGAAGAAACTCCAGCACAGGAAAAACAGGAATTGGATGTTGAAACTTTGCAGCAGCTTGCGGCAATGCAGATGATTGGCACCGTTCCAGTACATATGAATACTCTGACTGAGGAGACTGTACCACAGCAGGCAGTCATGCAGCTCGTTGATGGAAATCTAAATCAGCAGAGTGTGGAGCAAAATCCGTTGGTACAGCAGGCTACAAATATATTGGAAGATGCAGCAGAAGGACAGGCAAAGCAGATGCCTGCAGCAGAAGCTAATGTACAGCCTGAACAGCAAATTATGGCTGGTGATGGCAAGCAGGCAGCTGATGTGGAAGCAGTATCTCCAACTCAGCAAAATGGTCAGAAAATGTCGGATGTGGGACAGGCTGAAGAAAAAATGACAGATTCAGGGAAACAACTGATTGAGGATCTTCAGAGTAATGTGGAGGATGCAGATCAAACTGTATTTGGACAGGTTGATTTTACTCCGGTTAAGGTCAGCGAATCCGCTGCACCGACAGAAAATATGAAACCGCAGGATATTCAGATGCAGCAGAGCGTGGAAACGCAGGTTATGGGAAAACTGGAAAAAATGATTGATTCCGGTGAAACCAAAATTGAATTGCAGTTGAATCCAGAAAATCTGGGAAAATTAACCGTTGAGCTTTCTCAGAAACATGACGGTTCGTTGTGCATCACACTACATTCGGAAAAGCATGAAGTAAGAACACTTCTGGAGAGAGGCTTGTCTGAAATGCAGGAGTTTTTACACCAGAGTACCAAACAGAATGTCCAGATTCAGGTGACGCAGCAGCGTGATGACCAGCAGGATTTTTATAATCAGCAGCGTCAACAGGAACAGCGTCAGCAGCAGGAACAGCACCAGCAGCAAGAACAGCACCAAGAGCCGGCTAACGGTATGGATTTCTTAAATCAGTTGAGATTAGGGCTTATTCCGGCAAGCCAGGCTAGTTTATAAGGAAGGAAGTGATTTTGATGAGTGATTATATGGGTAATATTGGTTCTTATCTGTCTACTAATACAGATGCGAGAACAGCAGCAGCTCCTGATAAAAGAGTCACAGATAAAAGTGGCATGGATATGCAGGATTTTTTAATGCTGATGATAACTGAATTACAGCATCAAGGAATCGATTCTTCTACGGATACTTCCGATATGCTAAATCAGATGGTTATGATGCAGATGGTAGAAGCAATTACAAATATGACGGATGCTTCTGTTATGGGCTACGCAGCTTCTCTGGTTGGAAAAACAGTTACAGTTGGTCAGTTTGATTCTGATGGTAAGCTGAAGGAAATCGTGGGTACCGTTACTGGAACCGGTAAGATGGATGGTCAGCAGGTTGTATTTATCGGTGACAAGTACTATTATATGAATGAGATTATGGCTGTTGGTACCTTGCCAAAACTGGAAGAAAAACCGCCAGTTGATAAGCCAGACGGAAATCCGGATGAAAAACCAGAAGAAAAACCTCCGGTTGAGAATCCAGATGAGAAACCTCCGGTTCCACCTGTAGAAGATAAATCTGTTTCACCGAAAAACATGGAAGCAGGTGGCAGATTATGATGGATCGGCTGGAGCGAATTGGACAGATTTCGCAATATGATGTTCCAAAAATAGCAGAAAAAAAGCAATCGGATGGTTTTGATACACTGCTTCGCATGAAGCTTGACCATGCAGAGGTACGGCCGCAGGAGGAAGTAACTTTTTCCAAACATGCACGTTTTCGTGCAGAGGAAAGAGGAATTGAAATTACGCAGGGATTGATTGATCAGCTGAAAGGCAGTATGCTTCGGGCACAGAAAAAAGGAGCGACGAATATTTTGGCTGTAGATGCACAAAGAGCATTTATTATCAATGTTCCTCAAGCAAAAGTTATCACTGCAATTACGCAGGAAGAAATGAAAGAAAGTGTATTTACGAATATAGATGGTGCCGTGTTCCTGTAAGATCACAGATAGCAGGACCGATTTCGGAGGCTATGTTGTCTTGTCCGTTTGACAGACAGCGGCGGCATCAAAATCGAAGGGAGTAAAATAAATATGACTGGTGCAATGTACGCAGCAATTGCGGGTTTAAAAACCCATATGAATAAAATGAATGTAATTGGTAATAACATTGCCAATGTAAACACGGCCGGATATAAATCGCAGAGAGCGATTTTTAAAGACGCAATGTATACTACATATTCTGGCGGTTCAGATGGTACTTCGACAATGGGTGGTAAAAACCCATCCCAGATTGGTTACGGTTCTCAGCTTAGTACTATCGACCTAAATATGGGTACTGGTACTTATACACCTGGACGCTCTACCGACTGTATGATTTATGGTGATGGATTTTTCCTGGTAGGTGACAAGGATACTGCCAATAATATTAAAAAAGATGATCCAAATAGTGTAAAATCTTTAAGTATGACCCGTGTAGGTGATTTTGAATTTAAAGGCGATGGCTATCTGTGTGATGGCAATGGTAATGTAGTATACGGTTTTCTGACTACTGGTGTTGATCCTGTTACTGGCAAACCACAAGTGTCCGATCAGTTGGTGCCAATTCGTTTGCCTAAATTTGATAATGGTGGTATTAAGTATCCTAGTCAAACTGGTCCAAACGGTAAGCTGGAGGATTATAAAGGTGCTGGTGGAGCAATTCCTGATGCACAGATGGATGGTATTACCATCAATCCGACTACTGGTGCAATTACCGCTACTTCAAAGGATACAAAAGAGATAATCACAATCGGTTATCTGGCAATTGGTAATGTCACCAACCCAAACGGTGTCACACATGAAGATGGCTTTTACTATAAAGCAAGCGATGGAGCTGGTGATTTGCAGATTTCAATGATGGGTGGCGTAGCTAAAGACCTTAATATTACACAAATAAATGGAAGTATTACTGGTGGTGGTGCCGCATCTCCAAAATTGAAAATTGGTAGTGCTGGTGGTACTAAGCTGATGTGTGGTGGACTTGAGGGCTCTAATGTAGATTTGGCGAGTGAGATTTCTGAAATGATCACAACACAGCGTGGATATCAGGCAAACACCCGTATTATTACAGTAACAGATGCTATGTTAGAAGAACTGGTAAATGTTAAGCGTTAATTTTCAGGATTGATTTATCAGCTATGTCTAGGGGTGGGGCGATTTTCCCACCTCTGGATATGGTAGTTTTTGAGTAAAGGATGGTGTGGGTATGATCCTTTTAACCAAACGCAATAATGAGAAGTTTCTGCTTAATTATTTGCAGATTCAATGTATCGAAATGATTCCTGAAACAAAGATTGTAATGATGAATCATGATTATTTTCTGGTATGTGAAACAATAGAAGAAATCATCGCGAAGATAGCAGAATATAATGCGAAAGTTCAGGATATCCATAGAGAAATTTCGGTAGAGGACAGGCACTGATCCGATACCTTGTGGAGCAGCGTAAGCGGCTTCTATAGGAGGATAATAAGAAAGATGAAAGAAAAGTCAAAAGCGAAACAAAAATCAAAGCTGAGTCTGAGTTACATCATTGGACTTGTAGGAGCACTGGCAGTGTGCTTATTTGGTATGGTTACCAAAATACAAATAGTACCAGAATTTCAATTTTTAGTCAAATTTGAATGGTTGATAAACTTTTTTGATCCAGCAAGTATTTTGATTACGATTGGATGTACTATTTTTATTGTGGTGGCGAGTTTCCCAGCGTCGATGCTTAAGGATATGCCGAAACATCTGTCTATTATCCTCAAAGAAGGGCGTTTTGATCCAAGATACTATATTGATGAACTGGTAGATTTGGCACAAGTGGCAAGAAAAGATGGTTTGTTGTCACTGGAAGAACGTGCAAAACAGTTGGCGGATCCGTTTTTTAAGCAAGCGGTAATGCTTGTTGTAGATGCTAATGATGCAGATAAAGTACAGCAGATATTGGAAACTGATATTGAAAATATGTCTACACGACACGATACAGTAGCTGGAATGTATGATAAAGCTTCCAGCATTGCACCAGCATTTGGTATGGTTGGTACATTAGTAGGCTTAATCAATATGTTGAAAAGTATGGATTTATCTGGCGGAGGTCAAAGCAGCTTGGGAGCTGATATGGGTACAGCATTAATTACAACATTGTATGGCTGTTTGTTGGCGCATATGATCTTTGGTCCTATTGCAACACAGTTAAGAAACCGTGCTGAAGAAGAACTTCTTTGTAAAATGCTTATTGTTGAAGGTGTTAAATCTATTCAGGCAGGTGAAAACCCGAAATTTATCCGTGAGCGTTTGCTGACCTATATGGCACAGCAGCAGCGCGAGAGTGCAGAAAACGCAAAAGGAAAGAAAAAAGGCAAGAAATAAGAAACAGAAAGAAGAGGAGCAGTAATGAAAAGAAGAAAAAGTTCATCTGGTGGCGGTTCAAACTGGATGGATACATATGGCGACATGGTAACACTGCTGCTTTGTTTTTTCGTGTTGCTTTATTCCATGTCAAATATCAGTCAGGAGAAGTGGCAGGCGATTGTCCAGAGCTTTAATCCATATGCGACAGAAACGCCGACGGAAACAAGTGGTTCAGATGGACCGGTTGCAGATCCATCAGAGGATGGAACTGGATTAGATAAAGGGTTAAGCCCAGAAGAAGTAGAGGCTCAGATGCTGGATCTGTACGAAGCACTGAAGGATTATGTGGATCGCGAAGGAGCCCAAGACAGCATATCTGTAACCATGGGAGACGGCAAAGTGTTCATCTCGTTTAATCAGACGGTATTTTTTGATGGAAACAGTTCGGTGTTGCGGGAAGATGCATATCCAATTTTGAATTATGTGAGTGTTTTGTTTAGTGAAGCGTCGCAGGCGATTGAAGAGGTGCGTGTGTTAGGTCATACGGCACAGGCATTGCCAGATCGAGCTAATGATGTGGAAACGGATCGAGTACTGTCCGGTAGCCGAGCAACGAATGTGGTAATTTATGTGCAGAAACACAGCCGTCTAGATCCAGCACGCCTGATCAGCGAAGGAATTGGTCAGTGGAGACCGGTGGCTGATAATAACACAGAAGCAGGACGGGAAAAGAATCGCCGTGTAGAAATGATTATCAGCGGTCGAAATGTGGAAGAGGAACTGAAAGAGGATATCACTTCGTATGAGAAAGCTACGGGAGAAGATAAGCGGTAAGAAAAGACAGGGAGAGTAGATGGCAGAAAAATTATCACAAAGCCAGATAGATGCTTTGCTGAATGCGGTCC
>JAHHTP010000032.1 GCA_020024615.1 Oscillospiraceae bacterium
AAATTTGGTTTGTTTTCAATAACAAATAGCTCTCTAAATTTATTATACTACAACCTAAAGAAAAAAGCAATCATTCACTAAAAAATGAAGTAATCATTTCCTGTTTTTAGCGGAAGTGATTTTTTATAGATTGATTTTCACCAATTCGGAAAAAAAGGATATATTGATAACAGAAGAAAGAGGGGAGGATACAAAATGGAAATTTTAAAAATTGGCATGGATGCCTATAAAATAGCGGTAACGCAGGAAGAACTTTCGGATTATGAATTAGATTATACTGGATTAAATCGGGAAACGGCTGAAACGCTGTTGTTGTTAGAGGATATGTTAAACCAAATCAGCTGTATTTATCATAAAGAATATACTCTTGATCACATGCTGGTTGAATTTTTTCCGGCAGAATCCGGAGGTTGTTATACCTATCTGGCTTTATCAAAACCGCGTATGAAAACAGATTTTGCGGGTAGACAGAACTATATCTGTTTGCAAAGCCGCAAACAAGTAGAAGCTTTTATTAGGAACAATGAACTGATCTCGAAGGAAGTTGAAGTTTTTTGTATGGAGAATCGGTATTACCTTCACATTCCGCAAACCAGACAGCAGCTGCTATTTTCTGGTGCAGAATGGGGCGAACTGGAGCAGCTGGACGAGAGAGCAGAAGCATTGTTAAAGGAGTATAGTATTGGGATAGATGCTTTTCAGATAGAAAAAACCGCAGACAATTAAAGTCTGCGGTTGGTATATTAAGAATAACGAAGGGTATAGATAGACTGTTCCGGATTTTGTGTTCCAAATACATAGGAGCCAGCTACCAGAACATTTGCACCAGCGTCTTTGACCATGTGAGCGGTGTGTTCATCAATGCCACCATCCACCTGAATATAAAGGTCATTGCTGACATCTGGACAGCGCATGATAAAACCTTTTAATTCGCGGATTTTGGAACAGGAGTTTGGAATAAATTTCTGTCCACCAAAGCCCGGATAAACACTCATAATCAGAATCATTTCAACATCTTTCAGATACGGACCGATAACCGAAACATCGGTATCAGGTGAGAGTGCCAGTCCAGCTTTTTTACCGCATGTATGGATACGGTTGATGACTTCGCTGATATTGTCTTCACATTCTACATGGAAGCAGATCATATCCGCACCAGCATCCGCGAAAGATTCAACATATTGTAGTGGATGGGAAATCATCAGGTGTACATCAAAAAAAAGATTGGTGATTTTACGAAGAGATTTTACGACCGGTACACCAAATGAAATATTTGGAACAAAATGACCGTCCATAATATCTAAATGCAGCCATTCGGCATGTTGTTCAACTCTTTTAATTTCCTGTTCCAGACAACTGAAATCTGCCGCCAATAGAGAAGGGGAAATAATCACAATAAGCCTCCATTCAATCATACAAGACCCTTAAATCTTGTTTTAAAATCGTGTTTCATAAATCACATTCTTATTGTACTAAAAAGAAAGGATATAGTCAACCTTCGTCAATAAAAATTCAGGTATTGCACGAAAATGCCGTAATTTGCCTCATCTTTATATAAGAAAAATTCAGAAAAATTCGGCCATTTTTTGTGCGGCAAACATAATCAGAGGGATGCTACCAATTGAGAAAATATTGGATAAGGTCAATATTTGACTTGCTTCTGCTGCATTTTTATCAAAGCGTTTGGCAAACATTACAATGATAGCGGCTGTTGGACAACAGGAGGATAGAATATTGACAAGCAGTAGATTTTCATCCAGTCCTGGAATTAGCGCGTAAACAAACGCAATTACAAATGGAATCAGCAGGTTGCGCAGAAATACTGTAAAATAGTTTTTGCGATTACAGAAAGCATCTTTAACAGGGCTTTGTGCAAGTGTACAGCCAATGACCACCATAGCAAGTGGTGTATTTAGTGATGCTACATATCCTACTGTCTGAGAGATGACCGATGGAACCGGTATTCTGGCTAGGAATATAATCAAACCCAATATTACTGACAGAATTGCTGGAGAATAGAATGTTTTTAAGATGGCCTTTTTATCTGCTTTTCCGGAAATTTGTAAATAACCATGTGACCAGGATAGAAACTGGAATACAATCATATATGCACTGGCATAGAAAACACCTTCCGATCCGAATACTGCTGTGGAAAGAGGAAGTGCCATATAGCCGCAGTTGGAATATATCGCTGCAAATCGCTGTGTGGAGTAGAGCGGATTGTTCTTTTTTCGAATTGCGAGCATTGAAATAAGGATGGCAATCAGGTGACTTCCAAACCCCAGCAGAAACATAATGCCCAGCGATTTTAATTTATTGGTATCATATTCAATGAAAAATGAATTGAGAATTGTCGCCGGAGCGATGATATTCAATAGCAGTGTGGTGACTTTGCTGCTTGCGTGTTCATCAATCATTTTGGTTTTAAATGCAAAAATACCGACTCCGATTAATAGAAACATGATAATGACCTGCTGTAAAACCGTAAATGTAATATTCATATCGCACTCCTTTTAGAATATAAAGTCGCATTTTGTCAGAAGCAGCATATATTGTATCAGGGATAAAAATTCCCGTGTTTGGCGGAAGGTGACAGTATTGTCTGCAAAATAGCCTGCTGCGTGACAAAGACGGCTGCAATAGAAAGGCGGAGGCGTCTAAAAAATAGATGCCTTTGCCACCTTGCAACACTGATATTATACCAAATTTTAAAATAAAATACAACGACAGATGTATAGATAAGCAGAAAAGACAGATAATAGTTATCGCAGTTTGAAGATAAAAGGAGGAATATTTCATGGCTGTATCACCGCAGGAATATCGGAAAATGGTGGACAAGGCAACACCACCGAGCAAGTGGTATATCAATATCCCAGCTGCTTTTTTAGTTGGTGGCGGTATCTGCACATTGGGACAGTTGATGCGAACCGGATATCAGGCGATGGGATTCAACGAAAAGAATGCTGCTTTGTTGGTTTCAGTAACGCTGATTTTTATTACAGCTGTTTTAACTGGTGCGGGGGTGTTTGATAAGATTGCCAAGTTTGCAGGAGCCGGAACCTTTGTGCCGATCACTGGATTTGCCAACGCAATGGTTTCACCAGCATTGGAATTTCGTTCAGAAGGCTTTATTTTAGGTATCGGTGGAAAGCTGTTTTCAATTGCCGGCGCGGTGATTGTATATGGTGTGAGTGCCAGTGTGATTTATGGATTTATCTATTGGCTGATTGGATTGTTTTTTTAAAAATATAAAAAGGCTTCCAAGGGAAGCACACAATTAAAAAGTATAGCAAAACAGGTAGCAGTTAAATTAATTGCTACCTGTTAAAAAAACTCTTATTTCACTTGTTTTGATTTTGGAAAAGGTAATTCGTCATATATTGAATTAAATAAATCGGTAAGGAAATTGCGATCGTCAACATTATCAACACGCAATAATTTTTTTCTGTCTCCTGGATTTATTGAATCATATTCAGCATGGGGAAGCATTTTGATAGCTGATGGTACAGGCTTAACTAAAAATCTGTCATCACAAATATATGCTGCAACTTTTCCACGATAGTATATTAAATATTCGCCCATCATCATACGATAAGTTATTCCTTCAAGAAAAGACAGCTGATCTAACAAAAAATTCAGATAGTCTTTGTTTGTTGACATTTTATAACCTTTCAAAAATCATATTTTTAACCCAATTATAACACAGCGAAACTACCATTTCTACATATCCATAATTATAGCGAGTATCGTATTTCGATATCAAAATCTACAATTTGGGGTACCTTCCTTACGGAGGGTACCCCAAATGCACGCCTTTTTAATGCATAAATCAAAGGGTTTGCTTTGTGACAAATCCTTTGAAATAATTTTATATAAGTTTAAACCTGAGTTGCACCGTCAACCGACAGAATTGCGCCGGTGATGTAGCTTGCTTTGTCACTTGCAAGGAATACAAACGCGTTTGCGACCTCTTCCGGCTCACCAACTCTACCCAGCGGAATGGTGGAAGCGATTCTGTCAACCATTTCTTTTGGCAGTGCTGCTACCATATCGGTTCGAGTAACACCCGGGAGAACAGCATTGACACGGATATTATCTTTACCTAATTCGCGAGCTAAAGATTTTGTCAAACCATTAACAGCAAATTTGGAAGCCGGATAAGAACAGCCAGAAGGCTGACCATACAGGCTTACCATTGAGCTGGTATTAACAATAGAGCCGCCGCCTTGTTCTCTCATGATCGGAGCAACAGCTTTCGCACAGTAGAAAACAGAGTTTACATTTAAGTTGACAACCTTATCAAATGCAGCCGGATCATAATCATAGATTGATTCTCTTGCAGAAACACCAGCATTATTTGCCAAAATGTCGATTTTACCGAAGTGTGCTTTGACTTCCTGAACTGCTTTTTCAATTTCTGCATAATTGCCTAAATTCGGCCACAGACCCATAACAGATGCATCTGGAGTCTTTGCTTTGATTGCTTCGAGTGCTTTGTTTACGGTTTCTTCTCTGGAGCCGAACAATGCAACCGATGCTCCTTCTGCTAAAAATGCTTTTACAATGGCTAAACCAATACCTCTAGTTCCGCCGGTAACAATGGCAACTTTTCCTTTTAACATGATACTCTTCCTTTCTGTAATATAATTTAAAAATATAATGAATCTTGATTAAAAAATGTTTCTAATACCATAAAATATTGTATCACATCTAACTCTTGTTGTCAATCTTTAAATATAGATTTAGACTATTGTTTCAAAATAGAGATGGCTTCTAAGCTGCAAGTGTAAATAGGGGAGTTCAAACAAAATGATTTTATGCGGATAGCACTTCGATTATAATTTTTCCAGTTCGCTGCGTAGAGCATTATCTTCACACGGTTTTTCAATAAAAATTTTATTCGGATCACGCAGCGTTTCAAATACCTCAAAGTAGCGGATACCGAATTGGTAAAGCGATTTTGCGTTGAAATGCAGGTTGTCAGCATTAGCCGTTAAACCTTCTGATGAGACATATCCAGTCATTTTATTATGTTTTGCAACCTCGATCAACTGTTCGTTGACCTTTTGATAATCCTTAAAAGCATCGCCATAGATGCAGTGGGGAAGAAAATCGCCAAGTCCGCCCAACAGAAACGGCACATCATATAAATTTAGCTCTTTTCGCAGTGTATTCATGATGATCTCAAATTTTTCGCGGTACTGGGGATACATGCCGGAGGAAGCTTCATTTTCTCCCTGATGCCACAAGACGCCTGCAATGGTGGAAGTACGCTGTGCAAGTTTGCAGTTGAATATAGCGTTATCCAGAAGCAAACTGCCTGGTTTCCACTGGTCAAGGCTGGTTCCGCCATCGGCGCAGCAGATAATGCCGGTATCAACATCATATTTCTGCGCATATTTTTCCGCAAAGCTTTCTGCAAGATTGGTACCAGAAAAGGCTCTGTCCGGATTGATCGGACGGAACATCGGCTGCCATCGCCCGTTTCTTAAAATTTTAATTCGGCTGGAATTAATCTCCAGTGCTTCATTGAGCAGTCCTCGCCCACCCATATTGGATTGCCCAATAATCAAAAAAGAGTGAATCATATTTTACACGCTCCTGTTAAAAGAAGATTTATATTAGTTATAGCATGATATAGCAGAAATGTCAATGATAAGAATAAATATCTGCATTCCGGAGAAAATATCTGTATATAAGGCATTTCTTTTAATTTTAAGGAGGCATTATGGCAGAATATCATCGTAGAAATTTGATTACATTTGTACATCCGCCGCACATTCAGTCTTATGCTGCGGTTGGTGGTTCAAAGGAGGGAGAAGGACCGCTTGGGCGTCAGTTCGATATCATTTCTGATGACAGCCGGTTCGGAACAGACAGCTGGGAAAAAGGAGAAATCCAAATGCAGCTGCAAACCATTAAATTAGCATTGAAAAAAGCAGATAAATGTCCGGAAGATATGGATTTGTTATTGTCCGGCGATCTGATTAACCAGTGCATTGCATCCGCATACTGTGCCAGAGATCTGGGCATTCCGTTTGCTGGAATGTATAATGCTTGTGCATCCATGGCAGAAGGTATGGTATTTTCCGCTATATTGACTGGTAGTGGACTAATGAATCAGGTGGTTTGCGCGGCATCCTCGCATTTCTGTACTGCGGAACGACAGTATCGCTATCCGTTGGAATATGGTGGACAGCGTTCTCCAAGTGCGCAGTGGACTGCCACAGCCTGCGGTGCTTTGACAGTGGGACAAACAGGAGGAAGTGTAAAAATCAATCGAGCGTTTTTTGGAAAGGTAACGGATTTTGGTGTTTCTGATCTGACCAACATGGGGGCAGCAATGGCACCAGCAGCAGCAGATACGCTGAGCAGATATTTGAAACAGAGTGATACCAAAGTGATGGACTATGATGCTATCATCACTGGAGATTTGGGAGAAATTGGTTCTAATCTGTTTTTGAAATTGTTAGAAAAAGACGGCATTTCCCTTCATAATCGGCATGGGGACTGTGGGATGATGCTGTATGATGAATCCCAAGATGCACATGCCGGTGGTAGTGGCTGCGGCTGTTGTGCCTCAGTGCTTTGCAGTCATTTGCTGCCGAAGTTGGAATCCGGAGAATGGAATAATATCCTATTTCTGGCTACCGGTGCATTGATGAGCCCTTTGAGTGTGCAGCAGGGAGAAAGTATCCCTTGCATTTCCCATTTGTTGCATCTTTCGGCAGGAGGTGAATGATCGTGGAATTATTATGGGCGTGCATCAAAGCTTTTTTAGTCGGTGGAAGCATTTGCGCCATCGGTCAGGTGCTGCTGGATTATACCAAAATGACACCAGCGAGGATTTTGTTTTCTTTTGTCGTAGCAGGAGTAATATTGGGGGCATTTGGAATTTATCAGCCCCTTGTGGATTTTGCTGGAAGTGGTGCTTCGGTACCACTGACCGGATTCGGCAATCTGTTGGCACAAGGAGTAAAAGAGGCGGTTGATCAAGATGGATTTATCGGTATTTTTACCGGTGGAATCTGTTCTGCCGCAGGCGGCTTGACAGCTGCAATTTTCTTTGGATTGCTAATTGCTACAATTTTGAAGCCAAATGATAAAAACAAGTGATTATTTTGGAAGATATATCAAGTGTTTCAAAATTAAAAAGTGAAATCATATCGTAAGTTTCAGACATTTTATCGCATTTTATCTAGTTTAAATTTTTTGAACTATAAATCATTGTCATATAGTAAAAGATATGATACAATAACAGTACTGATGATTTTTACATCGGTTTAATATTGAAATATTGTTTTGATATGTTATATAAAATATGGGGAAATTACAGGGTGAAACCTGTACCAAAAGAGGCTGTTTTTGACAGTCTCTTTTGGTTTTAAAAAGCAGAAAGCTGCCTGAAAGAGGCAGCTTTTTTGATTCAATTTAAAAATTCACTTCCAGACAGAAGAATACCAGCTATGGTAACAGCAGCAATAGCGACCGTTACTGCTACGCCAAAGATAATATATTTTCGAGTAGAGGATTTTAATATTCCATTTTCAACCAATAAGAAGTACAATGCGCCGTGGTTTAGTTTTGCACTGTCTAAAAGATCAGGTTCCGATGCTGCATAATCAATAATTGCTTTTTCAATTATTTCAGATTCTTTCAGACCAGCAAATCCAGCAATCTCGTCAAGCCATTCGTAGCGAAGTTCTTGAACCCGAATATTAGCGTGCAGATATTGTTCCATTTTTTGTGGTTCGCAGGTTTCCAGATTTCCTTGTACGTCATACTGACAGCATACAAACAGTAAAGCCAGAGCATTGTTGTGTTCCCGGTATTGCTTAAGTGCATATTCTGCAATGACGGCTCTGGAAATGTGTTCAGAGATACAAATCGGAATCAATTCAATCTGATTTAATTTTGTGATATCACCAGACTGGAAAATGGCATCAAACTGGGACAATAGTTTTGCCTCTTTCAGTTCCTGTTCCAAAATTTTCTGCTGTTCTGCGTGTTCCTTTAATGACTGCTCCTGAACGGAAATCAGTCGGTGAACTTCTTTGGCAATGACAATCATTGGCTCGTTCTGATATGCTGCGATCTCGTCAGCAACCTCAATTACTTTGTCAAGTTCTTCCTGTGTGGTGCAGCTGGAAACGGCACTTGAGAGATATCTTGCCACAGCACGCTGTACTTCAAATTCTTGATACAGTGGCTTTCCGTAATGGCGGCATCCGGCGTTGATATATTTGATAATATCAGGCGACTGCATTAGATTTTCAAGGAAGGGTTCCATTTGTTCTTTTGGCAGCAGAGATTCTTTTTCTTCTTCCGACGGCAGTTCTTCTTCAGCATGCGATGAGGGAATGTTGACACTCAAAAACGGCATTTCATCGCTTTTTTCTGTTTCACATTCGGATACATCTTGTATCACATTATCATCATCGAAAGGCTCCGTCTGAGCAAAAATCTCCACTGTTTCAATATTCTCATCAGCAGTTTCTATATAGGCTGAATGTTTATCACCAGATTCTTCTGGTTGTGTTTCAGAAGAAGTTTCTTTTGCAGGTGGTTTCTGGGGCAATTCTGCTTCAGCAATCGGTATATCAAGTTGGCGGCACAGGAGTTGCCATTTGATCGGGTCAGTACAACTGCGGATATGCAGTAAGAATTGATGCATTAGATCTTTTGAAACCATTTCAGTTTCGTAGCAATAAAGAAAAGCGGACAGCTTGGTTTCAAACGGAACATCTGCATCATCTGGTTCAAATTTTAACTCATTTTCCAATAATTGCAGTGCGCGTTTGCGGGAGGCGATGCCAAGTTGATACAGCTGCGAAAGGTTTGGAATAAGCCATTTGCGGTGTTTGGCATAGTTATCAAGCGACTCATCTTTTTCCACGTAGCGGAGATGACAGAGTACATCATAAAATTCAGGATCATTTTTTAATTTTCCACTTAATTTACGATCAGCATAGATCAGCATTTCCGGAATTTGATCATGGTGTTTTACGGCAAAGTCCGCATAAGGTAGAATTTCGATTTTAGGGAAGGAGATTTTCTGCTGTAAAAAATAGAAGATAGAATTATCTGCATATAATTTCTGGAAATGCAAGGCGTCCTGTGGTTGACAAAAGATGATACTCCCGCCCTGTTCAGTATCGGAAATATCATTTGCATAAGAGCGGAAATTCAGTCTGCGTCGGCACTGATAAGGGAGTAAAGAAATGATTTGACTCATCAGGTCGCGTGCTTTTAAGTCAAAACAATCTTCCCAGCTTGAAATAATGAATAAATGTCCGCCGTTTAATAAAATTTGCAAGCTTGCTTGCACCAGTTGTTTTAAGATTTCATCGGGATAAGTCAGGGTAATAACATCATCTGCACGGCATGGAATTTGGGTGGCAGAAAGATCCGGATTCTGTTGGGGGATGGTTTCAAATTCTGCGGTTGCAATAATATTTGGTAACAACGGCAGGATTTTTTCTCGTTGCGACATATCAGCGGCATACACATGGCTTAAATAAAAATAAGTGTCTTTTTCCCGCAAATACAGCTGATTGATGCAGCCAACAGTCATATCTTTCGGCGTATTGTAAATAGCGAATTGGGCTTTGCTGAATTCTTTGTTTTCACAAAAATGGGAATAGTGTTCATTTGAAAAGGCAAGCAGATTTTCATCAGATAGATTGGTAGCAAGCTCCCGATAAGGAGCTTCATTGTTTGTACTGATCAGATAGTGCGTGTAAAGCATATTGAAACCCTCCGTAGGTGGAAAAAACGTAAAAATCTATTATATATTATACATGATAAATAGCGGTTTATCAATAGGAACCACTGGAATCTGTATAGCATTTAACTGCAAAACAATAAAAATCTTGTGAAAAAATTTTAAATACCGCTAAAAACACTTGAAAAGTTTGAAAATATATTGTATAATTAGACTATCCAATCGATAATGGATAGCCGAAAGGTTTAATGGCGATTGAACTTTTCAAAAAGGTATACAAAGATATGGAGGCGTTCCTATGGCATTACGCGTAAATGATAATTATGTCAAACAGTTTGTAAGAGAAGATGAACTGATTGGTATGGAAGCTATTGTAAAAACAGCTCATAAGGTTCTCCACGAAAAATCTGGACTTGGAAATGATTTCTTAGGCTGGATTGATCTGCCAACCAATTATGATAAAGAGGAGTTTGCCAGAATCAAAGCTGCTGCGAAAAAGATACAGAGCGATTCCGATGTCCTGCTGGTAATCGGCATTGGTGGTTCTTATCTGGGTGCTCGTGCTGCGATCGAAGTACTGAAATCATCTCTGTACAACAATTTGAAAAAAGACACTCCGGAAATCTACTTCGTAGGTAATAGCATTAACCCGACTTATTTAAAAGAGATTTTGTCCTTGTGTGAAGGTAAGGATGTATCAGTAAATATTATTTCTAAATCTGGTACTACGACTGAACCAGCACTAGCGTTCCGTGTTTTCCGTGAATTTCTGGTAGAGAAATATGGTAAAGAGGAAGCAGCAAAACGCATCTATGCTACTACTGATAAAGCGCGGGGTACATTAAAAGAACTGTGTGATGCAAATGGTTATGAAACTTTTGTCATTCCGGATGATGTTGGTGGACGTTTCTCCGTTCTGACTGCTGTAGGTTTGTTGCCAATTGCAGTAGCAGGCTGTGACATTGACGCCCTGATGGAAGGTGCTGCAAAAGCACAGGCTGATTACATGGTTGACGATGTACATACCAATGACTGCTATAAATATGCTGCATACCGCAACATTCTTCTGCGCAAAGGAAAAGCGGTAGAAATGCTGATTGCTTATGATCCCTCTTTCGCAATGATGAATGAGTGGTTTAAACAGCTGTTCGGTGAGAGTGAGGGCAAGGATGGTAAAGGATTATTCCCAGCATCCGCAATTTTCTCCACAGATCTGCATTCTCTGGGGCAGTTCATTCAGGATGGTTCTAATATTATCTTTGAAACCGTAGTAGATGTAAAAAAACCGAGAGAAGACTTCTTTATTAAAGCTGATCCAACTAACTTTGACGGCTTAAACTTCCTGTCCAATCAGAACATGTCTGTTGTAAATCAGAAAGCTTTTCAGGGTACTGTTTTAGCACATACTGAGGGTGGCACACCGAACTTGGTTCTGGAAGTTGAGCAGATGAATGAGTACGAACTCGGCTATATGATTTACTTCTTTGAAAAAGCATGCGCAATGTCCGGCTATATGCTCGGTGTTAATCCATTTAATCAGCCAGGCGTTGAAAGCTATAAGAAGAATATGTTTGCATTACTCGGTAAACCGGGTTATGAGGAGCAGAAAGCAGCTTTGGAAGCAAAGTTGAAATAAAATAATAAGAAAAGGGGATATACTTATGTTAAAAGTTATTTGTGGTAAAAAAGGTTCCGGCAAAACTAAAAAAATGATTGATATGGTTAACAGTGTTTGTGCAAACAGCACCGGTTCAGTTGTATGCATTGAGCAGGGAATGCAGCTTACCTATGATATTCCTCACAGATGCCGCTTAATCGCAGCAAATGAATACAATATTTGTGGTTATGATGCTTTTTACGGCTTCTTTGCAGGCGTATTGGCTGGCAATTATGACATCGCTGATGTATTTGTAGATGGTATTCTGAAAATCGGCAACAAAGATCTGGTTGGTCTGGGTGCTCTGCTTGCAAAAATTGATGAGCTTGCAAAAGATATCAATGTTACCATTACCGTATCGGCTGATGAAGCTGATTTACCGGCAGAAGTAAAAAAATATCTGTAATCGTTAACGCTTTATAGACTGGAATCGCACATCATTTTCGATGTGCGATTTTTTGTACAAAAAAATAGGCCCTTCCAATTGGAGAGGGCTTTTTTGTTAAGCATTTGGTGTTTGTGTTTCTACTGGCTTTTCCACTGGGGCAGGTGGCACATCAGCCTGTACGGCTGGAGCTTTCGATTTTTCTGCAACAGGTTCAATCTTTTGGTTCAGGATGCTTTTTTTCTTTTTCTTTTTGGCCAGTGTTTTTTCGTAATCAACAATAGCATCGTCTATATTTCCGTCGAAAATTAAAGCTCCATCTTTTAATACTAGACCGCGTTTGCAGAGTGTTTTTGCCTGTGCGGTAGAATGGGTAACCAGTAAAACAGTAACCTGGTGTTTGGCGGTAACTTCATCCAATTTCAGCTTACATTTTTTGCGGAATGCAGCATCACCGACACTTAAAGCCTCATCGATAATTAGAATTTCTGGTTCAATGCTGATGTTGATAGCAAAGCCCAGACGAGCTTTCATGCCGGATGAATAGGTTCGTACTGGTTGGTCGATATATGGGCCGAGTTCCGCAAAACTGATAATATCTTTTTCATAATTAGCAATTTCCTGCTGGGAAAGTCCCATTAAAGTGCCTTTGAAATAAATATTTTCCCGTCCAGTAAATTCCGGGTCAAATCCTGCTGTGAGTTCCAGTAGGGCACTGACACGGCCGTTTACGATAACCTTACCAGAAGTTGGATAGATGACCTGGGTAATCAGTTTCAGCATGGTGGATTTACCAGCACCGTTTTTGCCGAATATAGCAACTGTTTCTCCTCGTGTGATCGAGAATGTCAGATTTTTGTTAGCTGTTTTTTTGGTATAGGGGATTTTTTTGAAAAATGCCCCAAGAAGCCGCATTTTCTCGTTTTTATAAAGTTTATAGATTTTGCTGACATTGTCAAAGGCAATAATCGTGTCATAATTTAGGTTTGGCATAGATGACTCCTTGCTTGTCCTGCCTGTTATAGTACATCTGGGATATCCTTACGCAGTTTATGGAATACGCAGAATGCAACGACAGTGCCGATTGCAAATACGCTCCAGAATCCAATCAGCGAATACGAATCCTCAAAAAACCAGGTCTGATAGATGAATGCATTACGGTATCCTTCTGCAATATAGGTGACAGGATTAAAGTACAGCAGGATACGAAGCCATTTTAATTCCACCGTTCTAACATTCCATAAAACGCCAGAGAGCCAGAAAATCGCCGTTGTGGTGGATTTGATAAATTGATGGAAATCTCTGCTGAGCGCGGCGAGCGGTGCGGAAAAGAGGTTCCAAACCCAATAGTTTAAAAACATCATGAGTGTATAGTACGGCAGTTGTAGGTAGTAAATGGTAGGGGGATATCCCATGACCCAAAAAATGCAGATGGTAATCAGCAGCAATACTATATGAACAAACAGATTGGAAATGCTGACAAATGTCGGAATTGTGCTGATTGGGAACTTCATTTTGGTGACTAGATAGCTATACTTTTTTATGCTTCCGGTGCCAGCGTGAAACATATCATTGGCATAAAACCATGAAATAATACCGCTGAGCAGCCATAGGAAAAATGGGTATCCGGCAATATCTGAGCCGTGCCGTAATCCGATAGAAAAAGCAAACCAGTATACGGCAATGGTGATAGCAGGTTTGACCAGTGCCCAGAACCACCCGAGAAAAGAGCCCTGATAGGTTTTGACCAGGTCAGATTTTGCGAGCTTTAAAATCTGGCTGCGGTACTGAATATGTTCTTTTATAATTGTTGTAAATGCATTCATTTTTGTTCACTTAAATTCAGGTCACCTTTGATTTTGGTGGTGGAGATACCAGGCGTACGGCTTAAAAATTGCAGGTCGCAGATTTCTTTCAGATAGTCAAAGCGGTCGCTTCCTGCCCAGTCATCACCCATTACAACGACATCGACAAAGTAATTTTTTACATCGTCAGCCTTTTGCTCCCAGCATGATTCTGGAATAACCAGATCAACATAACGGATTGCTTCCAGCATTTTTTTACGGGTTTCATAGTCATGATATGCTTTTTTACCTTTGCTGGCATTGAATTCGTCGGTGGAAAGTGCGACAATCAGATAGTCGCCCATTTCTTTCGCGCGCTTGAGCAGACGGATGTGACCGTAGTGCAGTAAATCGAAAGTACCATAAGTTAATACACGTTTCATAATCGTTTAAACTCCTTTTTAAAAATATTTATGATAATCAGGATGAAAATGCCTGATTATAGCTGGTTGAAAAATAGTTTATTTACAGTGCGTTCTGCTGCCTTTCCGTCATCCAGATAATTGAATTTTTCTTGGAATTGACGGTATTTATCAGCATATTTTGTTTGGAAACTTTCAGGTTGTTTGGCGTATTGCAGCATTTGTGCATAGTCTTGGGTCATTGGACCTGGAAGCTCGGACAAATCAAAGTAAAATCCTCTAAGCGTATCTCGGTAGTTGGATAGGTCATACATATAAAAAGCCATTGGCTTTCCAGTAATTGCGTAGTCAAACATGACTGAAGAATAATCCGTAATTAACATATCTGCGGTTAGATACAGCTCAGAGATGTCTGGATAGTTTGATGCATCCACGATATTTTTAGAACGGATATCTTTTCCGACGGTCAGGCTGACCAGATAATGTAATCTTAAAATCAGTATGGTGTCTTCACCAAGAGAATCAGCAAAATCATTTAAATCAAACGGGAAGGTGTGATTGTATTTTGCATTTAGTGTGTCGTTGTCCCGAAAGGTTGGGGCATACATGATAATCCGTTTGCCTGCTGGAATGTGTAGCGTGGAGCAAACTTTGGAAATAATCGCACTTTTCTGCTCTTGTGACAGAGAGAGAATATCGTTTCTCGGATAGCCCAATTCCCAGATCTGATCTTCCTTTAATGCAAAAGCAGAACAAAACCGTTCTGTAGAAAAATGATTCTGTGAAAGCATAAAGTTCCACTGAGAGGACGATCGAATCATATTCGCTTTGTAACGTTCGGTGGTCGTATTGGGCATATACACTTCATCCTGATCCAGGCCCAGACGCTTGAGTGGGGTGCCGTGCCAGGTCTGTAAAAATACCGTTTTCGGATTGGTCATTACAAAATGCGGAAAACGGCTATTATTGATAATATACTTACTGCGCAGGATATTCCAGATGTAGCATGGGCTTAAATAGGACATTTTTTTGCATTTTCCAGGGATTTGAATATCCATCTTGTTTTTGCGGAGTCCCCAGATAATGGTATATTGCTTGTCCATCCCTCGGCGTACCATTTCTTCGTAGATATATTTGGGCTGATCGCTGTAGCTTTGTCCTAAAAAGCATTCAAACAGCACCAGATTTTTTTTGACTGGGATATATTTTGCAAAATGGGTAGTCAGAAAGCGTATTACTCTTTTGGCAAACGATTTGATTTTGCCCATTGATGATTACGCTCCTTTCAAATTGATTTTTTTAAGCAGTGTTTTAGTGGCTTGACTATCGGTTTGACCGCAGTATTTTTCTCGTACAGCATTTCTTTGTTCCTCATATATATCTGGTTTTCCAGAAAGGATATCCGAAATGTTGTCATAAAACTGTTCCTGATTGTTTAAAATAACACCGGGCATCTGTGTAATCGGATCATCAGCGGTAAAACCGCGATTTTGAGTATAGGAGTCTATATCCTCTACAGCAAACAATATTGGTCGGTTTAACAGCAGATAATCGAAATATACACTGGAATAATCGGTGATTAAGGCATTACAGCTGCCAAGCATACGATAAAAATCGGTATGCAGGATTTGAAATTCAGCATCAGTCTGAATCAGAATATTGGAAAAATCTTTGTTGCTTACCAAACCGATTTCATTTGGGTGCAGCTTAATCCACAGCAGAGCATGATGTTTTTTCAGAAGTTCGTTGCAGCGGGATAGATCTTCAGTGGTATGCAGAATCGGCAATCCTGTGGCAGATCGTTTTTTCAAATCGCTGTCACAAATTTTGCTGACTTCGGCATTCCGAAAAGTGGGCATCCAGCCAATGAGATAAGAACAGTCAGAATGTCCCAATAATATACAGGCATTCCTTGTGGGCGGTGCTAAGAACAAGTTGTCACAGCGCGGCAAACCATTGATTAAAATTTTATTTTCAGCACAGCCGAATACCTGCTGTATCAGCTGACCGCTGTACGCAGACGGAGCCAGGTAATGGGTGGCAAAGTCCAAATCCATATCTGGATAAAGCATTTGTCCGATTTTTTTTAAGGGAATACCATGCCAGAGATTTACAACGGTTTGTTTTGGCGAAGGCTTTATAGGAATTTTACCGTTAAAGTAAAAGACATAACCGCTGCGCAAAAAAGCAAACAGTCCAGCAGGATTTGAAATTGATTTGACCGATGTCGGTAAACCGTTTGTATCATTGCAACTACAAATGAGTTTGTAATTATCATATTCGCCTGCTGCCATGACATCCATCACCGCTTTCAAGTTATCTTTAATCCCGGTATTGGTGTAAAATAAAACTTGGTTAGGATTTTTAGGAATTAAGCGATTGAGTCCCGAAAAATATTTTGTAATACAGCGGGATAAAAAATCTCGGAACGCTTTGTTTTTAATCAGCATCGGTCTATCTCCTTCCTTTTAAAAATCATGCTATTACCATTATACAATATTTTACTGAAAAAATC